>NZ_JAAARL010000019.1:0-158089 GCF_009908205.1 Pseudomonas sp. Fl5BN2 | reverse complement strand
TGCCCAACCCGCCCAGTGATGCTTTCCGATGCTCGAACAGTACGTTAAGAAAATCCTCACCTCGCGCGTTTATGACGTTGCCGTAGAAACCCCATTGCAGACTGCCCGCCAGCTCTCCGAGCGGCTGGGCAATCAGATCTGGCTCAAGCGTGAAGACTTGCAGCCGGTGTTCTCGTTCAAGATTCGCGGCGCCTACAACAAACTGACCCAGCTCACCGAGGCCGAGCGCGCCCGTGGCGTGGTCACTGCATCGGCGGGCAATCATGCCCAGGGCCTGGCCCTGGCGGCCAAGGTGTTGGGGGTCAAGGCGACTATCGTGATGCCCAAGACCACTCCGGAGATCAAGGTCGAAGGCGTGCGTTCGCGTGGCGGCAAAGTGTTGCTGCACGGCGACACTTTTCCGGAAGCGCTGGCCTACTCGCTGAAGCTGGTGGACGAAAAAGGCTACGTCTATATCCACCCCTACGATGATCCTCACACCATTGCCGGGCAGGGTACGGTGGCCATGGAGATTCTGCGTCAGCACCCGGGGCCGCTGGATGCGATTTTCGTTCCGGTGGGCGGCGGCGGGCTGATCGCTGGCATCGCCGCCTACGTGAAGTACCTGCGTCCTGAGATCAAGATCATCGGTGTCGAGCCGGATGACTCCAACTGCCTGCAAGCGGCCATGGCCGCAGGCGAGCGAGTGGTGCTGCCGACCGTGGGTATCTTCGCCGACGGGGTGGCGGTGGCGCAGATCGGCCAGCACACCTTCGATATCTGCAAGGATTACGTCGATGAAGTGATCACCGTCAGCACCGACGAGATCTGCGCGGCGATCAAGGATATCTACGACGATACCCGCTCGATCACCGAGCCTGCCGGCGCCTTGGGTGTGGCCGGGATCAAGAAGTATGTCGAGCAGCGCGGCATCACCGGGCAGACCCTGGTGGCCATCGACTCCGGCGCCAACGTCAACTTCGATCGCCTGCGCCATGTGGCCGAGCGCGCCGAGTTGGGTGAGGGCCGTGAAGCCATCATCGCCGTAACCATTCCCGAGAAGCCCGGCAGCTTCAAGGCGTTCTGCGAGGCCGTGGGCAAGCGCCAGATTACCGAGTTCAACTACCGCTACAACACCGGTAGCGAGGCCCATATTTTCGTTGGCGTGCAGACCCACCCGGAAAACGATCCGCGCAGTGCCTTGATCGCCAGTCTGACCGAGCAGGGTTTCCCGGTGATCGACCTGACCGACAACGAGTTGGCCAAGCTGCACATCCGCTATATGGTCGGCGGCCACGCGGAGAAGGTCAGCGACGAAGTGGTGCTGCGTTTCGAGTTCCCGGAGCGTCCGGGGGCCCTGTTCAACTTCCTCAACAAGCTGGGTGGGCGCTGGAACATCTCGATGTTCCATTACCGTAACCACGGCGCGGCAGATGGCCGGGTGGTCGCCGGCCTGCAAGTGCCGGCCGATGAGCGTCATCTGGTGCCGGCGGCCCTGGAGCAGATCGGCTATCCATACTGGGATGAAAGCGATAACCCGGCGTATCAGTTGTTCCTCGGTTGAACGACTACGCTGAGGATCGAAGCCTTAAGGAAGCGAAAACATGGAAACACTGACCACGCTGAAGACCCTTCATATGCTGGCCACCGTGCTGCTGCTAGGCAGTGCGTTGGGGCTGGCGATCTGGGTTTGGCGCTTGCGCCGCCAGGGTGATGCGACGGTATACAGCCGGATCTTGCATCGTCCGGGGCTGTTCGGCTGGCTGCTGCTGGCGCTCGGCTTGCTGAGCCTGCCGTTTACTGGCTGGTGGATGGTGCACCTGGTGGGCTGGCCGCTGGGGCAGACCTGGATCCTGGCTTCCAGTGTGCTTTACACCCTGGGTGCCCTGGCTTGGTTATGGCTCATGGTGCGGCTCAATCGCCTGCGGGTGGCCAAGGCCGCCAGTGGTTTGACCTTCACCCTGGTGCTGGCCGTCTTCAGCGTCGTGTGTTTTGTGGCCATTGCCGGCCTCATGGGCGCCAAGCCGGTCTGACCCGGCGTAAATTCTAAGGATTGTCATGAAGGTTGTTCTGGTGGGGGCCACAGGGTTTGTCGGCCGCCATCTGCTGGCGGCGTTGCACGCCGCCGGTCATCAGTTGATCGCCACCAGTCGTTATCCACAGTCCCGGAGCTTGCCGGGAGTGGAATGGCTGTCACTGGATCTTGATCGTCTGGGGCTTGAATCACAGCCCTTTGTCTTACCTGCCGATACCGACCTGCTGATCAACGCCGCCGGGTTGTTGAGCAGCGACGCGCCATCGCTGACCCTGACTCAGGATCTGGGCACTCGTGCGCTGTTCGACCTGGCTGCGGTCCGGGGTGTGCCAGTGCTGCAGATTTCTGCCTTGGGCGCAGGGGCCCAGCCAGATGTGCCATTCCTGGCGAGCAAGGCGGCTGCGGATGATTACCTGCTGCGCCTGAATATCCCGGCGGTGGTGTTGCGTCCATCGCTGGTGCTTGGCGCCGGCGGGGCCAGCAGTCGTTGGCTGGCACGCCTGTCGCCCTGGCCGCTGATCCCGTTGTTGTCCTCCAAGGCGCAGATTCAGCCCTTGCATGTGGATGATCTGTGTGCGGCCGTATTGGCCCTGCTCAGGCAGTGGCCGCAAGAATCCATGGTGCTGCCTTTGGTGGGGCCTGAGCGGATGACCATGGCGCAGTTACTGGATCACCTGCGCGCGGCTCAAGGCTGGGCCCCGGCGCGTTATTTCCAGCTCCCCTCAGCCTTGTTGACGTCGGTGAGCGAGGTGGGTGATCGCTTGGGTTGGAGAGCACTGAACTGCCAAACCCTGAGCATGGCCCGGCGGGATAGTCTGGCGTCTCCCGAGGTGCTGGCAGCAGTCTGCGGATATCACGCGGCGCCCCTGGCAACACGCCTGCAAGACTGGCCGCAGGCAGCGCAAAGCGTTCAATTGGCCCTGCGGCCATTGCTGCTGGCGGTCATGGTGCTGATCTGGTTGGGTACCGCGCTGGTGTGCATCGGCCCTGGCTACGACTGGGGCCTGCGGATCATGGCCGAGGCCGGGGTGCAAGGCGTTTGGGCGGTGTTGGCGGTGATCGGTGGATCACTGTGTGATGCCGTTCTGGGTATCGGCCTGCTGCTGCGGCGTTGGCGTCGGCGAGCCCTGCAGGCGCAACTGCTGCTGATGTTCGGCTACACCCTGATCATCAGCCTGATCCTGCCGCATTTCTGGTTTGACCCTTATGCCGCCGTAGCCAAGAACCTGGTGTTGATGGTGGCGACCCTTTGGCTGTTGTGGACCGAACCTCGCCGATGAGCGCTTATCTGCTGTTGAAAACCCTGCATATCCTGTCCTCGACCATTCTCTTCGGTCTGGGTGCGGGCTCGGCTTACTACGCGCTGCGGGCGTGGCGCAGCGGCAAGCTGGAAGTGATAGCCGTGACCTTCAAGCACCTGGTGTTCGCCGATTGGGCTTTTACTGCCACCACCGCGGTGTTCCAGCCGCTGAGCGGGCTGGGGCTGGTGCATCTGGCGGGCTGGCCGATCCAGCAAGCCTGGCTGATGTGGAGCCTGGGGCTCTACGTGCTGGCGGGGCTGTGCTGGTTGCCGGTGGTCTGGTTGCAGATTCGCGTGCACAAGATGGCTGAGCAGGCGTTGCGGGATGGGACGCCGATGCCGTTGCAGGCAGGTCTGTATATGCGTTGGTGGTTCGCCTTGGGGTGGCCGGCGTTTCTGGCCTTCATGGCGATTTTCTATTTGATGGTGGCCAAGCCGGCTTAGGGTCGGCTCAGCCTCTTCGCTGACAAGCCAGCTCCTGCAACAACCTGTAGGAGCCAGCTTGCCGGAGACCTGCTTAATTGCGCAGGGTGATCACCTGCCAGCCGCGCTTGTGTGCTTCAGCTTGCAGGTTCGGGTCAGGATCGACGGCCACCGCGGTGGTCACTTGCTCCAGCAGCGGCAGGTCGTTCATCGAGTCGCTGTAGAAGTAGCTGTCCTCCAGGCTATGTCCGGTTTCCTCCAGCCAGCGCTTGAGACGAGTGACCTTGCCTTCGCGAAAGCACGGCACGTCGGTGCTGCGCCCGGTGTAGCGGCCGTCGTGCATTTCGCATTCGGTGGCGATCAGGGTTTCGACCCCCAGGCGCTCGGCAATCGGTGCAGTGACGAAGCGGTTGGTAGCGGTAATGATCACCAGCTTGTCGCCGGCATCACGGTGCTTGGCCAGCAGTGCCAGGGCCTTGGGCAGGACAATCGGCTCGATGCAGTCGCGCATGTAGTCGCTGTGCCATTGTTCGAGCACGGCCATTTCGGTGCGGCCGAGGATTTCCAGGCAGAAGTTCAGGTAGGCAGCGTTGTCGAGCTTGCCGGCCAGGTAGTCCTGGTAGAACTCGTCATTGCGGGTCTTGTAGGCGATGGGATCGAGGAAGCCCCGTTCACACAGGTAGTCGCCCCAGGCGTGGTCGCTGTCGCCGCCCAAAAGCGTGTTGTCCAAGTCGAATAAAGCCAGGCGCATTGCAGTTACTCGCTGAAAAGTCACGGAGAAAGGGGCCCAGAATACGGTCTTTTCACAAGAGTGCACATAAGCTGAGCAGCCTCGTTGCTGCATTCCCAAGCTTTGTGGAACAATGCGGCGACATGCGTTTGCGAGGTTGTAGCCGTGATCGACCCCGATGGTTTCCGCCCCAATGTCGGGATCATTCTGACCAATGATGCCGGACAGGTGCTATGGGCTCGCCGTATCAATCAAGACGCTTGGCAGTTTCCTCAAGGGGGCATCAACCCCGACGAGACGCCGGAAGACGCCTTGTACCGCGAGTTGAACGAAGAAGTGGGTCTGGAGCGCGAAGATGTGCAAATTCTCGCCTGCACCCGGGGCTGGTTGCGCTATCGTTTGCCGCAGCGTCTGGTCAGGACCCACAGCCAGCCGCTGTGCATCGGCCAGAAACAGAAATGGTTTCTCCTGCGCCTGATCTCCAACGAGCAGCGGGTGCGGATGGATTTGACCGGTAAACCGGAATTCGATGGCTGGCGCTGGGTCAGTTATTGGTATCCGTTGGGCCAGGTGGTGACATTCAAGCGCGAAGTGTATCGCCGCGCTCTCAAAGAGCTTGCCCCGCGCCTTTTAGTGCGCGACTGACGACGGAGTTCGACCCCGAGCCATGCTCAATACGCTGCGCAAGATCGTCCAGGAAGTTAACTCCGCCAAGGATCTCAAGGCGGCGTTGGGGATTATTGTATTGCGCGTCAAAGAGGCCATGGGCAGCCAGGTCTGCTCGGTCTATCTGCTGGACCCGGAAACCAACCGCTTCGTGCTGATGGCCACCGAGGGCTTGAACAAGCGCTCCATCGGCAAGGTCAGCATGGCCCCCAACGAAGGCCTGGTAGGCCTGGTGGGCACCCGGGAAGAACCCCTCAACCTGGAAAACGCTGCCGATCACCCGCGCTACCGCTACTTTGCTGAAACCGGTGAAGAGCGCTACGCCTCGTTCCTCGGCGCCCCGATCATTCACCACCGCCGCGTAGTCGGCGTTCTGGTCATCCAGCAGAAGGAGCGTCGTCAGTTCGACGAGGGCGAAGAAGCCTTCCTGGTGACCATGAGCGCGCAACTGGCCGGGGTAATTGCCCATGCCGAGGCCACCGGCTCGATCCGCGGCCTGGGGCGCCAGGGCAAGGGTATCCAGGAGGCCAAGTTCGTTGGTGTGCCGGGCTCCCCCGGTGCCGCGGTAGGCAGTGCGGTGGTGATGTTGCCGCCGGCCGACCTGGACGTGGTGCCGGACAAATACATCACCGACATCGACGCCGAGCTGGGGCTGTTCAAGACCGCCCTGGAAGGGGTGCGCGCCGATATGCGGGCGCTGTCGGAAAAACTCGCTACCCAACTGCGCCCGGAAGAGCGCGCGCTGTTCGACGTCTACCTGATGATGCTCGACGACGCCTCCCTGGGCAGCGAAGTGAAAACCGTGATCAAGACCGGGCAATGGGCCCAGGGCGCGTTGCGCCAGGTGGTCACCGATCACGTCAACCGTTTTGAACTGATGGACGACGCCTACCTGCGTGAGCGTGCGTCGGACGTCAAGGACCTGGGGCGCCGGCTCCTGGCCTATCTGCAGGAAGAGCGCCAGCAGACCCTGGTCTACCCCGACAACACCATCCTGGTCAGTGAAGAGCTGACCCCGGCCATGCTTGGCGAAGTGCCGGAAGGCAAGCTGGTGGGGTTGGTCTCGGTACTGGGTTCGGGCAACTCCCACGTGGCGATCCTGGCCCGGGCCATGGGCATCCCGACGGTCATGGGCCTGGTCGACCTGCCGTACTCCAAGGTCGACGGCATCCAGATGATCGTCGATGGCTACCACGGCGAGGTCTACACCAACCCCAGCGACGTGCTGCGCAAGCAATTCGCCGATGTGGTGGAAGAAGAGCGGCAACTGGCCCAGGGCCTGGACGCGCTGCGTGATCTGCCCTGCGTGACCCTGGACGGCCACCGTATGCCGCTGTGGGTCAACACCGGCTTGCTGGCCGATGTGGCTCGGGCGCAGAAGCGCGGGGCCGAGGGCGTCGGGCTGTACCGCACCGAAGTGCCGTTCATGATCAACCAGCGTTTCCCCAGCGAGAAAGAGCAGCTGGCGATCTATCGCGAACAACTGGCGGCTTTTCATCCGCAGCCAGTGACCATGCGTAGCCTGGATATCGGTGGCGACAAGTCGCTGTCGTATTTCCCGATCAAGGAAGACAACCCGTTCCTGGGCTGGCGCGGTATCCGCGTAACCCTCGACCACCCGGAGATCTTCCTGGTGCAGGCCCGGGCCATGCTCAAGGCCAGTGAAGGCCTGAACAACCTGCGCATCCTGCTGCCGATGATTTCCGGTATCCATGAGCTGGAAGAGGCCCTGCACCTGATCCACCGTGCCTGGGGCGAAGTGCGCGATGAAGGCACCGACGTGCCGATGCCTCCAGTGGGGGTGATGATCGAGATTCCGGCGGCGGTGTACCAGACCAAGGAACTGGCACGGCAGGTGGACTTCCTTTCAGTGGGCTCCAACGACCTGACCCAATACCTGCTGGCGGTGGACCGCAACAACCCGCGGGTCGCCGATCTCTACGACTACCTGCACCCGGCTGTGTTGCAAGCCCTGCAGAACGTGGTGCGCGATGCCCATGCCGAGGGCAAGCCGGTGAGTATCTGTGGCGAGATGGCCGGTGATCCGGCGGCAGCGGTGCTGTTGATGGCCATGGGTTTTGACAGCCTGTCGATGAACGCCACCAACTTGCCGAAAGTGAAGTGGATGCTGCGTCAGATCAACCTGAGCAAGGCCAAGGAACTCCTGGCCGAGATGATGACCATCGACAACCCGCAAGTTATCCACAGCTCGCTGCAATTGGCGCTGAAGAAGCTCGGGTTGGCACGAATGATCAACCCGGCTTCGAGCAAGACCCTCTAATCGAGGTGCTTTCTTCGCCGGCAAGCCGGCTCCTACACAGGCCTGTGTAGGAGCCGGCTTGCCGGCGAACGCTTCACACCCTCAGCTCAACCTCTCCCAGATGCCCGCCATACGGGCCGAAGCTGCGCTCCAGCAGATGCCGCGAGCCGTCGGCGTTGACGATCAATGCGGTGCTGGCACGAGTGCCGTAGCTGGGGCTGGCGATGAACACGCTGGACAACAGGCTTTCCGTGGCCAATCCGACTCCGGTGTCTGGCAGCTCCGCGAAAGGCGCGGTTTGCGGGTCGCTCAAAAGCGCCAGCAATGCCTGGGGCTGCGGATCGTGCAGCGCTTCCTGCAGTGCAGCCTTGGCCTTGAGCAGCTTGGGCCAGGGGGTATCGAGCCCGGCATTGGACAGGCCGTAGACACCGGCTTCAAGCCTTTGCGGTTGCGGTTCCCGGGCATTGTAGTGCCACAGCTGATCTGGGGTACCCAGCAGCAGGTTGAACCCGGCGTAGTCTACCGAACGGCCGACCACGTCCTGCAAATAGTCGTCGAGGTCAATGTTGCCGGCAAGAAAACGCGCTACCAGCTCGCCTCGCGAGCGCCGCGCCGGAGGCTGATGGGGGTTGCGGATATTGGTCAGGGCGGCAAAGCGGCCGTCGGCACCGACGCCGAGCCAGGTGCCACCAGCCTCCAGGTCGCGCCCGGCGTGGATCTGTGGCGATTCTGGCCATTGCCCAAGCGGCAGGCTGGGCCGGGCATAGAACTCGTCACGGTTGGCCGCGACGATCAACGGTTGCGAATGACCTGGCCGCCAGGCGAAAACGATCAAGCACATTAAGGTGGCCCCCTGTGTGTTTTTGCCCACTTTACCCACAGAACCGATGGGTATCCATCGCCATCCAGTGGAGTCCGGGGTGGCGCATCCGTTACCATGCCGGTCTTATTTTCGGATGCTCCCATGGAATTTCTGCTCTATCTGCTGTTGGGCGCCTGTGCGGGCGTGCTGGCCGGGCTGTTCGGTGTGGGCGGCGGGATCATCATCGTTCCGGTGCTGGTGTTCAGTTTCACCTTGCAGGGCTTCGATACCTCGGTGCTGACTCACCTGGCGGTGGGCACCTCCCTGGCCAGCATCATCTTCACGTCGGTCAATGCGGTTCGTGAACACCATCGCCGCGGTGCGGTGCGCTGGCCGATCTTCGTCTGGATGACGGTGGGCATTCTGCTGGGGGCCGGCTTCGGGGCACTGACCGCCGAGGCCATCTCCGGCCCGCACCTGCAAAAGATCATCGGCGTCTTCGCTCTGGTAATAGCCCTGCAAATGACCCTGGAGCTCAAGCCCAAGGCCAGTCGCCAAGTCCCCGGCAAACTGGGCCTGGCAGCAGTTGGCAGCGTGATCGGCTGGGCCTCGGCGATTTTCGGCGTTGGCGGTGGCTCGCTGACCGTACCGTTCCTCACGTGGCGCAGCGTGCCCATGCAGCAGGCGGTGGCCACATCCTCGGCCTGTGGCTTGCCCATTGCCCTGGTCAGTGCCTTAAGTTTCATGATTCTGGGCTGGCATGATCCGCTGCTCCCGGCCCATAGTCTCGGTTTCATTTATTTGCCGGCGTTGTTGGGCATTGCCCTGACCAGCATGGTGTTTGCTCGTATCGGCGCACGCCTGGCGCACAAGCTGTCGCCGCGCCTGTTGAAGCGCATGTTTGCCGCGCTACTGTTCTGTGTGGGAATCAGCTTCCTGTTCTGAGTGGTAACGCAATCCTGGCTTAATCCTGGCGTGACAGTTTCGCCCGGGAATCAAGAGATCTAACCCTGACGAGGAGTCGCAATGCTGCCTTACCCGCAGATTGATCCGGTGGCCCTGGCCATCGGCCCGCTGAAAATCCACTGGTACGGCCTGATGTACCTGATCGGCATCGGCGGCGCCTGGCTGCTGGCGTCGCGCCGGCTGAACCGTTTCGATCCGACCTGGAGCAAAGAAAAGCTCTCGGACATGGTGTTCTGGATGTCCATGGGCGTGATCGTCGGTGGCCGCCTGGGTTACGTGCTGTTCTACGACCTGAGTGCCTACCTGGCCAATCCGACCCTGATCTTCGAAGTATGGAAGGGCGGCATGTCGTTCCATGGCGGTTTCATCGGGGTCATGCTGGCGGCCTGGTGGTTCGGCAAGCGCAACAACAAGACCTTCTTCGAACTGATGGACTTCGTCGCGCCGATGGTGCCGATCGGTCTGGGCGCCGGGCGTATCGGCAACTTCATCAACGCCGAGTTGTGGGGCAAGCCCACCGATGTGCCCTGGGCAATGATTTTCCCGCCGTTCAGCGATCCGTCGCAGTTGCCTCGTCATCCTTCGCAGCTGTACCAGTTTGCCCTGGAAGGCGTGGCGCTGTTCCTGATCCTGTGGCTGTTCTCGCGCAAACCGCGGCCGACCATGGCGGTTTCCGGTATGTTCGCCCTGTTCTACGGGATCTTCCGTTTTGTCGTCGAGTTCGTCCGGGTGCCGGATGCGCAACTCGGCTACCTGGCGTGGAACTGGTTGACCATGGGTCAGGTTCTTTGTGTGCCGATGATTCTCGGCGGCCTGGGGCTGATCTGGCTGGCGTATCATCGCGCTCCAGCCAAGAGCGCGGCGCAATAAATTCGAACCCCGGGGCGCAAGCTCCGGGTTCAAGGATGCAGGTAATTCATGAAGCAATATCTTGATCTGGTGGCCCACGTCATCAACAACGGCACCAAGCAGGCCAACCGCACCGGTGTGAACACCATCAGCTTTCCCGGGGCGATGCTGCGTTACGACCTCAAGGAAGGTTTCCCAGCCATTACCACGCGCAAGATGGCCTTCAAGTCGGCGATCGGCGAAATGGTCGGCTTCCTGCGGGGCGTGAACAACGCCGCTGAATTTCGCGCGTTGGGCTGTAAGGTCTGGGATCAGAACGCCAACGAAAACGCCCAATGGTTGGCCAACCCTTTCCGTCAGGGCGACGACGACCTGGGCGAAATCTATGGCGTGCAGTGGCGCAAATGGCCGGCCTACAAGCAGATCAGCACCAGTAACCAGGCGGCCATCGACCTGGCGCTGAGCCAGGGCTACCGGCAGATCGCTGCGGGTGAGGAAGAAGGCCAGGGCTATGTGGTGCTGTACAAGGCCATCGACCAGGTTCGTCAGTGCGTCGACACCATCATCAACGACCCAGGCAGCCGGCGGATCCTGTTCCACGGCTGGAACTGCGCGCAGCTGGATGAAATGGCCCTGCCGCCATGTCACCTGCTCTATCAGTTCCACCCCAATGTCGAGACCCGGGAAATCTCCCTGACTCTCTACATCCGTTCCAACGATCTGGGGCTCGGAACTCCGTTCAACCTGACTGAGGGTGCAGCGTTGCTGAGCCTGATCGGCCGCCTGACCGGCTACACGCCGCGCTGGTTCACCTATTTCATTGGTGATGCCCACGTCTATGAAAACCACTTGGACATGCTCAACGAACAGCTCAAGCGCGAGCCGTTCCCGATGCCCAAACTGGTGATTTCCGAGCGTGTGCCGGAGTTCGCCAAGACCGGCCTGTACCAGCCAGAGTGGCTGGAGCTGATCGAACCGAGCGACTTCTCCCTTGAAGGCTATCAACACCACGCGCCGATGACCGCGCCGATGGCGGTTTAAGCGTTTCACTGGCGGTACCAGGGGGCCACGCAGTTGAGACTGCGTGGCCCCTTGTCGATTCACCCGGTTGCTTTATCGACCTTTGCCCGGGAGTCACTGCGGACATTGCTGCGCCTGCCGGGCGGCTACGCTCTCAGGAGCGGGCCCTGGAGCGCTCCGGGCGTTTTCCTTCTGATTAGTCAATACGAGCCGTTAAATGGAAGAGTTCAATCGCAGTCTGTTCCTGGCCATCAATGCCAGCGCTGAAGCTTCATTGGTAATGCGTGGGCTGGCGGTTTTCCTGGCACAAGGGCTGGTTCTGAGTGTGCCGTTGTTGCTCCTGGTGCTTTGGGTGTTGGGGGAGCGCCGCCAGAGAATGACCGTGCTGATCGCAACCCTGAGCATTGTCGTCGCCCTGGGCTGCAACCTGTTGATCCGTGACCTGTGGTTTCACCCGCGGCCCTTCATGCTGGGCCTGGGGCAGAATTTCCTGGCTCACGCGCCTGGGGCATCGTTTCCCAGCGATCATGCCAGCGGCATGTTCGCCATGGCCTTTGCTCTGATCCTAGCATCCCTGCGCAAGACCGGATTGGTGATGCTGGCGCTGGCGCTGCTAGTGAGCTGGGCCCGCGTCTACCTGGGGGTACATTTCCCCTTCGATATCCTCGGCGGTTGCCTAGTGGGGCTGTTCAGCGCCTGGCTGGTGCGCCGGGGCATGGCCTGGCGGCAGCTGGACCAGCGTTTGCTGGATCGGCTCGAAGGGTTGTATCTGCGCCTGATACCGACGGGCCGTCGCGGTTCCTGAAACCGCGACCCCGGGCTGCGGGCTCAATGCCCGTGGCTGCGACCGACATGGGAGGGCTCGGCCTCGCTGGGGGCCACCGAGCCGCTGACCTCCAGGCGCTGCAAGATCCCGCAGTGATCCAGGTCCGGTTCCTCGCTGCAGCGCTGGCGCAGGTCCAGCAGCTGCTCCTGCAGGGCCAGCAGGCCATCGATACGTGCCTTGACGTGGTGGATGTGCTCGTCGATCAGCGCGTTGACGCTGGCGCATTGTCCCTGAGGGCTGTCCCGCAAATTTAGCAGGCTGCGGATTTCCTCGAGGGTCATGTCGAGGCTGCGGCAATTGCGGATAAAGGTCAGGCGCTCGGTGTGGGCCTGGGTGTACAGGCGGTAGTTGCCTTCGCTGCGAGCCGGCTCCGGCAGCAGTCCTTCGCGTTCGTAGTAACGGATGGTCTCGACCTGACAGTCGGTGAGTTTCGCCAGTTCGCCAATCTTCATTGCCGTTATCTCCGAATGGGTGCTTGACCCTATAGTGGCTACAGGGTGTTCACTTGGCAACAAGCACCTTTATTCGGACGCGACCCTTATGAGCGATTCTCTCCACAGCCCGCGCAAGCCCGATGCTCAGCAGCGTCATGCTGATCACGATCACGATCACGATCACGATCACGATCACGATCATGGCCACTCCCATGCCCCGGTGGGCAAATTGCAGCCGGTCAAGGCCCATGATCATGCCGCCCATGCCGGCTCTTGCTGCAGCAGCGATGCGGCGCCGGCGCGGATTATCCTCAGCGAGACGCCAAGCGCGGGGGCGCGCCTGAGCACTTTCCGCATCGAGGCCATGGATTGCCCCACCGAGCAGACGCTGATCCAGAACAAGCTGGGCAAGCTGGCCGGGGTTCAGGCGCTGGAATTCAACCTGATGAACCGAGTGCTGGGGGTCACCCATGATCTGCCGGACACGGCGCCCATCATCGCCGCGGTGAAGTCCCTCGGCATGCACGCCGAGCCCCTGGAACAGAGCCCAGGTGCCGAGCCGGCGGCCGCAGTGCCGGTGAAGAAAGCCTGGTGGCCGCTGGCCCTGTCCGGGGTGGGCGCGTTGGCGGCGGAGGTGATTCATTTCACCAGTGCCGCGCCGACCTGGGTGGTGGCGCTGGTGGCCCTGGTATCGATCCTCAGTGGCGGCCTGGGCACTTACAAGAAGGGCTGGATCGCCCTGAAGAACCGCAACCTCAACATCAACGCGCTGATGAGCATCGCCGTCACCGGTGCGGTGCTGATCGGCCAATGGCCGGAAGCGGCGATGGTGATGTTCCTGTTCACCGTGGCCGAGCTGATTGAGGCCCGCTCCCTGGACCGTGCGCGCAATGCCATCAGCGGCCTGATGCAGATGACCCCGGAACAGGTCACGGTGCAGCAGGCGGATGGCAGTTGGAGCGAGCAGGAGGCAAAAACCGTTGAGCTCGGAGCCCGAGTACGGGTGCGTCCCGGCGAGCGTATCGGCCTGGATGGCGAGGTTGTGTCCGGCAGTTCCACCATCGACCAGGCGCCGATCACCGGTGAAAGCCTGCCGATAGAAAAGACCGTGGGTGACAAGGTATTCGCCGGCACCATCAACCAGGCCGGCTCCCTGGAGTACCGGGTGACCGCCGCGGCCAATAACTCGACCCTGGCGCGGATCATCCACGCCGTCGAGCAGGCCCAGGGCGCGCGGGCTCCAACCCAGCGCTTCGTCGATACCTTTTCGAAAATCTACACCCCGGCGGTGTTCGCCTTTGCCCTGGCGGTGGCGCTGATTCCACCGCTGTTCATGGCCGGCGCCTGGTTCGACTGGATCTACCGCGCCTTGGTGTTGCTGGTGGTGGCCTGTCCTTGCGCCCTGGTGATCTCCACCCCGGTGACCATCGTCAGCGGCCTCGCCGCAGCGGCGCGCAAAGGGATCCTGGTGAAGGGCGGGGTCTACCTGGAAGGCGGCTACAAGCTTGACTACCTGGCCCTGGACAAGACCGGCACCATCACCCACGGCAAGCCAGTGCAGACTGACTTCCTGTCCCTGGACCCGCTGGCCAATGACAGTGCTCCGGCCCTGGCCGCCAGTCTGGCGGGGCGCTCCGACCACCCGGTGTCCCTGGCTATCGCCCAGGCGGCTGTGGATAAACAGCTGGCGCTGCACCTTGTGGATAACTTCGAGGCCCTGACCGGGCGTGGCGTACGGGGTGAAATCAACGGCCAGGTGTATCACTTGGGCAACCACCGTCTGGTGGAGGAACTGGGCCTGTGCTCGCCAGCCCTGGAAGAAAAGCTCTTCGCCCTGGAGAAACAAGGCAAGACCGTGGTCCTGCTGCTGGACCGCAACGGCCCGTTGGCGCTGTTCGCCGTGGCGGACACGGTCAAGGAATCCAGCCGCGAAGCCATCCAGCAGTTGCACGAACTGGGGATCAAGACCCTGATGCTCACTGGCGACAACCCCCACACGGCCCAGGCGATCGCGGTCCAGGTAGGGATCGACCAGGCCCGGGGCGACCTGCTGCCCACCGACAAGCTGCAAGCCATCGAGGAGCTGTACGCCCAAGGGCATCGGGTGGGAATGGTGGGGGACGGCATCAACGATGCCCCGGCCCTGGCCCGCGCCGAGATCGGTTTTGCCATGGCGGCGGCGGGTACCGATACCGCTATCGAGACCGCGGATGTTGCCCTGATGGACGATGATCTGCGCAAGATTCCGGCGTTTATTCGCCTGTCTCGCCAGACCTCGGTAGTCCTCAAGCAAAATATCGCCCTGGCCCTGGTCATCAAGGCAATCTTTCTTGGGGTAACCTTTGCCGGACTGGCCACCATGTGGATGGCCGTGTTCGCCGACATGGGCGTCAGCCTGTTGGTGGTGTTCAACGGTTTGCGCCTGTTGCGCAAGTAAACGATGAGAGAACACTGTGCTGAGTGCCGAGCTGAAGGCTTTTTACATGGTCGCCCGCCTGGGCAGTATCACCCAGGCGGCGAAGAAGCTCGGTCTCAGCCAGCCGACGGTGACTACGCAGATCCGCAACCTGGAAAGCCAGTACTCGGTTGAGCTGTTCTTTCGTGGCGGTCGTCGGCTGAGTCTCAGTGATGAGGGCACGAGCCTGTTGCCGATGGTCAAGGAGCTGTTGCAGAAAGAAGCCGATATCGAGTTCTTCCTGCGCAACAGCGGGCAGGTACAGGGCACGCTGCGGATAGCCGCCACTGCGCCGTATTACATCCTCGACCTGGTGAAAACCTTCCGCCAGCGCCTGCCTCAAGTGGACGTTTCGGTGGAGATCGGCAACTCCCAGCAGGTGCTGGAGGCGCTGGAGGAATACCGGGTGGATGTGGCCGCGTCCTCGCAACTGTTGGAGGATGCGCGATTGATCCGCCGAGTGCTGGGCAGCGACCCGCTGGTGCTGGCGGTGCATCGCAATCACCCCCTGGCGGCATTGGAACATGTGCCGCTCCAGGCCCTGGCCGGGCATACCCTGTTGATGCGCGAGCCTGGTTCCACTACCCGCAGTCTTACCGAAGAGTTGTTGAAGAACGCCAACGTCAGCTTCGGCCCGCTGCTGGAGATCGGCAGTCGCGAATCGATCCGCGAGGCGGTGCTGCGCAACATCGGCATCAGCATCATTGCCCGTCAGGAGGTGCCCCACGACCCGCAGCTGCGGGTGCTGACCATCGAAAATGCGCCACAGATCGCCGAGTACCTGTATTGCCTCAAGGAGCGCAAGAATGCGCGCCTGCCGGCGGCGTTCCTCGGCCTGGCCCAGGAAATGGCCGGTTGCTGAAGCACCTTCTCCCGTAGGAGCCGGCTTGCCGGCGAATCGCCGCCCAACCCAAATCCACCAATACCACTATCGGCAGCTTTTGCCTGTTTGCCACACGACCTACGCATTCGCTCCCTAGGATGGCCTGCATCTGCTTGATGAGGTCCGTCCATGAACAACTCCGTTGCAACAGCCCTGAGCAACCCAGGCGCGCCAATGAAGGTGCGCGGTATCCAGAAGCGTTTTGGTGCCTTCACCGCCCTGGATAACGTGTCCCTGGACGTCGCCGCCGGTGAGCTGGTGTGCCTGCTGGGGCCGTCCGGTTGCGGCAAGACCACACTGCTGCGCTGCATCGCCGGCCTGGAGCGCCAGGACCAGGGCGAGTTGTACCTGGGGGATCGGGACGTCTCGCGGTTGGCGCCCCAGGCACGGGACTACGGGATTCTGTTCCAGTCCTACGCGCTGTTTCCCAACCTGACGGTTGAAGCCAACATCGCCTACGGCCTGGCGGGCAGTGGCCGTGAGGAAGTGCGCAAGCGCGTGGCGCAGATGCTGGAACTGGTGGGCCTCACCGGCAGCGAGAAAAAATACCCCGGGCAACTGTCCGGGGGCCAGCAGCAGCGGGTGGCACTGGCCCGTGCCCTGGCGCCGGCACCGTCGTTGCTGCTTCTGGATGAGCCGATGTCGGCCCTGGATGCCCGGGTTCGCGAGCATCTGTGCACCGAGTTGCGCCAACTGCAACGGCGCCTGGGGATCACTACCCTGATGGTCACCCATAACCAGGACGAGGCCATGTTGATGGCCGACCGCATCGCCGTGATGAACAACGGCAAGGTCGAGCAGTACGCCACCCCGCAGGAAATCTACGACCGTCCGGCTACGCCCTTCGTCGCCGAATTCGTCGGCCAGGGTAACTGGCTGCCCTTCAGCCGCAACAGCGATAGCCACGCCCAGGTCGGCGGGATGAATGTGCGCCTGGCCGACGATTCGGGCAAAGCCGCTGCGGGTCGCTTGTTCTGTCGTCCGGAAGCCATCAGCGTCAACCCGCCGGTGCATGAGGAAAACCTGTTCCCGGCCAAGGTCCGCGAGATCACGTTCCTCGGCAACCGCTGCCGCATGAGCTTCGAGCTCAACCATTTGCCAGGGCATCCGCTGCTGGCTGAACTGGCACCGGAAGCCATGCCGCGACTGGGCGCCCAGGACATCTGGGTCGCCTTGCCGCCGCGCAGCCTGCAGGTGTTTGTCTAAGATGACCGGGCAAATGTCCCTGCCGCTACCTGCAAAGCGGGCGCGGCAGACCTCCCGTGCCGAGCTTGGCGATCGTCTGTTTGTGGTGGGCGGCAAGCTCCTGCTCCTGCTGTTGCTGGGGATTGCCGTGCTGTTGCCGCTGCTGGCGATCTTCTGGCGCGGCTTCAGTGCCGAGGACGGGCAGGGCGGCGGCCTGGTCGCGGCCCGGGAGCTGATCCGCAGTGACAATTTTCACTGGCTGCTCGGCAACAGCCTGAAAGTCTCTCTCAGCGTGGCCGCCATCGTGGTGCCCCTGGCTTATCTGTTTGCCTACGCCCTGCAACGCACGTTGATTCCAGGCAAAGGCATCTGGCGTGGACTCTCACTGTTGCCGTTGATGGCGCCATCGATGCTGCCGGGCATCGCCCTGGTCTACCTGTTCGGTAACCAGGGCCTGCTCCGCGGCCTGTTCGCCGACAACATCTACGGCTTCTGGGGCATCGTTCTCGGTGAAGTCATCTACACCTTTCCCCATGCCCTGATGATCCTGCTCTCGGCCCTGTCCCTGGCGGATGCGCGGCTGTTCGACGCGGCATCGAGCATGGGTGCCAGCCCGGCGAAGGCCTTTCGCAGCATCACCTGGCCCGCTACCCGGCAAGCGGTGTTCGCTGCTTTCTGCCTGGTGTTCACCTTGACCATCACCGACTTCGGGGTGCCGGTGGTGGTGGGCGGCGACTATCAGGTGCTGGCCCTGGAAGCCTACAAGGCGGTGGTCGGCCAGCAGCAGTTCGGTCGCGGCGCGCTGATCGGCATGGTGCTGTTGCTTCCGGCGCTATTCAGCTTCGGTGTCGATGCCTGGTTGCGCCGCCGGCATGGCGACTCCATGAGCGGTCGTGCCCAGGTGTTCAAGCCGGCGCCGTCGCGGCTGCGGGATGGTTGCTACCTGGCCATCGTGCTGCTGATCTGCGCGTCGCTGCTGCTGGTGTTCGGCATGGCGGTGTATTCGTCGCTGGTGAAATTCTGGCCCTACAACCTGTCGCTGTCACTGAACCACTACCAGTTCAACGACACCGCCGGCGGTGGCTGGCTGGCCTATCGCAACAGCCTGACCATGGCCCTGTGCACGGCACTGATCGGTAGCGGGCTGATCTTCACCGGTGCCTACCTGATGGAGAAAACCCAGGGGCAACGCGGCCTGAACCTGGCGCTGCGCATGCTCAGTTTTGTGCCCATGGCGGTTCCCGGGCTGGTCCTCGGTCTGGGCTACGTGTTCTTCTTCAACCTCAATGGCAATCCGCTGCATGTGTTCTACGGAACCATGACCCTGCTGGTGGTGTGCACCATCGCTCACTATCTGACCACCGCGCAGATGACCGCCACCACCGCCCTGCGCCAACTCGACGCGGAGTTCGAAGCCGCTGCCCTGTCGCTCAAGGCACCGCTGTACAGGCACTACCTGCGGGTGACGGTGCCAATCTGCCTGCCGGCGCTTTTGGACATCGTGCGCTACCTGTTCGTCTCGGCCATGACCACGGTGTCGGCGGCAATCTTCCTCTACAGCCCCGACACCATCCTCGCTGCCGTCGCCGTGCTGAACATGGACGACGCCGGCAATGTCGGCGGCGCCGCGGCGATGTCGACCCTGATCCTGTTCACCTCGGCCGGCGTCTCGCTGCTCCTGGCCTGGGCTTCACGCGGCTTGCTGCGCCGCTCCCAGGCCTGGCGGCAGAACGCGCCCGGCCACTGATTCCTTGTTCACCCGCCCTCTGATCCGCACTCATTAAGGAACCGCACCATGTTCAAGCCCCTGGCTCTTGCCGCTGCCGTCCTCTCTGCTGTCAGCCTGAATGCCTTTGCTGCGAAAACCGAGCTGACGGTCTACACCGCCCTCGAAGCCGAGCAGCTGAAGTCCTACAAGCAGGCCTTCGAAGCGGCCAACCCGGATGTCGAGATCAAGTGGGTGCGTGATTCCACCGGGATCATCACCGCCAAGCTGCTGGCGGAAAAGGCCCGTCCCCAGGCTGACGCGGTCTGGGGCCTGGCGGCGTCCAGCCTGGCGATCCTTGACCAGCAGGGCATGCTGCAAAGCTATGCACCGAAAGACCTGGGCAAGATCGGCGGCAACTACCGCGACGCAGCCAATCCACCGGCCTGGGTTGGCATGGACGTGTGGGCGGCAACCATCTGCTTCAACACCGTGGAAGCGCAGAAACAGGGGCTGACCAAACCGGTGAGCTGGCAGGACCTGACCAAGCCTGAGTACAAGGGCAAGATTGTCATGCCTAACCCGGCATCCTCGGGCACCGGCTTCCTTGATGTCAGTGCCTGGCTGCAGACCTTCGGCGAGAAGCAGGGCTGGCAGTACATGGACGAACTGCACCAGAACATCGGCCAGTACGTTCACTCCGGTTCCAAGCCGTGCAAGCTGGCGGCAGCGGGCGAATTCAGCATCGGCATTTCCTTCGAATACCCGGCGGTGCAGCTCAAGCGCCAGGGCGCGCCTCTGGACATCGTCCTGCCGAAAGAGGGCCTGGGCTGGGAAATCGAAGCCACTGCGGTGATCAAGGGCACGCCACATGAAGAGGCAGCGAAGAAACTCGCCGACTTCTCCGCCAGCCCGGCGGCCATGGAGCTGTACAAGGAGAACTTCGCCGTACTGGCCCAGCCAGGCATCGCCAAGCCGCAGACCGAACTGCCGGCGGACTACGAGCAGCGCCTGATCAAGAACGACTTTGCCTGGGCCTCGAAGAACCGCGACAGCATCCTCGCCGAATGGCGCAAGCGCTATGACGGCAAGTCGGAAAAAGTCGCGGCACAGTAAACGAACCATCGTTTTCGCCGGCAAGCCGGCTCCTGCCGAGTGTGGAGGAGCCGGCTTGCCGGCGAAGGCGCTTTCCCTCCAGGACACTATTCATGACCAATCACAGCGATCTGCTGATCGTCGGCGCCGGCATCCTGGGCCTGTCCCATGCCTATGCAGCCGCCAAGCGCGGTTTGCGGGTACAGGTATTCGAGCGCAGTGCCACGCCCCTGGGGGCTTCGGTGCGCAATTTCGGCCAGGCCCTGGTCACCGGCCAGCCGCCGGGCACCATGCTTGAACTGGCCAGGGCCAGCCGGGATATCTGGGTCGACTGGCAACAACTGGCCGGCCTGCAACTCAAGCGCAACGGTTCCTACCTGTTCGCCCGCAGCGAGGCCGAAGAACACCTGTTGGAAGCCTTCTGCAGCGGGCGTGCGCGGGAGCATGGCTACCGGGTCGAACTGCTTCAGGGCGCGGCCCTGAATGATCTGTATGGCGGCCAATTCCGCCATCACCGAGCCGCGCTGCACGGCCTGGACGACCAGCAACTGTATTCCCGCGAGGCGATCCCGATGCTGATCGACTACCTGCGCCGGGACCTGGGGGTCGAGTTTCACTTTTCGACCCTGGTGCGGGACATCGAACCGGGCCAACTGCAGAGCACCGCCGGGACCTTTCGTGGCGCGCGCATCCTGCTGTGCTCCGGACACGACTACCAGACTCTGCTGGCCGAGCAGATTGCGCTGTTGCAGCCACAGATCTGCCGTCTGCAGATGCTCCGTGCCCGGCCCGAGGCCAATCTGGATCTACAACACGCCGTGCTCACCGGTCTGAGCTGTGTGCATTACGGGGCCTTTGCCGACCTGCCCGAGGCCGCCGCCGTGCAGGCGCAGATCCTTCGTGAGGCACCACACCTGCATGAGCACGGGATTCACCTGCTGATCAGCCCGACACCCTCGGGCGAGCTGATCATCGGCGATTCCCACGATTACGGCTGCGATCCCTCACCGTTCAACGCTGAGCAGGTGGATAACTGGTTGATCGAGCTGGCGCAGCAGACCCTGGGCTGCAAGGTCCAGGTACTGGAGCGCTGGCAGGGCGTCTATGGTGCTCGTGGCCCCGCGCCGTTCTCCTTCCTGGAAGCGGCCCCTGGGGTCAACGTGGCCCTGATGCACACCGGGGTGGGCATGAGCGTCGGTCCGGCCATGGCCGAGAACAACATCGCCCGGTTGCTGGAGGAGGTGTGATGAGTCCAAAGCAGCAGGTGATCGACGAAGTTTTCGGCTTGTACGAACGTTTCGGCGACAGCGACTACATCGGCGAGGCGATTTCGCAGATCGAGCACATGTCTCAGGCGGCGCAGCTGGCCCTGGCGGAAGGTTATGACGATGAAGTGGTGCTGGCGGCGTTCTTTCACGATATCGGGCATATCTGTCAGCAGGATGCCGAGAACATGGGCGGTTTTGGCGTGGTCAGCCATGAGCGCCTGGGGGCCGACTATCTGCGCCGGGCCGGATTCAGCGAACGCCTGGCGCGGCTGGTGGAATACCACGTTCAGGCCAAGCGTTACCTGACCTTCAAGGAGCTGGGGTATTACCAGCGCCTGAGTGAAGCCAGCCGGCGCACCCTGGAGTACCAGGGCGGGGTGATGAGCGCGGCGGAAGCGGCGGCCTTCGAGCTCGATCCCTTATGCGCAGTAAGCCTGCGCATGCGCCACTGGGACGAGCAGGCCAAGGACATGTGGGTGCCGGTGATGGATCTGCAGGTGCTCAAGGACAAGGCCTTGGCTGTGTTGGCTTGAGGGCCCTTTCGCGGGCAAGCCCGCTTCTACAGGGCAGTGTAGGAGCCGGCTTGCCGGCGAAGGCGATCTAAGACACCAGCAACGTCTCAGCCAGCGCCTCGATCTGCTCCTGGCGCTCGGCCTGGTTCAGGCGCGCATGGGGGTTGAGCGACGACCACTGCGGGTGCGCCCGGGCCTTGTTCAGGGCCTCCGGCAACTTGCCTTCGCGCCAGCTTTTGTCCTCCGGCGTGGCCAACCGGATGCTGTCCATGGCTGCATGCCCGCGCAGGTTCAGGGCCTGCACCAGTTGGCGCTGACGCAGGGCCAGCAGACGCAGCACGCTGTCGTCCACCGTCAGCTCACGCTGGCCCTTGAGCTTGCCCAGCAAGCGGCTGCCGTAGCTGCGGGCGGTCTGCAGGGCGCCGCCGGCGATGGCCCCGGCCAGGGCAGCGGCCCCCAGGGTCAAACCGCCCACCAGCAAGTCCACCCCCGCGCCGGCCGCGGCTCCGGCGGCAATGCCGCTGCCCACCCGCACGCCCAGTTGCTTGAGGGTTTCCGGGTTGAACAGGTCATCGCCCCAGCGCCCGTCCAGTAACGGCAAGTCGCTGGCCGAAGCATCCTCGGGGCGGAAGGCGTAGAGCTTGAGCAGGGCTTCGACACAGCGTTGTTCACGTTGGCGAATGGCCTGGCGCAACTCGCCGATGGCCTGTTGTTCCTGTTGTTTGTCGCTGGCCACGCTGCGGCGGCAGGCGGCGCAGTCCACCAGCAACTCGGCAATCAGTCGCGCGGCGCCTTGCTGGCGCACCAGGCGCTGGGCCTGCTGGTCGTCGATCAGCCGTTGCAGGGCCGGGCGGGCGTGCTCCAGCAGCAGGGCCAGGCTTTCATACAGGCGACGCTCGCCGTCTTCCGGCGGGGCCACGCTGTCGAAGCGCACCAGGGCGTGCAGGCCCAGGCGGGCCAGGGCCTCGCGCCAGTCGTCTGTGCGCTGCTCGGCGCTGCTGACGAAATTCAGTACCGGCAGCAGCGGCTTGCCGCAGCCGGTCAGCACTTGCAGTTCATCGCGATATTTGGCCAGCACCGGTTCCCGGGCATCGATCACATAGAGTCCGGCGTCCGAGGCCAGGAGCTGGCGCAGGACCTTGGCTTCCTGTTCGAAACGTTGCCGGGCCTCGCTGCTGTCGAGAAAGCGTGCCAGTCGTGCCGGGCCGTCCAGGCGTTCACCGGGACGTTCCAGGCGTTCCAGATAGTCCAACAGGGCAATCGCGTCCTCCAGACCGGGGGTGTCGTACAGCTCCAGCAACGGCTGGCCATCCACCGAAAGGCGGGCACCTTCCACATGCCGGGTGGTGCTGGGGCGATGGGAGACTTCGCCAAAGCCTACGTCCCGGGTCAGGGTGCGCAGTAGGGAGGTCTTGCCGACGTTGGTGTGGCCGACCACCGCCAGTTTCAGTGGTTTCTGGCGGGCATCAGTCATGACCGGTCTCCAACCAGTTGAGGGGGATGCAATCGGCGAACGGCAGTTCCAACTGTTGCAGGGCAGCGTGCCAGTCTCCCAGGCGGTCAGCATCCAGGGCCTGGCCGGGCGGTGCCTGGAGCAGCCAGACCCGGGTCGCCGTGGCATTGCGCGCCAGTTCGGCGATCAGCCCCAGACTGCCGCGATCCGGTGAGCGCCGGGGGTCGCAGGCGATCACCAGGCGGGCCGGGGGGAAGCGGCTCATCTGTTCCAGCAGGCGGTTGCGCGATTCGCGGCTGTCGAGGATGCCGGCGTCCTTGATGCTGTCCGGCAGCTGCGGCGGCCAGGGGCGCTGGTTGTCCAGTTCGATGGCCACCAGCACGGCGCCGCTGCTGTCCTGGGCACTGACGCCGCCTTCGACGCGGTGCAATTGCTCCGGCGCCGCATCGTTGACCCCCAGGCGCTCGCTGCTGGGCATCAGGCGCTCCCGCAGTTGGGCGTATCCCGGCAGGTTGAGGTCCAGTTGCAGGCGGGCCTGCCCGTGTTTCCAGCGCCAGCGACAGAACAGCATCAGCAGCAGGCGCGGGAGCACGCCGTAGATCACCACCAGGACCACCAGCCAGATGGCCCAGGACTGACGGATCAGTTCGGTGTTGTAGACATCCCGGGTGCTGGCCTGGATGGTCGCCACGCTGGGGGCGCCGAGGCCCAGGCCTCGCGGCAGGGCACTGAGGACGTTGGTAATGGCCACGAAGGCATCGCTGCCCAGCAGGGTGCTTTCCCAGACAAAGCTGTAGCGGTGGGTGGTCAGCAGCAACAGCAGCATGACCACGGCGCTGAACAGGGCTAGGCACCACAGACCGTTGATCAGGCTGCCCAGGGCCCAGCGGTTGAGTTTGCGCCGTTGCAGCAACAGCAGCAGGGCCGGCGGCAACTGCGCGGCCTTGGCATCCCGGGAGAATTTCTCGCTGAGCCACAACCACAGGCGGCCCAGGCTGGCGCCGTGTTCGCCAGCGAACAGCAGGCCGGCCAGCCAGCTCAGCAGCAGGATCAGGTTGATGCCCAGCAGGCTGCCCAGGGCCCAGAACACGTTCACCGGTTGCTGAGTGCTGCCCAGGGCGCTGAAGGCCAGGCCGGCGCCGCTGATCACCGCCAGTACCGAGAGCGCCAGCAGTGCCAGGCGTGCGCCCTGGTGCCAGTGCAGCAGGGCGCTGTGCAGGCCATCACGCTGGGCCAGCCACAGGGCACGGTTCTGGATCCGGGTCGCCAGGTCGCCGCCCTGGTTGCGGGCCAGGCGATTGGCTTCCTGATCCTCCAGCGGGCCGGCGTGTTCCTCGCGCAGGCGCACGGTTTCGGTCAGCCATAGGCGTTGCAGGGGAGTCAGTGCAGTCACGCGTCATTCCATCGCTCAAAAGTGCGCTGAGCATAACTGCTGCAGCGCGGGTCGGGGTACGTTGCCAGGTCCTGGTCCTCTGGTATCCTCGCCGGCATGAAAAAATCTCTCCCTCTCAGCCTGATCGCGGCCCTCGCACAAAACCGCGTGATCGGCGTCGACAACAGCATGCCCTGGCATTTGCCGGGGGATTTCAAATTTTTCAAGGCCACCACCCTGGGCAAACCGATCATCATGGGGCGCAAGACCTGGGATTCTCTCGGCCGGCCCTTGCCGGGGCGGTTGAATATCGTGGTCAGTCGTCAGACGGATCTGGTGCTGGAAGGTGCCGAGGTCTATCCGTCGCTGGAAGCCGCGGTGGCCCGGGCCGAGGAATGGGCCCTGGAGCAGGGCGCCAGCGAGCTGATGCTGATTGGCGGCGCACAGCTCTATAGCCAAGGCTTGGAGCAGGCGGATCGCCTGTACCTGACGCGGGTGGCGTTGAATCCGCAAGGCGATGCCTGGTTTCCGGAATTCGATGAGCAGCAGTGGACGCTGGTGTCAGAGGTGCCGAACCCGCCGGAAGGGGACAAGCCGGCGTACAGCTTCGAGGTGTGGGAGAGAAGCTGAACGCTTCAAGCCACAAGCTGCAAGTAAAAGCCGACTGGCTCTTGCTTGCAGCGTGCAGCTGTTGTTTTACGCGTGTTCCAACTCTGAATGCTCATCGGCATCGAGCAACGCCTTGTCGGTCTGCTGCATCACCTGGCTGGTGATTGCGCCGGCAGTCATCGAACCGCTGACGTTCAGCGCCGTGCGGCCCATGTCGATCAGCGGCTCCACGGAAATCAGCAGCGCCACCAGCGACACCGGCAAGCCCATGGCCGGCAGCACGATCAGCGCGGCGAAGGTCGCGCCGCCGCCAACCCCGGCGACACCGGCCGAACTCAAGGTCACGATGGCCACCAGGGTGGCGATCCACAGCGGGTCCAGCGGGTTGATGCCCACGGTCGGGGCCACCATCACCGCGAGCATGGCCGGGTACAGGCCGGCGCAGCCGTTCTGGCCGATAGTGGCGCCGAACGAGGCCGCGAAGCTGGCGATGGACTGGGGAATGCCCAGGCGCCGGGTCTGGGCCTCGATGCTCAGGGGAATGCTGGCGGCGCTGGAGCGGCTGGTGAAGGCGAAGGTCAGCACCGGCCAGACCTTGCGGAAGAAGCGCAGCGGGTTGATCCCGGCCAGGGCAACCAGCAGGCCGTGGACCACGAACATCAGCCCCAGGCCGATGTACGACACCACCACGAAACTGCCGAGCTTGATGATGTCCTGCAGGTTGGAGCCGGCCACCACCTTGGTCATCAGGGCCAGCACGCCGTACGGGGTCAGCTTCATCACCAGGCGCACCAGGCGCATCACCCAGGCTTGCAGGGTGTCGATGGCGTTGAGCACTTTCTGGCCCTTGTCGGCATCATCCTTGAGCAATTGCAGCGCCGCGACGCCGAGGAAGGCGGCGAAGATCACCACGCTGATGATCGAGGTCGGCTTGGCCCGGGCCAGGTCGGCGAAGGGGTTCTGCGGGATGAACGACAGCAGCAGTTGCGGCACGTTGAGGTCGGCGACCTTGCCTGCGTAATCGCTCTGGATCACTTGCAGGCGGGCCAATTCCTGGGTGCCGGCCACCAGCCCTTCGGCAGTCAGGCCGAATAGGTTGGTCAGGCCGATGCCCAGCAGCGCCGCAATGGCGGTGGTGAACAGCAGGGTGCCGATGGTCAGGAAGCTGATCTTGCCCAGGGACGAGGCGTTGTGCAGGCGTGCCACGGCGCTGAGGATCGAGGCGAACACCAGCGGGATCACGATCATCTGCAGCAACTGCACGTAACCGTTGCCGACCAGGTCGAACCAGCTGATGGAAGCCTTGAGCACCGGGTTGCCGGCGCCGTAGATGCTGTGCAGGGCGATGCCGAAGACCACGCCCAGCACCAGGGCCAGGAGGACTTTTTTGGCCAGGCTCCAGGTGGTGTGGCGGGTTTGTGCCAGGCCGAACAGCAAGGCCAGGAACACCAGCAGATTGAGGGTCAGCGGCAGATTCATTGAGGCTCCGATAAGACGAGTGCCAATCGCGGCTCAGGGCGATTGCGAACCGGCAAGCCTAACAGCTTGAAATCTATTGAATTAATAACGATATCGCATGGCAACTGTCGTTTTTGGAATAAGCAGCTGACGCTCTGGCGTATGTGACTGGCGCTGACGGGACGCAGGCGGTCGTGTAGAGACGAGAACTGTCACAGGGATTTGTTAGCGTCGATGGTTTTCACTCAGGGAGAAACCGCAGATGAAGTTCACGCCGAAATTCTTAGCTGTTGCACTCTGCCTGGGCCTCGCCGGCCAGGCCTTTGCCACCGAGTTGAAGCACTGGCCACAAGACCAGGCCAAGCAGTTGGACGCAATGATCGCGGCCAACGCCAACAAGGGTAACTACGCGGTGTTCGACATGGACAACACCAGTTACCGCTACGACCTGGAAGAATCCCTGCTGCCCTACATGGAGAACAAGGGCCTGATCACCCGCGAGACCCTCGATCCGTCGTTGAAGCTGATCCCGTTCAAGGACACCGCGGACCACAAGGAAAGCCTGTTCAGCTACTACTACCGCCTCTGCGAAGTCGACGACATGGTCTGCTACCCCTGGGTGGCCCAGGTGTTCTCGGGTTTCACCCTCAAGGAGCTCAAGGGCTACGTTGATGAACTGATGGCGTCCGGCAAGCCGGTGCCGAGCACCTATTACGACGGTGACGTGGTCAAGACCATCGAGGTCAACCCGCCCAAGGTCTTCACCGGCCAGGCCGAGCTGTACAACAAGCTGATGGAGAACGGCATCGAGGTCTATGTGATGACCGCCGCCTCCGAAGAGCTGGTGCGCATGGTCGCTGCCGATCCCAAGTACGGCTACAACGTCAAGCCGCAGAACGTGATCGGCGTGAGCACGCTGCTCAAGGACCGCAAGACCGGCGCCCTGACCACTGCGCGCAAACAGATCACTGATGGCAAGTATGACGAGAAAGCCAACCTCGGCCTGGAGCTGACCCCCTACCTGTGGACCCCGGCCACCTGGATGGCGGGCAAGCACGCGGCGATCCTGACCTACATCGATGAATGGAAGAAACCGGTACTGGTGGGCGGCGATACTCCGACCAGCGACGGCTACATGCTGTTCCACAGCGTCGACGTGGCCAAGGGCGGCATTCACCTGTGGGTCAACCGCAAGGACAAGTACATGACCCAGCTCAACGGCATGATTGCCAAGCACGCCGCCGCCCAGGCCAAGGAAGGGCTGCCGGTGACTGCGGACAAGAACTGGGTGATCGTCAAGCCGGAGGACATCCAGTAGCCCCACCCCTTGGGCCTGGAGGTGCACTTACGGACGCCTTCGCTGGCAAGCCAGCTCCTACAGAACGCCTGCCCCCCCTTTGTAGGAGCCGGCTTGCCGGCGAAGAGGCCCTTGGTCCTTGAGGTGCACTTACGGACGCCTTCGCTGGCAAGCCAGCTCCTACAGGACGTCTGCCCCCTTCGTAGGAGCCGGCTTGCCGGCGAAGAGGCCCTTGGTCCTTGAGGTGCACTTCCGGACGCCTTCGCTGGCAAGCCAGCTCCTACAGAACGCCTGCCCCCCTTTGTAGGAGCCGGCTTGCCGGCGAAGAGGCCCTTGGTCCTTGAGGCGCACTTACGGACGCCTTCGCTGGCAAGCCAGCTCCTACAGGACGTCTGCCCCCTTTGTAGGAGCCGGCTTGCCGGCGAAGAGGCCCTTGTTCCTTGAGGCGCATTCACGGACGTCTTCGCTGGCAAGCCAGCTCCTACAGGGCGTCTGCCACCCTGTGTAGGCACCGGCAATATGCCGAGAATGTTTCAACTTGTGACTCGCAAACCCCCTCTGCCATAATCGCGCCCGTTTCTCTTCCCTCGCCTGCTCTCCCTGTGCCGGGTTCATCCCCGATTGCACGTAATGGACTACGTTGTGAGCTATCTCTCGATTGAATTCGGCCTCTGCTTCATCTTGTTCTTCGTTCTGTACTGGGGCCTGGGCTTCAGCCTGCGGTTGCAGAATGGCCTGTTGCTGGCCGCCAGCTACGCGATCCTCGCCAGTTTCAGCCTGAACTTCCTCTACATCCTGCTGGGCTACACGGCCCTGGTGTACCTGCTCGGCCTGTTGAGCCAGCGTTACCCCGGGCGAGGCTGGGTCAACGGCCTGATGTTGCTGTTGGTGCTGGGGGCCTTCTACCTGTTCAAGTACCAGGACTTCTTCACCAGCACGGTGCAGAACGCCTTCGCTCAGTTTGGAGTGGAAGTGTCGCTGCCGCTGCTGGAAGTGCTACTGCCGGTGGGGCTGTCGTTCTACGCCTTCCACTCGGTCAGCTACCTGGTGTCGATCAATCGTCGTGAACTGACGCCCGGCTCGCCGTTCGACCTGGCGCTGTACCTGGCGTTTTTCCCCAGCCTGATTGCTGGTCCGGTAAACCGGGCGATACCGATGCTGGCGCAGATCAACCCGCCGCAGTTGCGCCAGGTGCTGGAGCCGCAACGGGCGCTGGGTTTGATCGCAGTGGCGGTGGTCAAGCTGTTCTTCCTCAGCTCGTGGCTGGCCAACGAGTGGGTCGATCCGGTGTTCGATAGCCCGGTGGCGTTTTCCGCCGAGCAGATCCTGCGGGCGGTCTACGGCTATTCGTTCCTGATCTACTTCAACTTCAGCGGCTATACCGATCTGGTGACCGGCATCGCCTTGCTGCTGGGCTTTCGCCTGCCCTTGAACTTCAACTACCCCTATGCGGCGCGCAACCTCAAGGAGTTCTGGGGGCGCTGGCACATCAGTCTGTCGACCTTCATTCGCGACTACGTGTACATCCCCCTGGGGGGCAACCGGGGTCCGGTCTGGCGCGGCAATCTGAACATGCTGCTGGCCATGCTGATTTCCGGGCTGTGGCACGGTGCTAGCGCCAACTTCATCATCTGGGGCGCGCTGCATGGCGTCGGCCTGGCACTGTACAAACTGTGCAGTCCGTTGCTGGCCCGGGGGCCCAGCTGGATCGGCGCGGACCTTACGGCCCGCTTGCTGACCTTCCACTATGTGGCGTTCGCCTGGATCTTCTTCCGTTGCGCGACCCTGCCCGATGCCCTGGACATGCTCGCGGGCCTGGGTGGCTTGTCCTTCGCCGGGCTGGCCAGCAGTGCCGCGTCGTTGCTGGGCTGCCTGTTGTTCGTCGCTCTTTACCCGCGGATCGTGGCACTGCTGCGCCGGGTGTTCGACGCCGCCACCGGCTTGCCGTGGCTGCTGTATCCAGTGCCGCTGGGGCTGTTTATCTGTCTGGTCATCTTCGCCTCACCGTCGGGCGTGCCGGGGTTCATCTATGCCAGTTTCTAACCGTTCGCCGTTGTCGGCCAGTCTCGGTAGTGCGGCCAAGGTGCTCTATGCCCTGGTGGTGACGAGCCTGTTGCTGGTGTGGTTCAACCAGCAATCGATCAGCCTCTACTGCCAGCAGAAATACCACGAAGGCTGCGAGATTCCAGGGTTGTCGCAGAACCCGCAGTGGCGCTTTGGCGCGCAACTCAATCAGAACCTTGAGAGTGCCCGGGTGGCTTTTGTCGGCAATTTTACCGACCAGGCCGACGTGAACTTGGTGGCCCAGTCTGACGCGGCCGCAGATGAAGAGCCGGAGCCGTTGCCGAAGGTTGTTTCGGCTCCCACCGTCCAGGCCGAGCAGCCACCGGCTGTACCGGCGTCTCATCCGGCAGTGGTAGTCGCGCCGGATCCCGCTGTGGTCCACCCGCAACCTGTGGTGGTGGCTCCTGTGATCAACCACCCGCCGATGGTCGAGCAGGGGACTGGCACGCCGTTGATGGCCAGCCTGGCGGCCGGAGATGAGGTGTTCTTCGTCGGTGACTCCTTGATGCAGGGCGTGGCGCCGCACATGGCCAACACCTTGCGCAAACGCTACAACGTCAAGAGCCTCAACCTCAGCAAACAGAGCACCGGGCTGGCCTATCCAAGCTTCTTCAACTGGCCCAAGACCGTTGAAAGCACCCTGGCCGGCAATCCGAATATTCGCCTGATGGTGATCTTCCTCGGCCCCAACGACCCGTGGGACATGCCTGAGGTCAAGGGCAAGCCGTTCCTGCGCTTCAAGAAGCCGGACTGGGAGGAAGCCTACCGCCGGCGCATCGATTCGATTCTCGAAACCGCCCAGGCGCATAATGTGCAAGTGATCTGGGTCGGTCCGCCGAACATGGAGAAGGCCAAGCTGTCTACGGCAATGGCCTACCTGAGCGAGCTGTACAAGAGCCAGATCGAGCTGTACCACCAGCATTTTGTCTCGGCCAACGAGATTCTCGGTTACCAGAACGACGAGTTTTCCTATTACCGCACCACCGGGGATGGCAAGAAGGTCAAGACCCGGGTCGACGACGGTATTCATTTCACCCCCACTGGACAGAGACTGATCGCTGAGCGTGTGATCTCGCTGATCAGCTTTCCCAGTGAACAATTGACGGAGCAGCACTGATATGGGGCGACTGCAAGGCATTGCGCTATTGCTGGGCATCTCCTTGCTGAGCAGTTGCAGCCCGACCACCGAGGTCCAGGCCACTCCTGCCTCGGCCCTGGCCAAGGCCGGGAACGGCACGAAAAAGGTCGTGACTACCGGCACCGACCCGAACCTGGCGTTGTTGGCGCGCAAGTTCAGTACCTCCAACCGTACGCCCATCAGCATTGTGCAACTGGGGGATTCGCACACCGCCGCCGACCTGTTCAGCGGTGAAGTGCGCCGCCTGTTGCAGGCGCAATATGGTGACGGCGGCATTGGTTTCGTGGCTGCGACGCCGGTGCCCGGTACCCGTTACGAGCGCGTGATCCTCAGTGTCGCCAAGCGCCAGTGGTCGCTGGTATCGGCACGTAACCAACAGAGTAACCAGTTTCCCTTGGGCGGTTACCTGTCGCTGCCGATGACCCCGGGTGCCAGGGTGCATATCGCCGAGCGCCAGCCGAGCAATCAGCAGTACCGCATTTCGGCGTTGTACCAGGCAGCCACTAACAACACCGTGACGGCCCGGGACAACCTCAACAAGAGCAGCCGCATGCTCGCGGTCACGGCTGGGCAATGGCGCTTCAGCCCGCCGTTCAACAACCTGACCATGCCTCTGGACTTGAGCTTCGCCAACAACCAGGGGCTGGCCCTGGGCGGTTGGAACATCCTAGGGCAGAAGAGCGCCGGGGTGATCTACTCCTCCCTGGGCATCAATGGCGCGCGCCTGGATGTGCTGGACAAGTGGCAGCCCGGCTGGCTGGAAACCCTCAAGGCCCTGCGCCCGGACATGGTGGTGCTGGCCTATGGCACCAACGAAGCTTTCGACGATGATCTGGATCTGCAGCTGTACCGCAGCCAGTTGCAGGAGAAGGTCGCGCTGCTGCGCAAGAACCTGCCCAAGACCGTGATCCTGCTGGTGGGGGCTCCTGATTCGATCAAGCGGCGCAATGCCGGGAGTTGTGCGGCCTCTCAGCCACAGCCGTTGCGGCAGATCATCCAGATCCAGAAGGACGTGGCGAAGAACAGCCGCACACTGTTCTGGGACTGGCAGGCTTTCATGGGGGGCGATTGCTCGATCAGGCAGTGGCAGGGCAATGACCTGGCGCGCAATGATCTGGTCCACCTGACCGCCGATGGCTATCGCAAGAGCGCCGATGGGCTGTATCGCTTCTTGCGCGGGCAGCTGGGCGAACGCATGCCTTGAGCCTCCGTAGGAGCTGGCTTGCCAGCGAAGGCGTCCTTAAGGGCGATGCAGGGTCTGAAGGCCCATTCGCCGGCAAGCCGGCCCCTACAAGCTGTTGGAGCTGGCTTGCCAGCGAAGGCGTCCTTAAGGGCGATGCAGAGTCTGAAGGCCGATTCGCCGGCAAGCCGGCTCCTACAAGCTGTTGGAACTGGCTTGCCAGCGAAGAGGCCCTCAAGGGCAACCCAAGGTCAAAAAAAATGCCCCGCACTTGGCGGGGCATTTTCATTTCAGGGTCAGGGCAATCACAGGCCGTCGAGCATCGCCTTGTTGCGCACTGCACCCTTGTCGGCACTGGTCGCCAGTAGGGCATAAGCCTTCAGCGCGGTAGTCACTTTGCGTGGGCGTTTCTCTACGGGCTTCCAGCCTTTCTGGTCCTGTGCGACCCGGCGGGCCGCCAGCTCTTCATCGCTGACCAGCAGGTTGATCGAGCGGTTCGGAATGTCGATCAAGACCTTGTCGCCATCCTGCACCAGGCCAATTGCACCACCCGCCGCTGCTTCCGGCGAAGCGTGGCCGATGGACAGGCCCGAGGTGCCGCCGGAGAAGCGGCCGTCGGTCAGCAGGGCACAGGCTTTGCCCAAGCCCTTGGACTTCAGGTACGAAGTTGGGTAGAGCATTTCCTGCATGCCCGGGCCGCCTTTCGGACCTTCGTAGCGAATGATCACGATGTCGCCGGCCTTCACTTCGTCGGCCAGGATGCCGCGCACGGCGCTGTCCTGGCTTTCAAAGATTTTTGCATTGCCTTCGAAGACGTGGATCGACTCGTCGACGCCGGCGGTCTTCACCACGCAGCCGTCCTGGGCGATGTTGCCGTACAGCACGGCCAGGCCGCCTTCTTTCGAGTAGGCGTGTTCGAAGCTGCGGATGCAGCCATTTTCACGGTCGTCGTCCAGGGTGTCCCAGCGGGTCGACTGGCTGAAGGCGGTCTGGGTCGGGATGCCCGCCGGGCCAGCCTTGAAGAAGTGGTGCACTGCTTCGTCGCTGGTCTGGGTGATGTCCCACTTGGCGATGGCATCGCTCATGGAACGGCTGTGCACGGTCGGCAGGTCGGTGTGCAACAGGCCACCGCGAGCCAGCGAGCCGAGGATGCTGAAGATGCCGCCGGCGCGGTGCACGTCTTCCATGTGGTACTTCTGGATGTTCGGCGCCACTTTGCACAGCTGTGGAACGCTGCGGGACAGCCGATCGATATCGCGCAGGTCGAAATCGATCTCGGCTTCCTGGGCGGCCGCCAGCAGGTGCAGGATGGTGTTGGTCGAACCGCCCATGGCGATGTCGAGCATCATGGCGTTCTCGAACGCCTTGAAGTTGGCGATGTTGCGCGGCAGTACCGACTCGTCGTTGTCGCCGTAGTAGCGCTTGCACAGATCGACGATGGTGCGGCCGGCCTGCAGGAACAGCTGTTCGCGGTCGCTGTGGGTGGCCAGGGTCGAACCGTTGCCCGGCAGGGCCAGGCCCAGGGCTTCGACCAGGCAGTTCATCGAGTTGGCGGTGAACATGCCGGAGCACGAGCCGCAGGTCGGGCAGGCGCTGCGCTCGTACTCGGCAACTTTCTCGTCAGAAGCGCTGGAGTCGGCGGCGATGACCATGGCGTCTACCAGGTCCAGGCCGTGAGCGGCGAGCTTGGTCTTGCCGGCTTCCATCGGGCCGCCGGAGACGAAGATCACCGGGATGTTCAGGCGCAGGGCGGCCATCAGCATGCCGGGGGTGATCTTGTCGCAGTTGGAGATGCAGACGATGGCGTCGGCGCAGTGGGCGTTGACCATGTACTCCACGGAGTCGGCGATGATCTCGCGGCTCGGCAGGGAATACAGCATGCCGTCATGGCCCATGGCGATGCCGTCATCCACGGCGATGGTATTGAACTCTTTGGCTACGCCACCGGCGCGTTCGATCTCGCGGGCGACCAGTTGGCCCAGGTCCTTCAGGTGCACGTGGCCCGGGACGAACTGGGTGAAGGAGTTGGCAATGGCGATGATCGGCTTCTTGAAGTCGTCATCTTTCATCCCCGTGGCGCGCCACAGGGCACGGGCGCCGGCCATGTTGCGGCCATGGGTGGACGTTTTCGAACGGTAATCAGGCATGAAGCACTCCGGGCGGCTAATCAGGTGACAAATGGGGAGTGAGCTTCTACTGACCTCGGGAACACTCAGAAATGGCCGTGTGTCCGAAGCTGCCGATGACCCCGCGGGATCGCCGCGAGACTCAGCCTGAGCTCATAAACCCGCCGGGGGATGACTGGCGATGAATCTGCCGATTCTACACCGCTGGCGTCAGGAAGGAATGCCGGGGCCGCTCTACGGCGTGAAGAGTGTCTTTACCCGGTACCCGCTGCCCGGACTCGGGGGGCTGAGGTAGACTGCGCGCCCTTCGACCGCTCGCCAATGGAACTGGAATGGCCACGACACTTCGAACCTTGAGGTTTTACCTCTGCGTGGGCCTGGTGCAGGGCGCGCTGCTGCTGGGTGTGGTGCTTTCCGGCGCGTTGTCGGACCTTGCCATCGGCGCTGCCTGTGCGGCGGTGCTGATGGGCGGCGGCATGCTGCAGTTGGTGCCCGAGCGGCGGAGTGAATGGCGCACCTGGTGGGCGCTGATGATCCTGGCCCTGGTCACCGCTGGGCTGGTCATGGCCTGTCGAGGGCTGCCGTTGACCTCCCAGGTGCTGGGTGGGGTGGCGACAGGCTTGATCCTGTTGACGGTCTTTTGCGCTGCCGCGCTGCACGGGCGCGCCGACCTTGGACGGCGTTTCTGCACCTACGTGCTGTGGGTGCTGCTGGCGCTGCCTATGCCGTGGATCGCTCAGGCGGCGTTCAAGCGTTGGACGTCCAGCCAGCATCTCGATCCGTTCAAGGATGGCTGGCTGTCCCTGGTGTTTTTTGCCGGGCCGACCCTGGCATTGTCCATCGGCCTGTTCCTGATCAGCCTGTGCCTGGTTGCGCTACAGCGGCGCAGAAGCCCGGTGTCGGGGTGATCCTCATGCCTGCTTGCCCGCGTCATCTTGCCCCCGCACTTTCATAAAAGGATTTGCCATGCCTGCGCTGAGTCGCTCGCTGTTGTTCTATATCGTCATCGCCTTGGTACAAGGGGTGTTGCTGGTCAGTGGCCTGGTCTATCCCCAGCCGGCGCTGGCCGCCGGTTCCTGCACTCTGGCCCTGGTGGCGGGCATCAACCTGCAATTGCTCGGCAGTGCGGTGCGCGAGCGTGGCACCTGGGCCCTGGTCCTGGGCCTGAGTGTGCTGCTGGCGGGGTTTTCCATCTGGGTGTTCATGCGTGATACCTACGACTGGTTGTGGAAGTTCTGGCCGTTCGTGGCGGTAGTGCTGGCGTATATCGGTACCGCATTTGTCATGAGCTGGCCAACTCGCGAGGGTAACCGCCCGCGCTACCAGGACCTGTTCCGGCATGCCTGGAACAACGCCTTCATCGTACTTCTGGCGCTGTTGGTGAACCTGGCCTTCAGCCTGTTGCTGTGGCTGTGCGGCAAGTTGTTCAGCATGCTCGGCATGCCCCTGCTGGGCGATCTGTTCACGTCTTCCTACTTCCTCTGCTTCAGCCAGCCGCTGTTCTTCTCCCTGGGCATGCGCATGGGCCGGGAAAACGAAAAGGTCATCGGCCTGCTGCGCGGTCTCCTGTTGACGGTGTGCCGCTACCTGCTTCCGCTCTGCGCGCTGATTACCCTGATTTTCACCTTGGCGTTGATGTTCACCGGGTTGCAGCCGATCTGGAGTACCGGTTACTCGTCGCAGATCCTGTTGTGCCTGACGGCGAGCAATCTGTTCCTGCTCAACGGCGTATTCCAGGACGGCCAGCACGATGTCGGTTATGCCAGGTTGCTCAAGCTGCTGGTCAACGCCAGCCTCTGCTGCCTACCGTTGCTGGTGCTGATGGCGGGTTATTCGAGCTGGCTGCGGATTGATCAATACGGCCTGACGCCGTCACGCTTCCTGGCGCTGTTCCTGATGGTCCTGGCCCTGGTCTATAGCCTGGCGGCGCTTTGGGCGGTGTTGGCCAGGCGCTCGGTGTGGCTCGCCAGCCTGAGCCGCAGCAACCCGTGGCTGGCCCTGTTGAGTTTCGTCGCGCTGTTGTTGCTCTTCACCCCAGTGCTGGACCCGCAGGCCCTGAGTGCCAGCAACCAGGTACAGCGCCTGCTGAGCGGGCGTACGCCAGTGGCCGACTTCGATGCCAGGACCTTGCGCCGGCATTTGGGCGAGCCCGGTCGGGCGCAGTTCAATGCGTTGCTCGAACAGGTGCGCCAGGGGCAGGTTCTGCAGGAGCCGGACCGGACCACCTTGCGCGAGCTGCTGGAATCGGTTTCCCGGGATGGCCAGTCCGTCGATTACCTGAGCGCCAAGGTGCAATGGCTAGGCCCGGAGGTGGATGACAGCGCGCAATTGGTCGAGGTACTGACGACCAGGAGTGACTGCACGCCGCCCGGTTGTTTCGCCTGGGCGGTGGACCTGGATGACGACGGTGTCAACGAAGTGCTGCTGATCGGCAAGCACGCCTGGGAGTCTTCGGCGATGCTCTTTGCCCGTGATGGGCAAGGCGAGATCCTCTGGCGTTACACGGGCAAGTTCAACGGTATCAACGATGCTGCGGGGCTGATCGCGCAGATCCGCGAGGGCAAGATCAAGCCAGTGCGCCAGCACTACAAGACGTTCAAGGTCGACGGTGTGGAGCTGGACTTCCAGCGGGCCTACCGGCACCCATGATTGGCTGAAACAAAAATCCCGGCACATGGCCGGGATTTTTCTGTTCACTGCACTCAGCTGTTCGGCAGCAGGCGGCAGGTGATGCTCTTGATGTAGCGGGTTTCCGCGATGGCCGGGTGCACCGGGTGGTCCGGGCCCTGGCCGCCACGCTCGAGCATCTGGATATTGCGGTCCAGATGACGGGCGCTGGTCAGCAGGATGTTCTGCAGGTCGTCTTCCGGCAGGTGCATGGAGCACGAAGCACTGACCAGGATCCCGTCCTTGCTCAGCAGGCGCATGGCTTGCTCGTTCAGGCGGCGGTAGGCGCCTTCGCCGTTCTTCATGTCTTTTTTGCGTTTGATGAAGGCCGGTGGATCGGCAACGATCACGTCGAAGCGCTCTTCGCTGGCCTTCAGCTCTTTCAGCGCTTCGAAGACGTCGCCTTCGATGCAGGTCATTTTTTCCGCGAAGCCGTTCAGCGCGGCGTTACGCTCTACGCCATCGAGGGCGAAGGCCGAGGCGTCGACGCAGAACACTTCACTGGCGCCGAAGGCCGCGGCTTGTACGCCCCAGCCGCCGATGTAGCTGTACAGGTCGAGTACGCGCTTGCCCTTGGCATAAGGGGCCAGGCGGGCGCGGTTCATGCGGTGGTCGTAGAACCAGCCGGTTTTCTGGCCTTGGATCACCGGGGCTTCGAACTTCACGCCGTTTTCTTCCAGGGCAACCCACTCCGGCACCAGGCCGAACACGGTTTCCACGTAGCGGTTGAGGCCTTCGGCATCGCGCGCCGCGGAGTCGTTCTTGAACAGGATGCCGCTGGGCTTGAGCACCTGGGTCAGGGCCGCGATCACGTCTTCTTTATGAGCTTCCATGGTCGCCGAGGCGATCTGCACCACCAGGATGTCACCGAAACGGTCGACAACCAGGCCTGGCAGCAGGTCGGAGTCGCCGTACACCAAGCGGTAGAACGGCTTGTCGAACAGGCGCTCGCGCAGGGACAGGGCGACGTTCAGGCGGTGCACCAGCAGTGACTTGTCCAGGGGCAGCTTGATGTCGCGAGACAGCAGGCGCGCGCAGATCAGGTTGTTCGGGCTCATCGCGACGATGCCCAGGGGCTTGCCGCCGGCGGCTTCCAGTACCGCCTGGTCGCCTGCCTTGAAGCCGTGCAGAGGGGTGGCGGCTACATCGATTTCGTTGCTGTAGACCCACAGGTGGCCGGCGCGCAGGCGGCGATCGGCGTTGGCTTTGAGGCGCAGGCTTGGCAGGGACATGACGTCGCTCCGGAAAAAAGGGCGCGATTATACCCCGTCGCGAGACTTCAGCGATGGCCAATGGACCTGCGGCCAGCAGTGCAGGGTAAAGTTCCTGTCCGTCTGGCCAACATCGGCGCATTAAAGGTTAGAATCGCCGCCTGACCCAGAGTGTGTACTTATGTCCCAAGAGCTATCAGCCGAACAGATTCAACAGGCCTTGCAAGGCATCAGCGTGCCGCCCCAACCGCAAATCATGGTGGATTTGCAGATGGAGCAGTACATGCCCGACCCCGACCTGGAAGTGATTGCCAAGCTGATATCCCAGGACCCCGGCCTGTCCGGCGCACTGCTGAAGATCGTCAACTCGCCGTATTACGGCCTGAGCAACAAGATCGCCTCGATCCAGCGTGCGGTGAACCTGCTGGGCAGCCGTTCGATCATCAACCTGATCAACGCGCAGTCGATCAAGGGCGAGATGAGCGACGAAACCATCGTCACCCTCAACCGCTTCTGGGACACCGCCCAGGACGTGGCCATGACCTGTCTGACTCTGGCCAAGCGCACCGGCTCCCAGGCGGTCGATGAAGCCTATGCGCTGGGGCTGTTCCACGATTGTGGGGTGCCGCTGATGCTCAAGCGCTTCCCCAACTACATGGCAGTACTGGAGGAGGCCTACGGCGACGCGGGGCCGGAGCGGCGGGTGGTGGACACGGAAAACCATGCGTTCAATACCAACCATGCGGTGGTCGGCTACTACACGGCCAAGTCCTGGCGTTTGCCGGAGCACGTGACCAACGCCATTGCCAATCACCACAATGCCTTGGCGATCTTCAGCGACGAGTCGTCGCGCAACAGCCAGTTGAAGAACCTGCTGGCGATCCTGAAGATGGCCGAACACATCTGTGCTTCCTACCGGGTGCTGGGCAACCAGGTCGAAGACCATGAATGGAACAGCATTGGCCATCTGATTCTCGACTATGTCGGCCTGTCGGATTACGACTTCGAGAGCCTCAAGGAAACCGTGCGCGAATTGGGCGCACACTGATTGTTCATGTCGCGATGAGTACCAGGGGCGAAGATGCCTGAGTTACCGGAAGTCGAAACCACCCGGCGCGGGATCGCGCCGCACCTGGAAGGCCAGAAGGTCAGTCGGGTCATCGTCCGCGAGCGGCGCCTGCGCTGGCCGATCCCCGAGGATCTGGATGTGCGCCTGTCCGGGCAGCGCATCGTGAAGGTAGACCGGCGGGCCAAGTACCTGTTGATCAACGCTGAAGTTGGCACCTTGATCAGCCACTTGGGCATGTCGGGCAATCTGCGCCTGGTGGAGGCCGGCCTGCCGGCGGCCAAGCACGAACATGTGGACATCGAACTGGAGTCGGGGCTGGCCCTGCGCTACACGGACCCGCGCCGCTTTGGCGCCATGCTCTGGAGCCACGACCCACTGAACCATGAGCTGTTGATACGCCTGGGGCCGGAACCGCTGACCGACCTATTCGATGGCGAGCGCCTGTTCCAGCTGTCCCGGGGGCGCTCCATGGCGGTCAAGCCGTTCATCATGGACAACGCGGTGGTGGTGGGGGTGGGCAACATCTATGCGACCGAAGCGCTGTTCGCTGCGGGCATCGACCCGCGCCGCGAAGCCAAGGGCATTTCCCGGGCGCGTTATCTGAAGCTGGCGATCGAGATCAAACGGATTCTGGCGGCCGCCATCGAGCGCGGCGGCACCACCTTGCGCGATTTTATCGGGGGTGATGGTCAGCCAGGCTATTTCCAGCAGGAACTGTTTGTCTACGGCCGCGGCTATGAGCATTGCAAGGTCTGCGGCACGGAACTGCGCGAGGTCAAGCTGGGCCAGCGTGCCAGTGTGTTCTGCCCACGTTGCCAGAGCTGAAAAGCTTCGCCGGCAAGCAGCACGCCGCCCGGTCGCTCCTATAACGGATTGCCCCATAGGAGCCGGCTTGCGGGCGAAAGCGCCGGAATAGGCGCTCCCTCTCTACTCAAGCCTTACCGGTAATCTTCCGGTACTTGGCCATCAATTCTTCTTCCGTCTCTGGACGCGCTTCGTCCAGAGGGATGCAGTCCACCGGACACACCTGCTGGCACTGCGGTTCGTCGTAGTGGCCGACGCACTGGGTGCACAGGTTCGGATCGATGACGTAGATCTCTTCGCCTTGGGAAATGGCCGCGTTGGGGCACTCGGGTTCGCAGACGTCGCAGTTGATGCAATCGTCGGTGATGATCAGGGACATGGGGTACTCCGGCCTGGGCGGCAGGCCCGGGCATGTAAAAACGAATGCGCGCAATTGTGCCGTATTGACGCCCGCAGTGCACGCGGGCGCGATGGCTGACGCCGGGCAATGGCCCCTGAACGGGGCCAGCGGGCTTATTTCTTGAAGCGCAGGGTCAGTGCGTCGGCGACCGCCGGGTGCACGAACTTGGTGATATCACCGCCCAGGGCCGCGATTTCACGGACCAGCGTCGAGGAAATGAACGAGTAGCGCTCGGACGGGGTGAGGAACAGGCTTTCCACGTCCGGGGCCAGCTGGCGGTTCATGTTGGCCAGCTGGAACTCGTACTCGAAGTCAGAAACGGCTCGCAGACCCCGCAGGAAGACGTTGGCGTTCTGCTCCTTGGCGAAATGCGCCAGCAGCGTGGAGAAGCCGACGACTTCAACGTTAGGCAGATGCTTGGTCACCTCTCGCGCCAGTTCCACACGCTGTTCCAGGGGGAATAGCGGGTTTTTCTTGGGGCTGGCGGCAACGGCGATGATCACGTGGTCGAACAGCCGCGAGGCGCGCTCGACCAGATCGCCATGGCCCTTGGTAATAGGGTCGAAGGTACCTGGGTACAACACTCGGTTCATCGCGTCGTCCTGGCGGGAATCCGTTGGGGAGTCGGATGGTATCGCAGCCATCCCGGTCGGCCAAGTCGACTTTTAGGGAAGAAAGCACGATAGACGACGAAAATACCCCGCTTTTTCACACTGTTTTCAAGCGCTCTGCCAGGGCTGTGGCCAGCTGTGCCGTCAGGCCGTACACCGACAGCTGCGGGTTGGCGCCGATGCTGGTGGGGAACAGCGAGCCGTCGTGAATCGACAGATTGTGCAGTTGATGATGGCGCCCGAGGCTGTCGGTCACCGCGTTTTTCGGATCTTCGCCCATGGCACAGCCGCCCATCACGTGGGCGCTGCCCAGGCGGGTGCGGTACAGCGCCAGGTCCAGGCCGTCGATCTGCGCGCGGACTTCGCTGAGGGTCTTGGCGAAACGGGTGTCGCTGTGCAGCGGCTTGACTGCCTTGGCACCGCCGGCGAACTGGATCTCCGCCATGCTGTGGAACGCCCGGCGCAGGCCATCCCAGGCGTAGGGCGAGACCTGATAGTCGAGTACCGGCGTACCGTCGCCGCGCAGCTCGACGCTGCCGCCGATGCTGTCGGGATGAAAACCGTCTCGCAGCAGGGCGATCATGGCGTGGGTATGGGGCAGTTGTTCCATGGATAACCCGCTCTGCGGCCCGAAACCACCCAGCAGGGTGCTGGCCAGGGCCGGTTGCAACGGCGGTACTTCGAGTTTGTAGGACATCTTGCCGGTGGTGCCGTCCTGCCATTGGAAATGGTCGGAGTAGATCGACTGCGGCGCGCCGTAGAAGGGGTTGATCACCTCATCGAACTGCCCGGCAGAGAAGTTCACCAAGTGCAGGAAGGTGCGCTTGCCCAGGCGCGAGTGCGGGTCCGGGGCATCGGAGCGCAATAGCAGGGCGGGGCTGTTGATACCGCCACCTGCCAGCACGTAATGCTTGGCCTTGACCGTGATCGTGCGTCCGGTAGGGGCTACGCAACGGGCGTCCATGGCCACGCATTGCAGGCTGGTGATCTTGTCGTCCTTGAACTGCAGGCGATCGGCCCGGGCCAGGTACAGCAGCTCGCCGCCTTTCTCCAGGGTCGCCGGGATGGTGGTCACCAGCATCGACTGCTTGGCGTTGGTCGGGCAGCCCAGGCCGCAGTAGCCCAGGTTCCAGCAGCCGCGCACATTGCGTGGAATCACGTGCCAGCTGTAGCCCAGGGTTTCACAGCCCCTGCGGATCACATCGTTGTTGGCGTTGGGTGGCATGGCCCAAGGTGCGACCCCCAGGCGTTGCTCCATTTTCTCGAACCAGGGTGCCATCTCGGTCGAGCTGTGGCCCACCACTCCGTGTTCCCGGGCCCAGTGTTGCAGCGTCGGGTCGGGGGTACGAAAGCTCGAGGTCCAGTTGATCAAGGTGGTGCCGCCCACGGCGCGGCCTTGGAGGATGGTGATGGCGCCGTCCTTGCTCATGCGCCCGATGCCTTCCTGATAGAGGCTGGTGTAGGCCTGGTCCTCGAGCATCTTGAAGTCGTCGCTGGTCTTGAGCGGGCCTTCTTCGATCAGCAGCACCTTGTAGCCCGCGGCGCTGAGGATCTCGGCGGTGGTGCCACCCCCGGCACCGCTGCCGATGATGGCGACATCGGCTTCCAGGGTCAGGTCCTGCTCCAGCTGCGAGCCGTTGTAGGTTTTCCAGCCACGGTTCAGGCCTTCGCGGAACAGATCAGGTACGGGCATATTCGGTGCTCTCTTGTTATTGATGGCATGGCGCAAATGCACTGTAGCCGCCGCAGGCTGCGATGGCCTGCGAAGGAGCAGGGCTCTTGCAGTCCTTGGAACCTGCGCCAGTGGCTATACGGATCAGACCTTGGGTGGCCCGGGATAGCCGCAATGGGCCCAGGATTCGGCGCGGGTGTACCAGGCCATCATCACCAGTTGCAGCAATGAGGCATGGCCCATGCGCAGCAGTGACAGGTAGCTGTTTTCCCAGCGGCTGAGGAAGTTGCGGATGTCGTCCGCGCTGGCGTTTTCCCAACTGCCCCAGATCCCCGTCAGCGGGCCGCGAGTCACCGCCATGCCGAGCACATCGAACAACTGCTGAGTGAGCTTGAACATTTCCGGCGACAGGTGATTGAGCGCGTTGTCGAGGTTGGCCAGGGTACCGGCGACGGCAGCGGGCATCTTGCCCGCGGCCACCGACCCTTCGAGCATCACCGGGATCAGCGCCCTCAGGAACGGCAGGTCATTGCTGCGCAGCAGGGCAAAACCGCTGGCAGGAGTACTGGCGGAGCAACCGCTGAGGCTCGCGCCGAGCCCGGCGGTGGCCAGGAAAGCGCTGGCGCAGAGGCCGATTTTCAGCAGGCCGCGCCGTGACAGCGCAGGTGTTTCAGACAGGCTAGGGGTCATTATTGTTATTACCCGGCGATGTACTGGTTAACGAATGAACAGCTTCTGGATGAGTTTCTGGATCGATTTTCCATAAGGCGGGTAGATCAGGCGGGCGGCGTTGAAGCGCTGCTTGATGAATACCCCTTTGGCCTTGCTGAAGGTCAGGAAACCTTCGTGACCATGGTAGTGACCCATGCCGGAAGGGCCGATCCCGCCAAACGGCAGGTCGTCCTGGGCTACGTGCAGCAGGGTGTCGTTGAGGCACACGCCGCCGGAGTGGGTTTCGTCGAGCACCCTTTGTTGCTCGGCCTTGTCATAACCGAAGTAGTACAGCGCCAGCGGCCGCGGTCGCTGGGTGATGTAGGCAAAGGCCTGGTCCAGGGTCTTGTAGGGCACGATGGGCAGGATCGGGCCGAAGATCTCGTCCTGCATCACGGTCATATCGTCGCTGACATTCAGCAGCAGGCTATGGCCCAGGCGCCGTTCCTGGCTCTGCTCGAACAGCGGTACCAGCAGCGCACCCTTGCTGGTGGCGTCGCTCAGGTAGCTGTTGAGTCGTACCAACTGGCGCTGGTTGATGATCGCGGTGTAGTCGGGGTTGTCGGCCAGGGTCGGGAAGAAGCTGCGCACGGCCTGGCGATAGGCTTCGACAAATGAACCGACGCGCTCTTCCGGCACCAGTACGTAGTCCGGGGCAACGCAGGTTTGCCCGGCATTCATGGTCTTGCCGAAGGCGATGCGTTCGGCGGCGTCCTTCAGGGGCACGGTGTTGGAGACAATGGCCGGGGACTTGCCGCCCAGCTCCAGGGTCACCGGGGTCAGGTTCTCTGCCGCGGCGCGCATCACGTGCTTGCCGATGCTGGTGGCGCCGGTGAACAGCAGGTGATCGAAGCGCAGCTTGGAGAAGGCCATGCCGACTTCGGCCTCGCCGAGCACCACGCACACCAAGTCCTCGGGGAACACCCGGGCCAGCAGCTGCTTCAGCAGTTGGCCGGTGGCCGGGGTCGATTCGCTGAGCTTGAGCATCACCCGATTACCAGCGGCAAGCGCACCCACCAGCGGGCCCATGCACAGGTACAGCGGGTAGTTCCACGGCACGATGACGCCCACCACCCCCAGCGGTTGATAGACCACCTTGGCCGAGGCCGGCTGGAAGGCCAGGCCCACGGCGCGGCGCGACGGCTTCATCCAGCCCTTCAGGTGTTTGCGCGCGTAGTGGATGCCATGCAGGCTCGGCATCAGTTCTGCCAGCAGGGTTTCGTCGGCGCTGCGGTTGCTGAAGTCCTGGCTGATGGCGTCGATCAGCGCCTGGCGTTCGCTGTTCAGCAAGTCCTGCAATGACTTGAGCCATTGCAGGCGTTGCGCGGCAGGCGGCATCGGATGGGCGGCAAAGGCCCGGCGTTGAGCTTCGAACAGCTCCAGTAGCGCGTCCTGTTGCTGAAGGGAATCCTGCAGGTAAGCGATGTCGGCAGACATGGACGGGCTCCGGTTTTTATTGGCTGGCTAGTTTTTAGAGCTTATGCTCTAAATTGTCAATTGCCATCCTGTGCCGCTCGTGATTTATCCCCAGGGGGATAGACCGTAAGATGCACGCCAGCCTTCTGATTAAAGCCCAAGCCCATGGCCCCACGCATAAAAACCCGCGAACGCATCGTTCAGTTCAGCCTCGAGCTCTTCAACCAGCAGGGTGAACGCAACGTCAGCACCAACCATATTGCGGCGCACATGGAGATTTCTCCGGGCAACCTGTATTACCACTTCCCCAACAAGCAGGCGATTATCGCCGTGCTGTTTGCCGAATATGAAAGCCTGGTGGACAGCTTCCTGCGCCCGCCACCCGGGCGCGCGGTCACCGTCGAAGACAAGCGCTACTACCTGCAGGCGCTGCTGGCGGCCATGTGGCGCTACCGTTTCCTGCACCGCGACCTGGAACACCTGCTGGACAGTGACGCCGAACTGGCGGCGCGCTATCGGCGCTTTTCCCAGCGCTGCCTGATCCAGGGCATGGCCATCTACGGGCGCTTCGTCGAGGCCGGGATCGTTGCCATGGACAAGGTGCAGATCGAATCCCTGACCCTCAACGCCTGGATCATCCTCACATCCTGGGTGCGCTTTCTGTGCACCACTCGTGAGAGCTCCACGCACTTGAGCGAGGAAGCGATCAAGCGCGGCGTCTATCAGGTGTTGGTGCTGGAGGCCGGGTTTGTTACCGATCAGGCCCGGGAGGCAGTCAATGGCCTGTTCGAAGAGTTTTACGTGCCCCTGGCCCAAGCCCTGGAAGAAGTGCAGTAGGATCAACCTCCAACTTATTCACAGGAGCCCGCCATGCCCCTCGCGCAGTTGATCAGCCCGCTAGCCCTGGACCAGAAGAAACAGCAACCCGGCCTGGTGCTTCTGGATTGTCGCTTTGCCCTGGAGGACCCGGATTACGGACAGCGCAGCTATGCCGAAGGGCATATTGCCGGGGCGCATTTCGCCGATCTGGAGCGCGACCTCAGTGGGCCGGTGAGCAAGGGCGTGACCGGTCGGCATCCCTTGCCGGCGCCGACGCAACTGGTGACGCGCTTGCAGGCCTGGGGCATCGATAACCACAGCGAGATCGTGTTGTACGACGATGGCCCCGGAGCTTTTGCTGCCCGTGCCTGGTGGTTGCTGGCCTGGCTCGGCAAGCGCGATGGAGTGTTCATTCTTGATGGCGGCTTGAAAGCCTGGCACGCCGCCGGCCTGCCCCTGAGCCTGGATCCACCGGAAACGCTGCCAGGGCAGTTCAGCGGCCAGCCGGACAACAGCCTGTTGCTGGATGCCGAGCACCTGCAACGGCGCCTGGGTCAGCCTGACCTGACCCTGCTGGATGCCCGCGGCTTGCCGCGCTTTCGTGGTGAAGTGGAGCCGATCGACCCGGTGGCCGGGCATATTCCCGGGGCGCAATGCGCAGCCTTCACCGACAACCTGGGCAGCGACGGGCGTTTCCTGCCACCTGAGCAGCTCAAGCAGCGTTTTGCCGAGAAGCTCGCGGGCCGCTCCCCGGAGCAATTGGTGGCCTACTGCGGTTCTGGCGTGACCGCCTGCCACAACCTGTTTGCCCTGTGTCTGGCCGGATACCCCTTGGGCAGCCTGTACGCCGGTTCCTGGAGCGAATGGATCACCGATCCGCAGCGGGCTGTTGCCACCGGCGACTGAACCCGATGTGGTTGGGGGCGCGAAGGAACAAGTGCCCGCGCCACGGCCGTTGCCGCGTCAGGTGGCCTGCAGTGCACTGCGGTAGGCCGCTGGCGCTACGCCGTAAACCTGCTTGAACTGCCGACTGAGGTGACTCTGGTCGGCAAACCCCAACTGAGTCGCGACTTCCAGCGGCAGGCAACCGTCGCGCAACAAGGCTCGGGCCTTGGCGATGCGTTGCTGCATCAGCCAGGTATGGGGCGGAATCCCCGTGGCCCGGCGGAACACTCGGGCAAAGTGGAACGGTGACAGATTCACGGCTGCGGCCAATTCCTCCAGTGACGGCGGTGCCGCCAATTGCGCCCGCAGCAACTCCTTGGCTTGCACAATCGCCCGGTGTTCCTGCCCAGGTTCACCCGGTGCCTTGACCGCAGCGTGTCGCTGCAACAGCAGAAGCAGCATTTCCCGCCACTGGGTCTGCTGTTGCAGGGCTGTGGCCGGGCTTTCCAGCAGATGGTGCAAACGGGCGAAGCCGCTGACCAGATCCGCATCGCGGTACAGCGTCGCCCCAAAGGTCGGCAGGCTGCCGCTGGGCAGTTCCAACTCCTCCAGTAAACCGAGAATCTGTTGGTTGTCGGGGTAGAAGGCCCGATACAGCCAGCCGTCTTCGGCGCCTTTGGCCCCGGTGTGCAGCTCATCCGGATTGATCAGCACCAGGGTGCCGCTGCCTGCCAGGTGCTCGGCGCCGCGATAACGGTAGCGCTGGGCCCCGGCCATGATCATGCCGATCACATAGCCGTCATGCACATGGGGCACGAAGCGCTGTTCGATATACCGCGCAGCCAGAAGTTCTACCCCCGCCAGGGGCGCGGCCTGCCAGAAACGGATCGACTCCCGGGCGGACTTATCCATGGCGGCCCAGCTCTGACAGCCATTGCGGAATGCGCCGTTCCAGGTAGTAGCTGGGGCGTTTCAGCGTGCCTTCGACAAAACCCACGTGGCCGCCCCGGGCCTGAAGTTCGAATTGGGTACTGGCGGACAGCTCGGCGGCTTCGGGCAGGCTGTGAGGAAATACGAACGGATCGTCCGCCGCCTGAATGATCAGGGTCGGGGTGCGGATCTCGCCGAGGAAATAGCGGCTGGAAGCGCGACGGTAATAGTCCTGGGCATCAGCGAACCCATGCAGTGGCGCGGTGACCCGGCCATCGAAGTCCCAGAAGGTCCGCATCTTTTCCAGCGAGCCGAGCTGCGCCAGGGTCGCCAGGCCTTCGTGGCGACCGTCGTGCTGGAACTGGCGCTGCTTGTCCTTGATGTAGGCCAGCATCTCGCGCATGAAGTGCGCCTGATAGACCTTGGAAAAGCCCTGGCCGATGCGGTCCGCGCATTGATCCAGGCGAAACGGCACCGACACCGCCGCGGCCCCTTGCAACGGGCTGTTGCTGCCGCTTTCCCCCAGGTACTTGAGCAGCACATTGCCCCCCAGGGAATAACCCACCGCGTACAGCGGCGCTTGGGGACGCTTGGCTCGCAGGTGGGCGATGGCCGAGGCCAGGTCTTCGCTGGCGCCGGAGTGATAGCTGCGGGGCAGCAGATTGGGTTCGCCGGAGCAGCCGCGCCAGTTCAGTGCTGCACTGGCCCAGCCCTGGGCCGCCAAGGTCTTTTGCAGGCCGGCGACATAAGGCGAGTTGGAGGAGCCGGTCAGGCCATGCAGCACCAGTACCAGCGGCGCCTCGGCGCTATGGGGCCCGTGCCAGTCAAGATCGAGAAAGTCGCCGTCTTCCAGCCACAGGCGCTCGCGCTGGCGCTCAAGGTGAGTAGTCGGGCGCCACAGCGGGCCCCACAGGGTTTGCAGGTGCGGGTTGCCCAGGCCGAAGGCAGGGATAAAGCGATCAGGCGAATCAGCCACGGGAAGGGTCTCGATGCGGCGGTGCGCAGCCCGGGCGGGCTACGCATCTGTTACGGCCGAGGTAAAGAACCGGTTCAGGATCTGCTGCGCTTGGCTCACGGGGCATCAAAAATGCCTTCGATATACCCACTCTTGCCCTTGAACTGCGCTTTCTCGGCCATTTTTGCCTTGCCTGAGCGTCGCTCGCTAGAGCCTCAACGGGTTCTAAGCGGCGCTCTCAGCCATACGTTGCCACAACGAGTAATACACCTGCCCGGATTTTTGTTCACGGTGCAGGCGCCAGCGCCCGGGCAGGCCCAGGGTTGACGGCGGGGTTTCGCTTTCGGTGTAGATCCAGGCGTCTTCCGCCAGCCAGCCGCGCTCTTCCAGCAGGGCGCAGGCCGCGGGCAGCAGGTTCTGGTTGAACGGCGGGTCGAGGAATGCCAGGTCGTAGGGCGTCGCCGGTTGGGTTTCCAGGTAGCGCAGGGCGTCGGCGGTCTGCGCCTGGCCTACGGTGCAGTGCAGGGTGCCCAGGTGCTCGCGCAGGCTGGAGATCGCGACGTTGTTGCTGTCCAGGGCCAGGCCCGTGGCGGCGCCACGGGACAGGGCTTCGAGGAATACCGCGCCGCTGCCGGCGAACAGGTCGATGACCTTGGCTCCGGCGACATGAGGCGCGAGCCAGTTGAACAGGGTTTCGCGCACCCGGTCCGGAGTCGGCCGCAGCCCCGGCAGGTCGGGGAAGCTCAGCTTACGGCTGCGCCATTCGCCGCCGATGATGCGCAGCTGGCCCACACCGTTGTGCTGGTTGTGGACGGGTTTCTTGCTGGGACGGGCTGGACGGGCCATTAGTGCTCCGGAACCCCGAGCGGCTGCTCGGTGGGTTTGTCAGTGGGGGGCGGCAACGGCTTTTGCGCGACGGTAGGACCGGCGCTGACAATGACCATCTTGTCGACGCTCAGGTGTTTGTTCATGGCGGCCTTGACCTGTTCCACCGTCAGCTCCTGGGATTGACGCATGAAGTCTTCCAGGTAGCTCAACGGCAGATTGTAGAAACCCATGGCCCCCAGCTGGCCGACGATATCGGCGTTGCTGGCGGTGGACAGTGGGAAGCTGCCGGCCAGTTCACGCTTGGCGTCGTCCAGTTCCTTCTGGGTCGGGCCGTTCTTCAGGTAGTCGGCGAACACGTCCTGCACCAGCTTCAAGGTGCCCTCACTCATTTCTGCACGGGTCTGCAGGTTGATCATGAACGGGCCGCGGGCCTGCATCGGGGTAAAGCCGGAGTAGACGCCGTAGGTGAGGCCGCGCTTCTCGCGGACTTCGCTCATCAGTCGGGTGCCGAAACCGCCACCGCCGAGGATCTGGTTGCCCAGGGACACTGCGGCGTAATCCGGATCGTCACGGTCGATCCCCAGTTGCGCCAGCATCAGGTTGGTCTGGCTTGACGGGAACTCGATATGGCCGACGCTGGCCTTGGGTTCAACGGGTTGCTCGATCTTCGCCAGGGCCGGGCCCTTGGGCAGTGCAGCGGAAACCTGCGCGGCAATCGCCTCGGCGTCGCTGCGCGAGAGGTCGCCCACCAGCGCGATCACCACGTTGCCGGCGGCATAGGCCTTGGCATGAAAGGCCTGCAACTGCGCCAGGGTGATGCCCGGAACGCTCTTGGCATTGCCTTCGCTGGGATGAGCATAGGGATGGTTGCCGTACAGGCGCTGCATCAGTTCCAGGCTGGCCAGTTTGCCGGGGTTCTGCTTCTGGTACTCGAAGCCGGCGAGCAACTGGTTCTTGATTCGTGCCAGGGAGTCGGCGGGGAAGGTCGGCTTGCCCACCACTTCGGCGAACAGTTTCAGCGCCGGCTGGCGTTTATCCACAGCGCTGAGACTGCGCAGCGAGACCACGGCCATGTCCTTGTAGGCGCCGTTGCCGATATCCGCGCCCAGGCTTTCAAAGCCCCGGGCGATGGCGCCAACGTCCTTGCCGGCCACGCCTTCGTTGAGCATGGCGTTGGTCAGCAGGGCCAGGCCGGAGGTGTTGCCATCCTGGCTGCTGCCAGCGGCGAAGATCAGGCGCATGTCGAACATCGGCAGCTCGCGGGCCTCGACGAACAGCACCTTGGCGCCTTCGGCGGTGTTCCAGGTTTGCACATTGAGGTCGCGATGGCTGGGGGCCTTGCCATCCAGCTCGGCCAGGGATTGCAGCTTCTGGCTGGACTTGGCGTTGTCCAGGGCCTGGCTGGCATTGGATTCGCCGGAGCGCGACAGGTACAGGCCACCGGCAGTGAGCAGGGCCACCAGGGCCAGGCCCAGCAGGATCGGTGAAGCATTCTTGCGCTTACTCATGAGCGGACTCCTCAGGCAGTACATGGGCCACGCTCATACGCTCCCGAGTGAAATAAGTGCGGGCGGCCTTCTGGATGTCTTCCGGGGTCACGCCTTGCAGTTCCGCCAGCTCGGTGTCCATCAGTTTCCACGACAGGCCGACGGTTTCCAGCTGGCCGATGGCAGTGGCCTGGCTGGTGATCGAGTCACGCTCGTAGACCAGCCCGGCGATGACCTGGGCCCGTACTCGCTCCAGTTCTTCGGCGGAGGGCGGGGTGGTTTTCAACTGGTCCAGCAAGCGCCACAGCCCGGCTTCGGCCTGGGCGATGGTTTTCTTCTTCTGGCTGTTGGGGGTGGCCGAAAGCATGAACAGGCTGTCGCCGCGGGTGTAGGCGTCGTAACCGGTGGAGCCGCCGGACAGCAGCTCTTCGCCGCGCTCCAGCTGAGTCGGGATACGAGCGCTGTAGCCACCGTCCAGCAGGGCCGCCGCCAGGCGCAGGGCATTCACCGAGCGCTTGTCCTCGGCAGTGGCGATGCTGGGTACGTTGAAGGCCAGCATCAGGCTCGGCAGTTGGGTCTTCACGTGCAGGGTGATCAGGCGCTCGCCGGGCTCGGCCAGTTCCATGGGGATCTTCGCCGGCGGCACGTCACGCTTGGGGATCGCACCGAAATAGCGCTGGGCCAGGGTTTTCACCTCGTCCGGGGTGACGTCGCCGACCACCACCAGGGTGGCGTTGTTCGGTACGTACCAGGCCTGGTACCAGTGGCGCAGTTCCTCGACCTTCATCCGGTTCAGGTCGGCCATCCAGCCGATGGTCGGGGTGTGGTAGCCGCTGGCCGGGTAGGCCATTGCCTTGAAGCGTTCATAGGCCTTGGACATCGGCTTGTCGTCAGTGCGCAGGCGACGTTCTTCCTTGATCACTTCGATCTCGCGGCTGAACTCGTCGGCCGGCAGGCGCAGGCTGGCCATGCGATCGGCTTCCAGTTCCAGGGCCACGCCCAGGCGGTCGCGGGCCAGTACCTGGTAATAAGCGGTGAAGTCGTCACTGGTGAAGGCGTTCTCTTCGGCACCCAGGTCCCGCAGGATCAACGAGGCTTCGCCGGGGCCGACTTTCTCGCTGCCCTTGAACATCATGTGTTCCAGGGCGTGGGACAAACCGGTCTGGCCCGGGGTTTCGTAGCTGGAACCGACCTTGTACCAGACCTGGGAGACCACCACGGGGGCGCGATGATCTTCACGGACGATGACCTTGAGGCCGTTGTCGAGGGTGAATTCGTGGGTGGGTTGCGGGTCGGCAGCCAGGGCTGCAAGGGGCAGACAAACTGTGCTGAGCAGCAGGCCTGCGGCGCGGCGGGCTAGAGCATTCATTCGTTTTTAAACCTGTTGGGCTGCCCGCGTGTTCTTAGCGTCGGCGGGCGAGGAGGTGCTAGGATACTGATCCGTTTTACTGGCGGCCACGCCTATCAGGTCTTCGCGGATCAGGATGTGCTTGAGCAGGTTGTATGAGTTACCGGCAAGAGGCGCGGTTTTATCCGCTAAACTTCGCTCTTTCGCCGATTTTGCCGTTCCAGTCCTAAGTAAAGTCGAGCCTTGAGGTGCTATTGAGCACTTCGACAAAATGTTGCGCGTGAACAAGCTGGGTTAATCGTAGTCTGTTCTGCATCGAATATTTATTTGCCGAGGCGCCCACTGGCGCATCGCTACCTTGAGATAGCCGTCCTCCATGTTTGGTTCCAACGACGACAAAAAGACCCCAGCCGCGGCTGGCGAGAAGAAAGGCCTGTTCGGATGGCTGCGTAAAAAACCGCAGGAAGCCGTTGTCGAACAACCACAAGTTCTTGTTGAGCCTGCCGCGGCACCTGTTGCCGAGCCTGCTCCGAGCATTGCACCTGCCGAGCCGGTGGTACTGCCGCTGGCCGAGCCTGTGCTGCAACCTCAAGTCGAGCCAGAGCCGGCGCCGATGCTCGCGCCCGAACTGCCGCTGACCCCGAGCCCGGAGCACAAGCCCTGGCTGACCTTGCCGGTGGCGGAAGAACCGGTGGCATTGGTGGAAGAGGTGCAACTGGAGCATGTGACGCCGCCGATTCCGGCCGTGACGGCAAGTCCTGTGCAGGTTGTTGTCCAGGAGCCTGTGGTTGCAGCGGCTCCGGTGATAGACGTTCAAGCTCCAGTAGCCCCCGCATTCGTTGCCCCCGAGCCTGTTGCTCCTGCTCCTGCTCCTGCTCCTGCTCCTGCTCCTGCTCCTGCTCCTGCTCCTGCTCCTGCTCCTGTAGCTGAACTGGCGGCGGTGTCGGCACCAGAGCCCGAGCCAGTTGCCGAGCCGGCACGCAGTGAGGAGAACAAGGTCGGTTTCTTCGCCCGTCTCAAGCAGGGTCTGTCCAAGACCAGTAGTAGCATCGGCGAGGGCATGGCCAGCCTGTTCCTCGGCAAGAAAGCCATCGACGACGAGTTGCTGGAAGACCTGGAAACCCGCCTGCTGACCGCTGACGTCGGGGTTGAAGCCACGTCGGTGATCATCCAGAACCTGACCCAGAAAGTCGCCCGCAAGCAGCTTACCGATTCGGATGCGCTGTACACCTCGCTGCAGGCCGAACTGACCGGCATGCTCAAGCCGGTAGAGCAGCCGCTGAAGATCGTCGCGCAAAACAAGCCCTTCGTGATCCTGGTGGTGGGCGTCAACGGTGCTGGCAAGACCACCACCATCGGCAAACTGGCGAAAAAGCTGCAGCTGGAAGGCAAGAAAGTCATGCTCGCCGCCGGCGACACCTTCCGGGCCGCGGCTGTGGAGCAACTGCAGGTCTGGGGCGAGCGCAACAAGATCCCGGTGATCGCGCAGCACACCGGTGCCGACTCGGCCTCGGTGATCTTCGATGCGGTGCAGGCAGCCAAGGCGCGCAACATCGATGTGTTGATCGCCGACACTGCGGGTCGCCTGCACACCAAAGACAATCTGATGGAAGAGCTGAAGAAGGTCCGCCGGGTGATCGGCAAGCTCGACGCCGACGCGCCCCACGAGGTGCTGCTGGTGCTCGACGCCGGTACTGGCCAGAACGCCATTAACCAGGCCAAGCAATTCAACCAGACCGTGGCCCTGACTGGCCTGGCCCTGACCAAGCTCGACGGCACCGCCAAGGGCGGGGTGATCTTTGCCCTGGCCAAGCAATTCGGCCTGCCGATCCGCTACATCGGCGTTGGCGAAGGCATCGATGACTTGCGCACTTTTGAAGCAGAACCCTTTGTCCAGGCACTGTTTGCCGAGCGGGAGCGTTCATGATTCGTTTCGAACAGGTCGGTAAGCGCTATCCCAACGGCCACGTCGGCCTGCATGAGCTGAGCTTTCGCGTCCGTCGCGGCGAATTCCTGTTTGTCACCGGCCATTCCGGCGCCGGCAAGAGCACCTTGCTGCGCCTGCTGTTGGCCATGGAGCGCCCGACCACTGGCAAATTGTTGCTGGCTGGCCAGGACCTTGGGCAGATCAGCAATGCGCAGATCCCGTTCCTGCGCCGGCAGATCGGCGTGGTGTTCCAGAATCACCAACTGTTGTTCGATCGCACAGTGTTCAACAACATCGCCTTGCCGCTGCAGATCCTGGGCCTGTCCAAGGCGGAAATCGCCAAGCGCGTGGACTCGGCCCTGGAGCGTGTAGCACTGTCGGATAAAACCGATCTCTACCCTGGCGACCTGTCCACCGGCCAGCAACAACGCGTCGGCATCGCCCGGGCCATCGTGCATCGCCCGGCGCTGCTGTTGGCAGACGAACCCACCGGTAACCTCGACCCGCGCCTTGCGGCGGAAATCATGGGCGTCTTTGAAGATATCAACCGCCTGGGGACCAGCGTGCTGATCGCCAGTCACGATCTGGCGCTGATCGCCCGCATGCGCCACCGCATGCTGACCCTGCAACGCGGTCGCTTGATCGGCGATGGGGAGGCCGGCGTATGAGTGCCACACGTACCCCAAAAGTGGCGGAGCGCGTAGCGCCCAAGGCGTCCGAAGCACCGCCGCCAAAGAAAAAACGCGACGAAGACGACGGCCCGGATTTTGGCACTCTGCTGCGAGCGTGGATGGAAAGTCACCGCGCCAGTCTGCTGGACAGCCTGCGGCGCCTGGGCAAGCAGCCCATCGGCAGCTTCTTTACCTGCCTGGTGATGGCGGTGGCCCTGAGCCTGCCCATGGGCCTGTCGTTGTTACTGAACAATGTCGAGCGCCTGGGCGGTTCCTGGCAGCGCGCGGCGCAGATCTCGCTGTACCTGGACCTGGGCGCCTCTGGTGTCGAGGGCGAGAAGCTCAGCGAAGAGATCAAGGGCCTGCCCGGCGTGGCGGATGCCGAGTTCATCAGCAAGGAAAAGGCCCTGGAAGAGTTCCAGCAGCAGTCCGGGCTGGGCGAGGCATTGCGCGAGTTGCCCCATAACCCGCTGCCGGGCGTGGTGCTGGTGACGCCCAACGAAGTGGACAAGGCGACGCTTGAAGCCTTGCGTCAGCGCCTGGCGGAAATGCCCAAGGTGCAACTGGCGCAGTTGGACCTGGTATGGGTCGAGCGCTTGGCGGCCATCCTCAAGCTGGGAGACCGGTTTGTCTTCGGTCTGACCGTGCTGCTGGTTTCTGCATTACTTTTGGTGATAGGCAATACCATTCGTCTTCATATTGAAAACCGCCGCACAGAGATAGAAGTGATTAAACTCGTCGGCGGCACGGACAGCTATGTTCGTCGGCCCTTCCTTTATATGGGCGCGCTGTATGGTTTTGGCGCGGGGATTCTGTCCTGGGGCGTGTTGGCGTTCGGCCTGAACTGGTTGAACGATGCGGTAATCGGTCTGGCTGGTTTGTACGGCAGTGATTTTGCCCTTGCGGGTGTGCCGGTTGCCGATGGTCTGTCGCTCTTGCTAGGGGCGGTACTGTTGGGTTATATCGGTGCGTGGATTGCGGTGGCCCGCCACCTGAGGGAGCTGGCACCGAAGTAGTGTCTTTTTGCTTGTATTGACCTTTCAGTGTTTATGGGAACTTGTTTCGCGGTTTCCGGTCAATTTTCGCAGTGCCTAATGGCACGAGTTATGTGAGTCGGAGGTTTTTTCGTATGACCACTTCTTTGCAACCTGCTTACGCATTGGTTCCAGGCGCAAACCTGGAGGCTTATGTACACACGGTAAACAGCATTCCATTGCTGACCCCGGAGCAGGAGCGTGAACTGGCCGAGAGTCTCTACTATGAGCAGGATCTTGAGGCGGCTCGGCAGATGGTGCTCGCCCACCTGCGTTTTGTCGTACATATCGCCCGTAGCTATTCCGGCTACGGGTTGGCCCAGGCTGACCTGATCCAGGAAGGCAACGTTGGCCTGATGAAAGCCGTGAAGCGCTTCAACCCCGAGATGGGTGTGCGTCTGGTGTCCTTTGCGGTGCACTGGATCAAGGCGGAGATTCACGAGTTCATCCTGCGTAACTGGCGGATTGTGAAGGTTGCGACCACCAAGGCGCAGCGCAAGCTGTTCTTCAACCTGCGCAGCCAGAAGAAACGTCTGGCCTGGCTGAACAACGAGGAAGTCCATCGCGTGGCGGAAAGCCTTGGCGTGGAACCCCGTGAAGTGCGCGAGATGGAGAGTCGCCTGACCGGTCAGGACATGGCCTTCGATCCGGCTGCCGAAGCGGATGACGACAGCGCCTTCCAGTCGCCGGCCAACTACTTGGAAGACCATCGCTACGATCCGGCGTTGCAGCTGGAAGACGCGGACTGGACTGACAACTCCACCAGCAACCTGCATGAAGCGCTGGAAGTGCTGGATGAGCGCAGTCGGGACATCCTCTATCAGCGTTGGCTGGCAGAGGAAAAAGCCACGCTGCATGACCTGGCGCAGAAGTACAACGTTTCGGCTGAGCGGATTCGTCAGCTGGAAAAGAGCGCGATGAACAAGCTGAAACTGTCCATCGCCGCTTAACGACTAAGCGTCATGCAAAACGCCCCGAGATGATCGGGGCGTTTTTGTTTCCGGGCTTGGTGCCGCGAGGCGGTGACCCGGAAAACCAGGACCTTCTGGTTTACTGGGCCCAAGGGGGCTGGCGTGTCTGGTTCAGGCGATTCAGGTAGTCGGCGCCACCCAGCTGGCTCATCTGCCGGCGGATCCAGCCGGCTCGTTGCTGGACATAGGTGCTCGGGCGTGCGGCGCTCCACACTCGTGGGTTGGGCAGGACTGCGGCCAGCAGGCTGGCCTGTTGTCGGGACAGATTGGCGGCGCTGGCGCCGAAGTGGTGGCGCGCGGCGGCCTCGGCGCCAAACACGCCTTCGTCCCATTCAGCGCTGTTGAGGTAGACCTCAAGGATCCGCTGTTTCGGCCAGAGCACTTCGATCAGTGCGGTGAACCAGGCTTCCAGGCCTTTGCGCAGGTAGCTGCGGCCGGACCACAGGAACAGGTTCTTCGACACTTGCTGGCTCAGGGTGCTGGCGCCACGGATCGAACCGCCACGCTCGTTGTGGGCGAAGGCCGCCTGGATCGCGTCGATATCGAAGCCCCAGTGCTCGGGGAATTTCTGGTCCTCACCGGCAATCACCGCAACCTTGAGATCGTCGGAGATTTCGTCCCAGGGTTTCCAGGTGCGTTGCAGGTCGATGGGATCGTCGTCGATCCAGGATTCGATCTTGCGCTCGACCATCAGCGCGGTGCCCGGTGGTGGCACTACACGGAACAACAGCACCAGCAGGACGCTGGCGACGGCGAACCACATCAAGGCTTTTACAAGGCGACGAAACAGATAACGCAGCATAGAGATGGCTTGGCCGAACCCGTTGAGCGCGCCATTATACAGACCCTTTGTGCTGAATCTGACTGGAGTTCCTCATGTTGCGTGGCTTCCTGATGCTGGCCGCCTTTTTCGGTTTCACCGGGGTTGCCCTCGGGGCCTTCGCCGCCCACGGCCTGAAAAACCGCCTGAGCACGGAATACCTGGCTATTTTTCATACCGGCGTGACCTATCAGCTGGTGCATACCCTGGCGCTGTTCGGCGTCGCCCTGCTGGCGGCGCACATTCCCGGGCGCCTGGTGACCTGGGCCGGCGGAGCCTTCACCCTGGGCATCCTGCTGTTCTCCGGCAGCCTGTACCTGCTGACCCTGACCGGCATCAGCAAGCTGGGCATCATCACCCCCTTCGGCGGCGTTGCCTTCCTGGTCGGCTGGTTCCTGCTGGGGCTCGCCGCCTGGCGCCTGCAAGTCGCCGGCTGACGCTTGTAGCTGACCTTTAGGTCATGATCGGGCTAGAATGCTGGCCCCTAAAAATGATGGCGGCCTTGGCATGCGCATTCAGTTGAACGGTGAATCCCTTGAACTGCCCGACGGCTCGACCGTTGCGGCCCTGCTGAGCCATCTGGAACTGACCGGACGGCGGATCGCGGTGGAACTCAACCTGGATATCGTTCCGCGCAGCCAGCACGCCGAAACCGCCCTCAACGAGGGCGACCAGGTGGAAGTGGTTCACGCCATCGGTGGCGGCTAGTCACTGGCGTCAACCGCGCTGCTGCTTATCTGCGCAGCGCCCTGGCCCGATTCCGGGCCCACTCATGGACGACAGGCTTTCACCGGCCCCGGATCGAGGGTCACCAGCGCCCCGGGCCTGATACAGAATTCTGCAAGAACCTCACCCCAACAGAGGATTTCCGATGAGCAACGTTCGTAGTGACAAGCCTTTCGTCCTGGCCGGTCGGACGTACCAGTCGCGTTTGCTGGTAGGCACCGGCAAGTACCGCGACATGGAAGAAACCCGCCTGGCCATCGAGGCCTCGGGCGCCGAGATCGTCACCGTCGCCGTGCGCCGGACCAATATCGGCCAGAACCCGGGCGAACCGAACCTGCTGGATATCCTGCCGCCGGATCGCTACACCATCCTGCCCAATACCGCCGGTTGCTATGACGCGGTAGAAGCCGTGCGCACTTGCCGTCTGGCCCGTGAGCTGCTGGATGGCCACAACCTGGTGAAGCTGGAAGTACTGGCCGACCAGAAGACCTTGTTCCCCAACGTGCTGGAAACCCTCAAGGCCGCCGAAGTGCTGGTCAAGGAAGGGTTCGACGTGATGGTCTACACCAGCGATGACCCGATCATTGCTCGTCAGCTGGCGGAAATGGGCTGCATCGCGGTCATGCCTCTGGCCGGTCTGATCGGTACCGGGCTAGGGATCTGCAACCCCTACAACCTGCAGATCATCCTCGAAGAAGCCAAGGTCCCGGTGCTGGTGGATGCCGGTGTCGGTACTGCCTCCGATGCCACTATCGCCATGGAGCTGGGCTGTGAAGCGGTGCTGATGAACTCGGCGATTGCCCACGCGCAGCAGCCGATCATGATGGCCGAAGCCATGAAACACGCAATTGTCGCGGGCCGCCTGGCGTACCTCGCCGGTCGCATGCCGAAGAAACTCTATGCCAGCGCCTCCTCGCCGCTGGATGGTCTGATCAAGTAAGAGCCATTGATGACTGAATCAAACGACACGCCAATCGAGCCGGAAACCGGCGACGAGCGCCAACACCGCCGGATCAAGAGTTTCGTGATGCGTGCCGGGCGCATGACCGAAGGCCAGCAACGCGGCCTGGACCAGGGGACGCCACTGTACGTGCTGCCCCTGGCCGACGCGCCGGTGGATTACGACCAGGTATTCGGCCGTTCGGCGCCGCGCTCCCTGGAGATTGGCTTTGGCATGGGCCACTCGCTGCTGGAGATGGCGGCGGCGGCCCCGGAACAGGATTTCATCGGTGTAGAAGTTCACCGTCCGGGTGTCGGCGCGCTGCTCAATGGCGTGCTGACCCAGGGCCTGACCAACCTTCGGGTCTACGACTGCGATGCAATTGAAGTGCTCAACCGCTGCATCGCCGACAACAGTCTGGATCGCCTGATGCTGTTTTTCCCCGATCCTTGGCACAAGAGCCGGCACCACAAGCGTCGCATCGTCCAGGCGTCGTTTGCCGAATTGGTGCGCAGCAAGCTCAAGGTCGGTGGCGTCCTGCATATGGCCACCGACTGGGAGCCCTATGCCGAGTACATGCTGGAAGTGATGGACGTCGCTCCGGGCTATCGCAACCTGGCTGAAGACGGCAAGTGCGTGCCACGCCCTGCCGAGCGCCCGATCACCAAGTTCGAGCGTCGAGGCGAGCGCCTGGGCCATGGCGTGTGGGACCTGAAGTTCGAAAAGCTGGCCTGAGCCACGCAAACCCGCTGTTGTAGGAGCTGGCCGGGCGGCGTTCCGCTTGCCAGCGAAGGGGCCCGCAAGGACGCCTTCGCCAGCAAGCTGGTTCCTACAGGGCTTGGATGAAACCGACCGGCACCTGGTCGGTCAGCCACACCCCATTCTCTGCCTGATAGAACTTGAAGCCCTGGGCCTGCATGGCCTGTGCGGCGATCTGCAGGATCACCACCTTGCCGTAACGCTGCCCCACAGCCTTGGCGGTGTCGATTTCCTGGGACAGGTGCACGTGATGACGTGAACCGGGAATCAGCCCCTTTTCGTTGATTGAATCCATAAACCGTGTGGCGGTGCCGTGATAGAGGACGGCGGGCGGTTGCTTTTCCTCAAGCTGCAATTGCACGGTCTTGTTGGAATGCCCCTGGACTGCACGAATCCGCTGGCCGTCAGCGCAAAGGGCGAAGCGCTTCTTGTCGTTACCTTCGACCACCAGCGCGATCAGTTCCCGGCTCAGTTGCCGGCCGTCCTTGACCGCGCCGCTGATCAGCGCGTCGATATCGCCCCAGCCTTCGCTGTCCAGTTCCAGACCAATGGCCTGAGGCTCGTGGCGCAGCACGTAGCTGAGGAACTTGCTGGTGTCTTCGATGAGTTTCTTGCTCATGTTCATCCTTGATAACGGGGGGGCGTTAGATTGCGTTCGCCGGCAAGCCGGCTCCTACGGGGGGTAGGAGCGGGGCTAAAGGTCAGCGACGATCAGCGACTACGCCAATCAGCACCAGCACCACCAGCAACACTGGGGCCAGGCTGTAGTTGTTGAACTGGCTCAGGCCGCGCACGATCCACGGTGTGGCATAGATCAGCGCCAGGCCACTGCCGACCATGCACAGCAGGGCCATCAGCGGCACCCGCAGGGCGCCGGCCATGCCGCCCAGGCGTTGCTCGACCCAGCCCTTGATGTCCGCGCCGAACAGCACCAGCAGGCAGCCCACCAACGCCAGGGCGATTTCCGAAAGATTGCTGCGGCTCCAGCGGGACACGGTGGCAAGCAGATCGAGTATCAGATCCATGTGATTTCCTTAGATCAGAAAGTATTGCAGCAGGTCATTGAGGAACAGTTGCCCACGGGCCGTGGCCGCCAGGCGTGACGGTTCGACCTGCAACAAGCCGCTTTGTTCGGCCTGGCGCCGACCTTCGGCGAGGCTCAGCGGATCGAGGCCGGTACGTTGGGCGAACAGGGCCGCGTCGACGCCGTCGGTAAGGCGCAGGGCGTTCATCAGGAACTCGAACGGCAGCTCCTCGTTGCTCAGGGCCTTCTCGCCGGCCTGGTAGTGCTTGGCCGGGTTCAGGTAGTCCTTGGGCAGACGAGTCTTCCAGGTGCGCAGGATGCGTCCGTCCGGGTGGCTGAGCTTGCCGTGGGCGCCGGCGCCGATGCCAATGAAGTCGCCAAAGCTCCAGTAGTTCAGGTTGTGCCGCGCCGCACGGCCGGGCTGGGCATAGGCCGAGACTTCGTACTGGCTATAACCGTGCTCGGCCAGCAGCGCCTGTCCGGCTTCCTGGATATCCCACAGGGTGTCGTCTTCCGGCAGGGTTGGTGGCTGGTTCCAGAACACCGTGTTGGGCTCCAGGGTCAGCTGGTACCAGGACAGGTGGGTCGGTTTCATCGCGATGGCCTGGCGCAGGTCACCCAGAGCGTCGTCCAGGGACTGGTCCGGCAAGCCGTGCATCAGGTCCAGGTTGAAGTTGTCGAACCCGGCCTGGCGCGCCATGCCGGCAGCGCGAATGGCCTCGTCACCGTTATGGATGCGGCCCAGGGCCTTGAGCTTCTGCTCCTGGAAGCTCTGGATGCCGATGGACAGGCGGTTTATCCCCAGGGCGCGGTAGGCGGTGAACTTCTCCTGCTCGAAGGTCCCGGGGTTGGCTTCCAGGGTGATCTCGATGTCGCTGGCGAAGGCAATGCGTTGTTCCACGCCCTTGAGCAGCCGGCCCAGGGCCAGGGCGCTGAACAGGCTCGGGGTGCCGCCGCCGAAGAAGATCGAACTCAGCTCGCGGCCGTACACCGCGTGCAGGTCCTGGTCGAGGTCGGCCAGCAAGGCATCGACATACTCTTCCTCCGGCAGCGTCGGGCTGGCGGCGTGGGAGTTGAAGTCGCAATAGGGGCATTTGCGTACACACCACGGGATGTGGATGTACAACGCCAGGGGCGGCAGGTCGGGCAGGGCCGCGCGGGGCGTTTGCGCGCCGCCGAGAATCAGCGGCGACGCGGACGAATCAGTGTTCATTGCAGGCCCAGGCGTTGCCGCAGAATGGCCATGGCGCGGGCACGGTGGCTGAGCTGGTTCTTCTCCACGGGGCCCAGTTCGGCGCTGGAGCAGTCACGCTCCGGAACCCAGAACAGTGGGTCGTAGCCAAAGCCGTGTTCGCCGCTGGCGGCAGTAAGGATGCGCCCGTGCCACAGGCCCTCACAGAGGATCGGCAGCGGATCGTCGGCATGCCGGACCAGGGCCAGGACGCAAACGAACTGCGCGCCACGCTGTTCTTCTGGAACATCCTGCAGCGCTGCCAGCAGCTTGGCGTTGTTCGCTGCATCGCCCTGGCCATCGGCATAGCGCGCCGAGTAGATGCCCGGTGCGCCGCCGAGGAAGTCCACTGCCAGGCCAGAGTCGTCCGCCAGCGCCGGCAGGCCGGAGATGCGCGCGGCATTGCGCGCCTTGAGGATGGCGTTCTCGACGAACGACAGGCCGGTTTCTTCCGGCTCGACGCTGCTGAACTCGCCGATCGAGCGCAGTTGCACCGAGGCGCCGAGCATGGCCTGGAGTTCTTTGAGTTTGCCGGCGTTATGGCTGGCCAGTACGAGTTGCGTGAGGTTCATTATTCGCCCGGGAAAAGCTCTTGGTTGAAACTGAAGCTATTGGTATCGCTGCCAGTTTGCACATTGATGGTGAAAGTACGGTTTTCTTGCTGTTCCACCGGGAATTGGGCGATGTAGTAGATCGCGCCCTGTTCGGTGATTTGCCGGAAGTTCAAGGTAATGCTCTTGCTGGTCAGGTCCTTGACCGTACCGCTGACCTGGGCGACCACGGGCATATTGTTCTTGATCACCGAGATATTGATCACACCCTGGTTCTTGCTGCGGATCAGTTCCGCGGACTTGGCAATGTCCGGCTGCAGGTAGGTGGAGTTGAAGGTGTTGTAGTGCACGGTAACGTCACCGAACACTTCCTTGCGTTCGCCCTTGATCGGATCAGCAGCCAGGGCCGTCAGGCTCAGGCAGGCAGTCAGTAGCAGCGTAATCAAGCGTCCCATGATTGTTTCTCCTTGGTACAAGGTGGTTTATACCGCGACTTTGTGCTCTTGCAGACCGGGACTGCTGACGCGGTAGATGCCGATCTCTCCTAAGAGATTAGGCCATAGCTTACTGGCCCACCCATGCCGGTGTTGTTGATCGACGGCAAGGCGATCGATCACTCGGGCTTCACGTTCACGGCACAGTTCTTCGAAGTCGCCGAAGGTGCAGAAGTGGATGTTCGGCGTGTTGTACCAGGTATACGGCAGGAACTCCGACACCGGCATCCGGCCCTTGCTGGCCAGGTACCAGCGGCAGCGCCAGTGACCGAAGTTGGGGAAGGTAATGATGCACTGGCGGCCGACCCGGAGCATTTCGTCGAGAATCTTGTCCGGATAATGCACGGCCTGCAGGGCCTGGGTCATGACCACGATATCGAAGCTGTTGCTGGCAAAGTTGCCCAGGCCCTTGTCCAGGTCCTGCTCGATCACGTTGATGCCCTTGGCCACGCACTCGGCGATGTTGTCAGCGTCGTTTTCCAGGCCGTAGCCGGTGACTTGCTTGTGTTCTTGCAGCCAGCTCAGCAGCTCGCCATTACCGCAGCCCAGGTCGAGGACGCGGCTGCCGGCGGGGATCCATTCCTGGATGATTTCCAGATCGGCTCTCATCGTGCCCTCACAGCGTTATGCGGTTCATGTAGTGACTAAAAGCCTGCAGGTAGCGCGGGATCGGAATCAGAAAAGCGTCGTGCCCCTGTGGTGCATCGATCTCCAGGTAGCAGACGTCCTTGCGCGCGGCCATCAGTGCATCCACCAGCTCTCGGGAGCGGGCCGGGGAGAAGCGCCAGTCGGTGGTGAAGGACATCACGCAGAACTTGGCCGTGGCGTTGGCGAAGGTCTTGGCCAGGTCATCGTCGCAGTTTGCCGCCGGGTCGAAATAGTCCAGGGCCTTGGTCATCAGCAGGTAGGTGTTGGCGTCAAACCGCCCGGAGAACTCCTCGCCCTGATAACGCAGGTAGCTTTCCACCTGGAACTCGACGCTGTGGAAGTCGTAGTTGAGCTTTTCGCTCTTCAGGCCGCGACCGAATTTCTCGCCCATGGAGTCGTCGGACAGGTAGGTGATATGGCCCACCATCCGCGCCAGCATCAGCCCGCGCTTGGGGATTACCCCTTGTTCCTGGAACGAGCCACCGTGGAACTCCGGGTCGGTGAGAATCGCCTGGCGCGCCACTTCGTTGAAGGCGATGTTCTGCGCCGAGAGCTTGGGCGCCGAGGCGATGGCCAGGCAGTGCCGTACCCGATCCGGGTAGGTGATGGTCCATTGCAGGGCCTGCATGCCACCGAGGCTGCCGCCGATCACCGCAGCCCACTGGTCAATGCCCAGGCGATCTGCCAGGCGCGCCTGGCTGTGCACCCAGTCCTCCACGGTGAGCACCGGGAAGTCGGCGCCGAACGGCTTGCCAGTCTCCGGATTGATGCTGCTGGGGCCGGTGGAACCGTTGCAACCGCCGAGGTTGTTGAGGCTGACCACGAAGAACCTGCTGGTATCGATCGGCTTGCCGGGACCGATGCAGCTGTCCCACCAACCCGGCTTGCGGTCGTCGGGGCTGTGGTAGCCGGCGGCGTGGTGATGACCGGACAGGGCGTGGCAGATCAGCACCGCGTTGCTGGCGCTGGCATTGAGCTGGCCGTAGGTTTCATAGATCAGGTCGTAGGCCGGCAGAGCGCGCCCGCAGGCCAGGGCCAGGGGGTCGCTGAAGTGTTCTATTTGCGGTGTGACCAGGCCAACAGAATCGGCGGGAAAGGCAGTTGGCATCGACCCTGCTCTCATTCAAATGAGGCGTAAGTCTAAAGACCGCTGCATCCAGCGGCAAGCAAAGCCCGGGGCTGTGTTCGTTGCGGGAAATGACCTGGGAGGTTCGCTGGCAAGCCAGCTCCTACAGCGGACGCGGGGCGTAGGAGCCGGCTTGCCGGCGAATCAGGCGGGGCGAGCCAGCCCCGGCAGCTCCGGCAGCTTCTTCGGCGCTTGCAGGCGCACGCGTTTCTGCCGGTTCAGCTCGCCGCTGATCAGGCTGACATTGCTCTTGGGAATGCCGAAGGCCTTGGCCAGGAATGCCATCAGGTGCGCATTGGCCTTGCCTTCGACCGGTGGAGCGGTCAGGCGGATCTTCAATCGGTCGCCGTGCAGGCCAGCAAACTCATCGCTGCTGGCCTTGGGTTGCAGGTGACAATCCAGGATCAGATCGTCACCGTCCCAGCGGAAAAAACTCATCAGATCAGCCCGAACAGCTCAGGAGGCATGTAGCTGGAGAGCGCCAGTTGCGGAATCAGCCACTGTTGCAGCAGTTGAATCACGATGAAGGCCAGGATCGGCGAGATGTCCAGGCCGCCCAGGTTAGGCACGATCCGGCGGAACGGGGCCAGAAAGGGTTCGCTGATCTGGTAGGCCAGTTCCGCGCCCGGGCTCTGGCTGCCAGGAGCGACCCAGGACAGGATCACACTGATGATCATGGCGAAGAACCAGATCTTCAGGAACAGCGCGAAGATGCCGATCGGCGCCCAGAGCAATAGCCCCAGCGCATTGAAGGGGATGTGGCTGAGGGTAAGGATGATGGCGAACAGAGCCATTTGTACGATCAGCGCCAGGATCAGCGATGACATGTCCAGCCCGAACATGCTGGGGATCAGCCGGCGCATGGGCTTGAGCAGCGGCTGGGTGGCGCGCACGATGAATTGGCAGATCGGGTTGTAGAAGTTCGCCCGTACCACTTGCAGCATGAAGCGCAGCAGGACCACCAGCAGGTAAAGACTGCCGAGGGTCTGAATGACAAAAATGGCAGCGTCGTTGAGTCCGAACATTATCGATTCCTTTGTAGGGGCGGGTTAGCGACCGAGTTGTTCAGCCATTTCGGCCGAGCGGTGCGCGGCGGCACCCAAAGCTTTTTCTACCAGTGCTTCAAAACCACCGGCCTGGAACGACTTGATCGCGGCCTCAGTGGTGCCGGCGGGCGAGGTCACGCGGCGGCGCAGTTCGGCGGCATCGACATCACTGGAGACGGCCATGTGGGCCGCGCCCAGGGCCGTCTGCAGGGTCAGTTGTGCGGCGGTTTCCCGGGGCAGGCCGAGTTTCTCGCCAGCGGCGGTCATGGCCTCGATCAGCAGGAAGAAGTACGCCGGACCACTGCCGGAAACCGCAGTTACGGCATCCAGTTGTTGCTCCTGTTCCAGCCACAGGGCGATGCCTACGGCGGACAGCAGCTCTTCGGCCTGGCGCCGCTGTTCTGCACTCACTTGCGTGGTGGCGTACAAGCCGCTGACGCCTTGGCGCAACAGCGCCGGAGTGTTGGGCATGCAACGCACGATCGGCTGCTCGCCGAGCCAGTTGTTCATGCTGGAACAGGTGATGCCGGCGGCGATGGACACCACCAGTTGTTGTGGCTGCAGGCTCGGGCGCAGGGCTTCGCACACGGCTTTCATGGCCTGGGGCTTGACCGCCAGGACGATCACGTCGACGCCGTCGATGGCCTCGGCGTTGTCGGCGAACACCTGGATACCGTGTTCAGCCGCGACCTTGGCCCGGGTTTCCTCGCCGGGGTCGCTGGCGCGGATCTGCGCGGCCTCCAGACCTTTGGCCCGCAGGCCGCCGATGAGGCTGGCGGCCATGTTGCCGGCACCGATAAAAGCGATACGAGTCGTGTTCATGACAGGTCCTTATATGAAGTCGGGTTCAGTCGCATCAGGACTGACTGTAGTCGCGGGCACCAAACAGCGCGGTACCGATCCGCACCCAGGTGGCGCCTTGGGCAATGGCCGCTTCGAGGTCGTGGCTCATGCCCATGGAAAGGCTGTCCAGGGGCAGCTTGAGGCTGTCCCGCAGGCTGTTGTTCAGCGTCTGTACCGCAGCGAAGGCGGCGTCCTGGGCTGCGCGATCCTCGGTGGGCTCGGGAATCGCCATCAATCCGCGCAGTTGCAGGTGTGGCAAGGCGCTGATCGCACTGGCCAGGGCCGGCAAGTCGGCCGGAGCGCAGCCGGACTTGCTGGCTTCGCCGCTGACATTCACCTGAATGCAGATGTTCAGCGGGGGCAGCTCGGCGGGGCGTTGCTCGGACAGGCGTTGTGCGATTTTCAAGCGATCCACGGAATGCACCCAGTCAAAGTGCTCGGCAATAGCGCGAGTCTTGTTCGACTGAATGGGGCCGATGAAGTGCCAACTCAAGGGCAGGTCGGCCAGTTCCTGCTGCTTGCCCAGGGCCTCTTGCAGATAGTTCTCGCCAAAATCACGCAGCCCGGCGGCATAGGCTTCGCGTAGCGCCGCGGCAGGTTTGGTCTTGCTCACAGCGAGCAATTGCACGCTGTGTTCGTCACGCTGGACGGCCTGGCAGGCGCTGCGGATGCGCTCGGCTAGCTGGGCAATGTTGTCTGCTATCGTGGACATTCGATTCCGTCTCAAAAGTAACGGCGGCTGGGTGCCGGTGATCTTGGCCGCCCCTGGCCGCGTGAATCCACCAGACCCTTTCTGTCCACCGGCCCGAGCAGTGCTCAAGGACTGTGCCGGATATGGCCCGGGCCGGGCAATTGAATTTGCCGGGTACGGGCGGGCCTGAAGCTCGCGGCATTCTACTGGAATTGGGGGGCACTATGGACATCAGCGAACTCTTGCTCTTGAGCGTCTCCCAGGGCGCTTCCGACCTGCATCTCTCCGCCGGGCTGGCGCCAATGTTGCGCATTGACGGCGATATTCGTCCGCTGGATTGCCCGGCCCTGGAAGCGCAGCAGGTGTTGGCCTTGATTCATGGCTTGATGAGCGAGTCGCAAAGGCAGGCGTTCGCCAGTCATCAGGATCTCGACTTCGCTTATGAGCTGCCAGGTGTGGCCAGGTTTCGGGTCAATGCCTTCCAGCATGCTCGCGGCGCCGGTGCGGTGCTGCGCTTGATCCCGTCACGGGTACAGAGCCTGGAGGCGCTGGGGCTGGGGGAGGTATTTCGGCAGATTACCGAGGTGCCGCGGGGGCTGGTGCTGGTTACCGGGCCCACCGGCAGCGGCAAGTCCACTACGCTTGCGGCGATGATCGACCATCTCAACCAGCAACGACAGCAGCACATCCTCACCATCGAAGACCCCATCGAGTTCATTCATTCGCAGAAGAATTGCCTGGTTCACCAGCGCGAAGTGCCGCGTGACACCCAGAGCTTTGCCACGGCCTTGCGCGCGGCCCTGCGGGAAGACCCGGATGTGATCCTGTTGGGCGAGTTGCGCGATCTGGAAACCATTCGCCTGGCGCTGACCGCCGCGGAAACCGGGCACCTGGTGTTCGCCACCTTGCACACTTCGTCGGCAGCCAAGACCATCGACCGGCTGGTGGATGTATTTCCGGGGGAGGAGAAGGCCCTGGTGCGCTCGATGCTGGCCGAGTCGCTGCAGGCGGTGATCGCCCAGGTGCTGGTGAAGAAGGTTGGCGGCGGCCGGGTGGCGGCTCACGAGATCATGCTGGGCAGCCCGGCGATCCGTAACCTGATCCGTGAGGACAAGGTGGCGCAGATGTATTCAGCGATCCAGACCGGAGGCTCGCAGGGCATGCGCACGCTGGACATGAGCCTGAAGGCATTGCTGGGGCAGGGGTTGATCAGCCGTGAACAGGCGCGGGAGAAGGCGCGGATGCCGGAGAGCTTTTGACGGGGCTGGAAATGCATTCGCCGGCAAGCCGGCTCCTACAACAACCTGTAGGAGCCGGCTTGCCGGCGAATCGGGGTGTTAGCGCTGCACAACCCGCAGGGGCGCGTGCTCTTTAGGCAGGACCCGCTTGGCAACCACATAGTGGCTCTGCCAATAAGGTTTTTTCAGGGTGTCGATGGTCACTGCCTTGCCGCGCCGTGGGGCGTGGATAAAGCGGTCTTCGCCCAGGTAGATGGCAACATGGTTGACCTTGCGGCTCTTGATGTTGAAGAACAGCAGGTCGCCAGGTTTCAGGTCCTTGCGTTCGACCTTCTGGCCGTGGCCACTGGCCATGGCGTTGGAGGTACGTGGCAGGTCCACGGCGGCGACGTCATTGAAGGCGTAGCGCACTAGCCCGCTGCAGTCGAAGCCTTTACTTGGGCTGCTGCCGCCCCAACGATAAGGAGTACCGAGAACGTTGACCGCGCGGCTGAGGACCGTGGTGCTAGGTCGGCCGGTATTGTTGGCGACCAGTTTGCTGTCGGCTTTGCTCAGGCGGGTGGGGTGCTTGATCGAGGTTTTGTTCTTGGCGGTGACCGTCGAAACATGGGATTTCGGGGTGTAGCCATTAACGTTGGGAAGTCGTTGCTCACGGTTGGTGGCGTGGGCGGCCAGTGGCATTAATAGGCAAATGGTTAGCCATGTCTTGAAAAATGGACGCATTAGGCAAGGCTCTTATTTGGTTAGCGCGCAACTTTATAACAGCTTTCAGGTCACTTCCGAGGCCGTTTGTCGATTCAACCTTGGGGTCAACTTCGGCAAAGAGGTGGCAACTTGACGCAGAAGACTGTCAGAAGTCAGGCAGTACAAGGCTTTGACGGAAGAGAAGGTAACATTGGCAACACGTCGAACGCCTGTAAAAAAGTCACAAAGTTTTTAAGAATATTTATCTATCACCTATAAAGAGGCTCTCAATGAATACCTATCGTCAGGATGCATCGACCCACGATACCCACAGCAAGGTGATCGGTTACCTGTTGTGGATTTTCGGTTTTACCGGTGCCCACCGCTTCTACTACGGCAAGCCGGTAACCGGGACGATCTGGTTCTTCACCTTCGGTCTGTTGGGGATCGGCTGGCTGATCGACTTGTTCCTGATCCCGTCCATGGACCGGGAAGCGGACCTGCGGTTTACCTCGGGGCCGGTGGAATACAGCGTTGCCTGGATACTCCTGACCTTCCTCGGGGTATTTGGCGTGCACCGCATGTACCAGGGCAAATGGTTGAGTGGTGTGCTCTACCTGTTTACCGGCGGCTTGTTCTTCATCGGGGTGCTGTACGACTTCTGGACCCTGAACGACCAGGTCTCCCTGGAAAACGCCAAGCGCCGCTGAACCAGGCATCGCCGACACGCCAGCTCCTCGCGGGAGCCGGCGTGTCGGCGAAAGCGGGCGTCGCGCCCTCAGCCCTGATAGCTGATATGCCCGTCCACCAGGGTGTAGCGCACTGCCCCCGGCAGGCTATGGCCGAGGAACGGGCAGTTCTCGCCCTTGGACAGCCAGCGTTCGCCGGCCACGGTGGAGCTGGCTGGGTCGAACAGCACCAGGTCCGCCGCACCGCCGGCCATCAGTTTGCCCGCCGGCAGGCGCAGGGCCTCGGCCGGGCCAGCGCTCAGGCGTGCCAACAGGGTCGGCAGGTCGAGCAAGCCATCCTGCACCAGGGTCAGGGCCAGAGGCAGTAGCAACTCGACGCTGCTGATACCCGGCTCGGTGGCACCGAACGGCGCCAGCTTGGCATCCCGCTCGTGAGGCTGGTGATGGCTGGAGATGGCTTGCACCACTCCGGACTTCACGGCTTCGCGCAAGGCGTCACGATCGGCTCGGGAGCGCAGCGGCGGCTGCACGTGATACAGGCTGGAGAAGTCGATCAGCGCCTCATCGGTGAGAATCAGCTGGTACAGCGCTACGTCGGCGGTCACTGGCAGGCCACGGGCCTGTGCCTGGGCGATCAGTTCTACACCTCGGGCACTGGTCAGTTGGCTGAAGTGCGCGCGCACGCCGCTTTGCTCTACCAGCAGCAGGTCCCGGGCCAGGGCCACGGTTTCCGCGCTTTCGGGAATCCCCGGCAAGCCGAGGAAGCTCGCGGTGGCACCTTCGTGGGCCAGACCGCCTTCGGCCAGGTCACGGTCCTGGGAGTGGAAGATCACCGTCAGGTCGAATGTCGCGGCATATTCCAGGGCACGACACAGGGTGCGGGTACTGCGGAAACCTTCCAGGCCATTGCCGAAGGCCACGCAACCGGCGTCGCGCAACGCGATGAGCTCTGCAAGCTGTTCGCCTTCCAGGCCCTTGCTCAAGGCCCCGATCGGAAAGACTTTGCTGTTGCCGGCTTCCCGGGCGCGGTCGAGGATCAGTTCGGCCACGGCCGAGGTGTCCAGTACCGGCTTGGTGTGCGGTGGGCAGCACAGGCTGGTGACGCCCCCGGCAGCGGCGGCGCGGGTTTCGCTGGCGATGCTGCCTTTGCGGCTGTAGCCCGGCTCGCGCAGGGCGACGCTCAGGTCCACCAAGCCGGGGGCGGCTATCAGCCCCTTGGCGTCGATGCTGGTGACGGCGTTGAAACCGTTGGGAGCGGCGCCGATGGCGACGATCTTGCCGGCTTCCAGGTGCAGATCAGTGGTTTGATCCAGGCCGCTGCTTGGATCGATGACGCGGGCGCCGAGAATGCTGAGCTTCACTGGGCGTTCTCCTGCTCGAATTGTCGCTGGGCGGTCTGCCCGCTCATGGCCATGGACAGTACCGCCATGCGCACTGCAATGCCGTAGGTCACCTGGTTGAGAATCACCGAGTGCGGACCGTCGGCCACTGCCGATTCGATCTCCACGCCACGGTTGATCGGGCCCGGGTGCATGACGATGGCGTCGGGCTTGGCCCCGGCCAGGCGTGCGGTGGTCAGGCCGAACAGGCGGTAGAACTCGCCCTCGCTAGGCAGCAGGCCACCCTGCATGCGCTCACGCTGCAGGCGCAGCATGATCACCACATCTACATCCTTCAGGCCTTCGGTCATGTCGGTGTAGACCTTGACCCCGTACTGCTCGATGCCGATGGGCAGCAGGGTCTTCGGCGCGATCACGCGGATGTCCGGGCAGCCGAGGGCTTTCAGCGCCAGCATGTTCGAGCGCGCGACCCGCGAGTGCAGGATGTCGCCGACGATGGCCACCGAAAGGTTCTCGAAGCCGCCCTTGTGCCGGCGGATGGTCAGCATGTCGAGCATGCCTTGGGTCGGGTGGGCATGGCGGCCGTCGCCGCCATTGATGATCGCCACCTGCGGGCATACGTGTTCGGCGATGAAATGCGCGGCGCCGGAGTCGCCGTGGCGTACCACGAACATGTCGGCGGCCATGGCTTCCAGGTTGCGCAGGGTGTCCAGCAGGGTTTCACCCTTGCTCGCCGAAGAGGTCGAGACATTCAGGGTGATCACGTCCGCCGACAGCCGTTGGGCCGCCAGTTCGAAGGTGGTGCGGGTGCGGGTGGAGTTCTCGAAAAACACGTTGCACACGGTCTTGCCGCGCAGCAGCGGGACTTTCTTCACTGCCCGGGCGCCGACTTCGAGGAACGAGTCGGCGGTGTCGAGGATTTCCGTCAGCAGCTCGCGGTTCAGGCCGTCGAGGGACAGGAAATGGCGCAGCTGGCCCTGATCGTTGAGCTGCAGCGGGCGCTTGGCGTCTAGAGGCGTCATCGCAATGGACTCTTAAAAGGGCGAGTTAGAGGGCGAGGTCTTGGAGCTCGAGTTGAAGCGGCGCAGGACCGGACAATTTTACTCGCTCGTGGGCGGCCAGCGACAGGGTCGCGCCCACCACATTCGGACGAATCGGCAATTCACCGGCATCCAGGTCCAGCAGGCAGACCAGGGTCACGCTGGCCGGTCGGCCGTAGTCGAACAGCTCGTTGAGGGCGGCACGGATAGTCCGGCCACTCATCAGCACATCGTCGATCAGTACCAGGTGCTGGCCTTCGATCTCGAATGGCAGCTCCGAGGGGCGTACCTGAGGGTGCAGGCCGTTCTGGCTGAAGTCGTCGCGGTAGAAGGACACATCCAGGGTGCCCAGGGGCGAGTTGCTGCCCAGGGCTTCCAACAGGGCCTGGGCCACCCACACGCCACCGGTACGGATACCGATGAAGTGCGGCTCGCTGATGGCTCGCTTGGCCAGGTGGGCGTTGAGATCAATGGCCATCTGGCTGATCAGGGCGGCGGGATTGGGCAGACTCATGGTGGCTCCTTCGTGGGCTCGCGTCTGGTTGCCGGGCAGCAAGGCGCGGGGACTTACGGCGGGTGTTGGGCCAGGAGGCGCGCAGCCGAAGGGCCGCGCATCCTCAGGATTCGGGGTCTTCAGGTGTTCAACAGCGTGGCGTTTTCGTCGAGCCAGCCCTGCAGCAGCAGGGCCGCAGCGATGGCGTCCACCGGGTTGTCGCGGTAACTGCCTTTCTGGCCGCCCCGGGCCAGGCGTTCGCCCTTGGCCTCGAAGGTGGTCAGGCGTTCGTCGTGGGTATAGAAGGGCACATTGAAGCGGCCGTTCAGGCGCCGGGCGAATTTTTCGGCGCGTACGCACATGTCGCTGGGGCTGCCGTCCATGTTCAGGGGCAGGCCCACCACTACGGCGTCGGGCTTCCATTCATTGATCAGGGCTTGCACCTGATTCCAGTCGGGCACGCCATTCTGCGCCTTCAGGGTGCACAACTCGCGGGCCTGGCCAGTGATAGCCTGGCCCACGGCGACGCCGATCTGCTTGGTGCCGTAGTCGAAGCCGAGGATCAGTCGCAGGGCCATCAGGCGTGGCCCGCCTGGCTGGTGAGCAGGCTGAGGTTGACCCCCAGGTGCCGCGCGGCGGCTTCCAAGCGCAGTTCGCTGCTGGTGTTGAACAGGATGTCGGCGTCAAACGGGCAGGTCAGCCAGGCGTTGTCCGCCAGTTCGGCTTCCAGTTGCCCGGCTTCCCAGCCGGCGTAGCCCAGGGCGATCAGGCTCTTGGCCGGTCCCACGCCTTCGGCGATGGCGAACAGCACATCCTGGGAGGTGGACAGGGACAGGCCTTCGAGCTCCACCGTGGCCTGGTAGACCGGGCCGTTGGGGTGCAGGACGAAACCGCGATCGGTCTGCACCGGGCCGCCGCTGAAGATCGGCACATGCTGGCAGAGGATCGGCGGATCTTCGTCGGGGCGCAGTTGTTCAAGGATGTCGGCGAGGCTGAGGTCCTGCGGCCGGTTGATCACCAGGCCCATGGCGCCACTGGCGTTGTGCTCGACGATGTAGGTCAACGTCTGCGCAAAATTCGGGTCGGCCATATGCGGCATGGCGATCAGGAAGTGATGCTTGAGGTAGCTGGGGCTGACATTTTTCATGAGTACTAGTGTGGCGTTGGCGGGCCCGGCTGACAAGCGCAACCCTGTTGCAGGAGCTGGCTTGCCAGCGAAGGCGTCATCGAAGGTTGCGCAGGCCTGCGGGTCCCTTCGCCGGCAAGCCGGCTCCTACGGGAGGGCGGGTCAGTTGCTGGAAAGCTTGTCGCCCCGGGCGAAGCGCCAGGTGCGGATGATTTCCAGGCGATCAATGTCCGACAGGTCGCCGGTGAACGGGGCGAACGGCGCTGCCAGGCGCACGATGCGCTGGGCCGCCTGGTCCAGCAGCGGTTGGCCGGAGGACTCCAGCACCAGCACTTCATACAAGGAGCCGTCGCGGTTGATCGAGACCATCAGCCGCAGGTTGCCGTAGACCTGCTTGCGCCGGGCCTCTTCGGGGTAGTTGAGGTTGCCGATGCGCTCGACCTTCTTGCGCCATTCGTCCTTGTACCAGGCACCCTTGTCACGCATGGTCGAGGCGGCACTCATGCGGTGGATGCGCGGACGCTTGGCGTACAGCTGCTGTTCGTTGGCCAGTTCGGCTTCCAGGCTGGAAATCTCGCTGGACAGCTGCGAACTGTCGAATGTCGGGGTGTCGGCCTTGGGCGTCGGGTCTTTCTTGACCTCTTCGCGTTGGGTCACGGTCTTTTTCGGCTTCGGTGCGGTGGTGGCCACTGCCGCCTTGGGTGCGACTTCATTGACCTGCGGTTTGACCGAGGGCGGCGGCGTGACCTTTTTTACCGAGTTGTCCTGGAACGGCGCAACTTCGGTGGTCTTGGGAATGGCCTTCTTGTCCAGGGTGCCACTGCCTTGCTGGTTTTCCTGGGCGAGGAAATCGGCCTTCTTCGGCTTGGTTTCGCTCTTGAAGGTGGCCAGGGTGATTTCCAGGGTCTTGCTGATCTGCTGGGGCTCGGCAAAGGAGAAGCCCAGGCCGAGGATCAGCGCCAGGTGCAGGAGCGCTGCGAGGAACAGGGTAAAACCCAGGCGATCGGCCGCACGCACGCCGCTATGGGCAAGTTCGGGTGGCAGATCGGACGGGAGGCTCATCGGCGGTTCGACATCACAGGAGGCATCACAAAACCAACATCGCGGGTTTCACAGGCGGCGCATGATAACGCAATGTTGGTTTGTGCTTGGTTGTTCTACATCACTTGGCCTTGAGCTTCTGATCGATGGCATCCATCAGCAGTGCGCCGATGTTGGTGCCGAAGGCGTTGTCGATTTCGCGGATGCAGGTCGGGCTGGTGACGTTGATTTCCGTCAGGTGCTCGCCGATCACGTCGAGGCCGACGAACAGCAGGCCCTTGGCCCGCAGGGTCGGGCCGACCTGGGCGGCGATCCAGCGATCCTTGTCGCTCAATGGACGGGCTTCGCCGCGACCGCCGGCCGCCAGGTTGCCGCGGGTTTCACCGGCAGCGGGGATGCGCGCCAGGCAATAAGGGACCGGTTCGCCATCGATCATCAGGATGCGCTTGTCGCCATCCTTGATCGCCGGCAGGTAGGCCTGGGCCATGATCTGCTGGCTACCGAGCGCAGTCAGGGTTTCCAGGATCACCGACAGGTTCGGATCGCCAGCGCGGTGGCGGAAGATCGAGGTGCCGCCCATGCCGTCCAGGGGTTTGAGGATGACGTCGCCATGTGCGGCGGCGAATTCACGCAGCACGTCGGCACGGCGGCTGACCACGGTGGCCGGTGTGCACTGCGGAAACAAGGTGGCAAACAGCTTTTCATTGCAGTCGCGCAGGCTCTGAGGCTTGTTGACCACTAGCACGCCGGCGCTTTCAGCTTGTTCCAGCAGGTAGGTGGAGTAGACGAACTCCATGTCGAAGGGCGGGTCCTTGCGCATCAGGATCACGTCCAGATCGCTCAGGGGGCAGTCGATCTCGGCCTCCAGCTCGAACCACTTCTCTGGATTGGCGAAGACTTGCAGCGGACGCATGCGCGCCCGGGCGACTCCGGCGCCCTGGTACAGATCGCGCTGTTCCATATAGAAGAGGGTCCAGCCGCGCTCTTGGGCGGCCAGCAGCATGGCCAGCGAGCTGTCCTTCTTGTAGGAAATGCTGGCGATAGGGTCCATGACAATCCCGAGGCGAACGCTCATGGGTGGATTCCTTCAAAAAATGAGTAGGCGCAAGGCGAAAAAGTGGCGTCAGAGTGGCGCTGACAGGGGCCTGGGTCAAGGAAAAACCACTGCCTGGCGTGGTCCATAGATTGCAGGGGGGAGAGTGTGCTAAAAAGGCTCGCATGCCGGGCTGAGGCCTTGAAGTTCAAGGGTTTGGGGCGTTGGCCAGCAGTACCGGATTAAATCGATTCGCTGGGGCGATGGTAGAGCAGACATGGAACAGCATTCCAATGCCTTGAAGGTGATGGTGATCGACGATTCGAAGACGATTCGCCGCACGGCCGAGATGCTGTTGAAGAGCGTCGGCTGCGAGGTCATCACCGCAGTGGACGGTTTCGAAGCACTGTCGAAGATCGTCGATCATCATCCCGGAATCATCTTCGTCGACATCATGATGCCGCGGCTCGACGGCTATCAGACCTGTGCGCTGGTGAAGAACAACAGCGCGTTCAAGTCCATTCCAGTGATTATGCTGTCCTCCAAGGACGGTCTGTTCGACAAGGCCAAGGGCCGCATCGTCGGCTCCGACCAGTTTTTGACCAAACCCTTCAGCAAGGAAGAACTGCTGAGCGCGATCAAGGCCCATGTCCCGGACTTTGTTGCGCTTACGCCACAGTAGACACGCACAATGGCGTGCGGCCAGCGGGCTGCGCGCCACTATCGTATGGGGAAGACCATGGCTCGTATCCTGATCGTCGATGACTCGCCGACTGAAATGTACAAACTTACCGGCATGCTGGAAAAGCACGGCCATGAAGTGCTCAAGGCCGAGAACGGTGCCGACGGCGTGGCCCTGGCCCGGGAAGAAAAGCCCGACGCAGTGTTGATGGACATCGTCATGCCCGGCCTCAATGGTTTCCAGGCCACCCGCCAGTTGACCAAGGATGCCGAGACCAGCCATATCCCGGTGATCATCATTACCACCAAGGATCAGGAAACCGACAAGGTCTGGGGCACCCGCCAGGGCGCCAAGGACTACCTGACCAAGCCGGTGGATGAAGAGACCCTGATCAAGACCCTGAACAACGTCCTGGCCGGCTGACCGCCCGGGCCATGAGCGAATCCCAGACCGCCTTCGAACTGCTGCTGGAGATCGACCAGCGCTGTCGTCTGCTGGCCGCGGACCTGCCGTCCCAGGAAACCCGTCAGCAGAGCTGGAGCGGTATCGGTTTTCGCCTGGGGGAGCATTGGTACGTCGCCGCCATGGGCGAGATCAGCGAGGTCCTGCACGAGCCGCGCTACACCCTGCTGCCCGGGGTCCGGCCCTGGGTCAAGGGCGTGGCCAACCTGCGCGGGCGCCTGCTGCCGATCATGGACCTGTGCGGTTTCTTCGGTCATGAGTTGTCGCCCCTGCGCAAGCAGCGGCGAGCGCTGGTGGTGGAGTACAAGGAGCTGTTCTTCGGTTTGTTGGTGGATGAAGTGGCCGGCCTGCAACATTTTGCCCAGGACAGCCTGGAGCCTAGTCTCAGCGACTTTGCCGACGCCGCGATCTATCCCTACCTGCAGGGGCAGTTCCGTCGTGACCAGGTCTGGCAGGTCTTCAGCCCCTTTGCCCTGGCGCGTTCACCAGGGTTTCTCGAGGTGGCGGCGTGAGGGGCGCCCAGGCGCCATGGCAGCCCGTTTGCAGTGCCACGGGAAGCATGCGCCTCCCTGAATCAATCCATGCTGCCCGAGCGTTGCGTGCGCCCCGGGCCCCTTACGGCGGAACCACCCGCTCGCCACAGGCCTGATCGATGACCAAAGCCCAAACCGGCAAGCCCCTGGAAGGCTCCCGCAGTCGCTCGCAGATCATCGTGCTGTTCATCGCACTGATCGTGTTCATCATGCTGCTGTTCGCCAACTTCGCTTACCTCAACACCCAAGCCACCTATGACAAGCAGTACATCGGCCATGCCGGCGAGCTGCGGGTGCTGTCCCAGCGCATCGCCAAGAATGCCACCGAGGCGGCGGCGGGCAAGGCCGCGGCGTTCAAGTTGCTGGGGGATGCACGCAACGACTTTGCCCAGCGCTGGAGCTACCTGAAGAAGGGCGACCCCAGTACCGGTTTGCCAGGGGCGCCCATCGCCCTGCGCCAGGAAATGCGCGCGGTGCAGCTGGACTGGGAAAAACTGCTGAAGAACACCGACGCGATCCTCGCCAGCGAACAGACCGTATTGTCCCTGCATCAAGTGGCGGCGACCCTGGCGGAAACCGTGCCGCAGTTGCAGGTGGAGTACGAAAAGGTGGTCGAGATCCTGCTCCAGCGAGGTGCGCCTGCGGCCCAGGTGGCCATGGCCCAACGCCAGTCGTTGTTGGCCGAGCGAATTCTCGGGGCGGTCAACACGGTGCTGGCCGGCGACGAAACCGCGGTGCAGGCCGCCGACGCCTTCGGCCGTGATGCCGCCCGCTTTGGCCAGGTGCTTAACGGCATGTTGCAGGGCAATCCGGGCTTGAAGATCAGCCAGGTCGAGGACCCTGACGCGCGGGCCCGCCTGGCGGAGATTTCCGAGCTGTTCGAGTTTGTCTCCGGTTCCGTGGACGAGATTCTGGAAACCTCTCCCGAACTGTTTCAAGTACGTGAATCGGCGAGCAATATCTTCAGCCTGTCTCAGACCCTGCTGGACGAGGCCTCGCTGCTGGCCAGCGGTTTCGAGAACCTGGCCGGCAGTCGCAAGCTGGACACCATTGGCGGCTACGTCCTGGGGTTGCTGGCGCTGGCTTCGATTATCCTCATCGGCCTGGTGATGGTCCGGGAGACCAATCGCCAGCTGCAGGAAACCGCCGAGAAGAACGAGCGTAACCAGAACGCGATCATGCGCCTGCTGGATGAGATCGAAGACCTGGCGGACGGCGACCTGACGGTGACGGCCTCGGTCACCGAGGACTTCACCGGGACCATTGCCGACTCCATCAACTACTCCGTCGACCAATTGCGCGACCTGGTGGCCACGATCAACCTCACTGCCGGCCAGGTGGCCGGCGCGGTGCAGGAAACCCAGGCCACTGCGATGCAACTGGCCGAAGCCTCGGAGCACCAGGCCCAGCAGATTTCCGAAGCTTCCACCGCGATCAACGATATGGCCCAGTCCATCGATCAGGTGTCGGCCAACGCCGCGGAGTCCTCGGCGGTGGCCGAGCGTTCGGTGGAGATCGCCAACAAGGGCAACGAGGTGGTGCACAACACCATCCACGGCATGGACAACATCCGTGAACAGATCCAGGACACCGCCAAGCGCATCAAGCGCCTGGGCGAGTCCTCCCAGGAAATCGGCGATATCGTCAGCCTGATCGACGATATTGCCGACCAGACCAACATCCTCGCGCTGAACGCGGCGATCCAGGCCTCCATGGCCGGTGACGCCGGGCGCGGCTTTGCCGTGGTGGCCGACGAAGTGCAACGGCTGGCGGAACGTTCCTCGGCGGCCACCCGGCAGATCGAGACCCTGGTGCGGGCGATCCAGACCGACACCAACGAGGCGGTGATCTCCATGGAACAGACCACCACCGAAGTGGTGCGCGGAGCCCGACTGGCCCAGGACGCCGGTGTGGCCCTGGAAGAGATCGAGGGTGTATCCAAGACCTTGGCGGCGCTGATCCAGAGCATTTCCAACGCGGCCCAGCAGCAGACCTCCTCGGCCGGACAGATTTCCCTGACCATGAACGTGATTCAGCAGATCACCTCGCAAACCTCGTCTGGCTCGACTGCGACCGCCGAGAGCATCGGTAACCTGGCGAAAATGGCCAGTCAACTGCGCCGCTCGGTATCCGGCTTCACCTTGCCGGCCACTCGGGGCCCCGCGCCGAATGACAACCGTTGACGCTGAGAACCGGTAAACAGGTCCTGACATAAGGTTTTGACTGGAGTGGTTATGGTTGATCGGCATGACTATGTGGCCCTGGAATGGGTCAAGGGCGAAATTGCCGAAACCCTGAAGCTGGCGCATCAGGCGTTGGAGCATCTGGCGGACGACCCGCAGGCCCTGGATGCCCTCAGCCAGTGCCTGGAGGGCATTCATTTGGTCCATGGCAGCTTGCAGATGGTGGAGTTTTATGGCGCCGCGCTGCTGGCCGAGGAAATGGAAAAACTCGCCCTGGCCCTGCAGGAACAACGGGTAGCCCAGCGTGACGAAGCCCTGCGCCTGCTGCGCCAAGCCATCAGCCAGCTACCCCAGTACCTGGATCGGGTGCAGAGCGCACGGCGCGACCTGCCGCTGGTAGTGCTGCCGTTGCTCAATGACCTGCGCAGTGCCCGGGGTGAAAGCCTGCTTTCGGAAACCAGCCTGTTCAGCCCGCAACTGCCGCGCTTGCCGGCGCTCTCCGACAAGGCCCTGGCGGCCTTGGAGCCCCTGGAGTTCCCGACCCAGTTGCGCAAGCTGCGGCATATGCTGCAGACCGCTTTGGTAGAGCTGTTGCGGGAGCAGGACGACGAAACCAGCCTGGGCTACATGGCCAAGGTCTTCGAGCGTCTGGAGGCCTTGTGCCAGGACGCGCCGTTGGCACCCTTGTGGCATATCGCCTCGGCCCTGGTGGAAGGCATGCGCCAGGACGTCATTGCCAACAGCCCGGCGGTGCGCAGCCTGCTCAAGGACGCCGACAAGGAACTCAAGCGCCTGCTGGAGCAGGGCATGCCCGGCATCAACCAGCCCGCCCCCGACGAGTTGCTCAAGAGTCTGTTGTTCTATATCGCCAAAGCGCGCCATCCCACCCCATTGATGCTGACCATGAAAGAACGTTACGGACTGGATGACGCGTTGCCCGATAGCGCAGTGGTCGATGAGGAGCGGGCACGCATGGCCGGCCCCGACCGCGATGCCATGCGCTCGGTGCTGGCGGCGCTGTGCGATGGCCTGGTGCGGGTCAAGGAGCGCCTCGACCTGTTCGTGCGCAGCGATCGTCAGCACGCCAGCGACCTGGACGGCCTGCTGTCGCCGCTGCGGCAGATCGCCGACACCCTGGCGGTGCTGGGGTTCGGCCAGCCGCGCAAGGTGATCATCGACCAGTTGGCGGTGGTCCAGAGCCTGGCCCAGGGCCAGCGCGCGCCGGACGATGCGGTGCTGATGGATGTAGCCGGGGCCTTGCTGTATGTCGAGGCGACCCTGGCCGGGATGGTCGGCACCGTGGAGCCGGAAAGCCGTGAAGACAGCCGCCTGCCTACCACCGACCTGACCCAGATCCACCAACTGGTGATCAAGGAAGCGCGGGTCTGCCTGCAGCAGGCCAAGGACCTGATCGTCGAGTACATCGAGGCCGACTGGGAGCCCGAGCAGTTGGTTTCGGTTCCGGAGTTGCTGACTCAGGTGCGCGGTGCCCTGGCGATGATTCCGCTGCCGCGTGCGGCCAGCCTGATGGAGGCCTGCAATCAGTTCATCATCGAGAAGCTGTTGCTGGAGCAACGCCGCCCGGATTGGCAGCGACTGGATCATCTGGCCGACGTGATCACCAGCCTGGAGTACTACCTGGAGCGCTTGAGCGAAGATCACGAGGCGCCGGGAGAGAAGATTCTCGATGTCGCTGAAGCCGGTCTGGCTGCCCTCGGCTATGTACCGGTGGCACCGGTGCTGCTGGATCATGCCCTGAGCCCCAGCCCAGCCCAGGTAATGCAGGATTCGCAGGCACTGGATGAGCCTCAGGCAGAGCAATCCCTGGCAGAAGTGCTGGCGGTGCCGGTGTCGGCCCTTAACCCGCCAGCCTTGATCACTCCGGGCAGCCTGCTGCCGCCACCGGTGGACGAGGAACCGGTGGACGAGGAACTGCGGGAGGTCTTTCTCGAGGAAACCGAGGAAGTGCTGGAGATGCTCCGCGAGTATCTGCCGCGCTGGGCCGCCGATCCCCAGGGCAAATCCGCCTTGAGCGAGTTGCGCCGGGCCTTCCATACCCTCAAGGGCAGCGGACGCATGGTGCGCGCGCTGGTGCTTGGAGAGCTGGCCTGGGCGGTGGAGAACCTCCTCAACCGGGTACTGGAGCACAGCGTGGCCCCCAGTGACGAAGTCCAGCAACTGGTGGCCGATACCCTGGCGTTGCTGCCGGAGCTGATCGCCGAATTCGCCGCCCAGGCCCAGCGCCAGCGCGATGATGTCGACCGCCTGGCGGCGCGTGCCCATGCCCTGGCCAATGACGCTAAAGGCTCCGCAAGCGTGCCCGCCGAGGAGGCGGTCCTGGATCCGCAACTGCTGGAGATCTTCCGCAGCGAAGCGCAGACCCACCTGGACAGCATCAACCGCTTTCTCGACCAGGCTGCCGAGCACGTACCGCTGCAAGCCAGCGACGAGCTGCAACGGGCCCTGCACACCCTCAAGGGCAGTGCTTCCATGGCCGGGGTGCTGCCGATCGCCGAGCTGGCCGGCCCCTTCGACCAATTGGCGCGGGAATACCGGGCGCACCTGATCCCTCTGGATCTGGACGAAGTGGAATTGCTGCTGGAGGCCGAGGGCCTGCTGCGTCGCGGCCTGCGCCAACTGGACAGCGACCCGCTGGCGCCCATCGATGGCGCCCGCGCCTTGGCCGGTCGCGCCCTGGCCCTGCTGGGCGAGCGTCTGGATACCCTGCTCAGTGCCCCGGACAGTGCGTCCCGGGCCAAGCGCGATCCACAACTGATCAACAACTTCCTGGCCCAGGGCATGGACATCCTGCTGGACGCTGAAAATCTGCTGCGGCGCTGGCAACAGCATCCCGGCGAGCGCCAGGAACTCAGCGCCCTGCTGGACGAATTGACCACCCTTGGCGAAGGCGCGCACCTGGCGGACCTGCACCCGGTGGACGCGTTGTGCGAAGCCTTGCTCGACCTGTACGGCGCGGTGGAGGAGAGCAGCCTGGCGGTCAGCGAGCGCTTCTTCGATGAAGCCCAGAGTGCCCATGAAGCCTTGATCAACATGCTCGACGAACTGGCGGCGGGCCAGGAAGTCAGCCCGCGCGCGGATCGGGTCCAGGCCTTGCGCGAGTTGCTGGGCGAAGGCCTTGATCCGTCCGCCACAGGCCTGATCAGGAGCGATGGCAGTCGCACCCTGAGCATCACCGAACTGGGAGCGGCCACTGCGCGGCTGGAGCAGGCTCCTGAGCATCCGGGGGCGGACGAGGAGATCGTCGAGATCTTCCTCGAGGAGGCAGTGGATATCCTTGAAAGCGCCGACCAGGCCCTGCAGCGCTGGCTGGCGGATCCTGAAAACGGCGCACCGCTGTCGTCCCTGCAACGGGACATGCATACCCTCAAGGGCGGTGCACGAATGGCCGAAGTGGCTCCGGTGGCCGAGTTGGCCCACGAGCTGGAGTCGCTCTACGAGGGATTGGTGGACCGGCGCTACAACCACAGCCCGCACCTGGGCCTGCTGTTGCGCGGCAGCCATGAACAGTTGGCGCTGCTGTTGGAGCAGTTGCAGGGGCAGCGCTCCCTGGATGATTCCCGGGCCCAGGTCGATGCGGTTCGCGCTTATCGACAACAGACCGGCAACTCCGTGGAGCTCCCCCAGAGTGCGACGCTGGAGGACAGCTCGGCCCAGGACCCGGAGCTGCTGGAGATCTTCCTCGAAGAAGGCTTCGACATCATCGACAGTTCTGCCGCAGCGCTGAGCCGTTGGCAAGCCGAGCCCCAGGCGCGACAGGAAGTGGAAACCCTGCTACGGGACCTGCATACCCTCAAGGGCGGCGCGCGGATGGTGGAAATTGCCCCCATCGGCGATTTGGCCCATGAGTTGGAGTTCCTCTTTGAAGGCCTGTCCGCCGGCTTGCTGCAACCCAGTCCGGCGCTGTTCACCCTATTGCAGAAGAGCCACGATCGCCTGGCTCAGATGCTCGATGCTGCCCGGGCCGGACAACCTATCGAGCCGGCGCAGAAGCTCATCGATGCCATCCACGACCTCAGCCACCCGCGTGTGCCGTCGACTTCCAATGTGGAAACGCCGTTGCCGGCGAGCAAGCCTGAACCTGTCACGCCTGCTCCGGAGGCCACGGCGGCCGGGGACATGGTCAAGGTATCGGCGGAGCTGCTGGATGACCTGGTGAACCTGGCCGGGGAGACTTCGATCTTCCGTGGTCGTATCGAGCAGCAGGTCAACGATGCCCGGGTCACCCTGAGCGAGATGGAAACCACCATCGAGCGCATGCGTGACCAGTTGCGCCGCCTGGACACCGAAACCCAGGGGCGGATTCTCAGCCGCCAGCAGGTGGAGGCCGAGCGCCTCGGCTACGAAGAGTTCGACCCGCTGGAAATGGATCGGCATTCACAACTGCAGCAGCTGTCCCGAGCGCTGTTCGAATCGGCTTCGGACTTGTTGGACCTCAAGGAGACCCTCGATCGGCGCAACCACGACGCCGAAAACCTGTTGCAGCAGCAGGGGCGGATCAACACCGAGTTGCAGGAAGGCCTGATGCGCACGCGCATGGTGCCTTTCGAACGCATGGTGCCACGGCTCAAGCGCATCGTTCGCCAGGTGGCCGAAGAGCTGGGCAAGAAGGTGGAGTTCGTGGTCGGCAATGCCGAAGGGGAAATGGATCGCAACGTCCTCGAGCGCATGGTCGCGCCTCTGGAGCACATGCTGCGCAATGCCGTCGATCACGGCCTGGAGTCCGCCGACGTGCGCCGTGCGGCGGGCAAGCCGGAGCAGGGGAGGATCACCCTCGACCTGTCCCGGGAGGGCGGCGACATGATTTTCGACATGCGCGACGACGGCGCCGGGGTGCCCCTGCAAGCCGTGCGCAACAAGGCCATCAAGCGTGGCCTGCTGGACCCACAGGCACAGCTCAGTGATCGTGAGGTGCTGCAGTTCATCATGCAGCCGGGGTTTTCCACGGCCGAGAAGATCACCCAGATCTCCGGGCGCGGGGTGGGCATGGACGTGGTCCATGAAGAGGTGCGCCAGCTGGGCGGCAGCATGAGCATCGACTCGATTGCCGGGCAGGGCGTGCATTTTCGCATCCGCTTGCCGTTCACCGTCTCGGTCAACCGAGCGCTGATGGTGCAATGCGCCGACGAGCAGTACGCGATTCCGTTGAACACCGTGGAGGGCATTGTCCGGGTCTTGCCGGGAGAGCTGGACGCTTATTACCCGCTCGATCCGCCGCGCTATGAATACGCCGGCCAGCGCTACGAGCTGTGCTATCTGGGGGAGTTGCTGCACACCGTGCCACGGCCGAAACTGCTGGGCCAGGTATTGCCGTTGCCGGTGCTGCTGGTGCACTGCAACGAGCAGCGGATTGCGGTGCAGGTGGATGCCACCTTCGGTACCCGGGAGATTGTGGTCAAGAGCCTGGGGCCGCAATTCGCCGCGGTCCAGGGTTTGTCCGGGGCGACCATCCTCGGCGATGGCCGGGTGGTGCTGATTCTCGACCTGCTGGCGCATATCCGCGCGCAGCAGGCACTGACGCCAGTACCGCGAGTTGCCGGGGAGGAAGTGGTTGGCGAGGCAGAACCGACACGGCCGATGCTGGTGCTGGTAGTGGACGACTCGGTCACCGTGCGCAAGGTCACCAGCCGCCTGCTGGAACGCCACGGGATGAACGTGCTCACCGCCAAGGATGGGGTCGACGCCATGGCGTTGCTGGCCGAGCACACCCCGGACCTGATGCTGCTGGACATCGAGATGCCGCGCATGGACGGTTTCGAAGTGGCGATCCAGGTACGCAACGACCCTCGATTGCAGCACTTGCCGATCATCATGATCACCTCGCGTACCGGTCAGAAACACCGCGACCGGGCCATGGCCATTGGCGTCAACGACTACCTCGGCAAGCCCTATCAAGAGTCGGTGCTGCTGGAAAGTATCGCCCTGTGGAGCAAGACCCATGCTTGAACACCGATCCAGCAGCCTGACCGGGCTGTTGCTGCCCCTGGCCGACCGCACCCTGATCCTGCCCAATGTCGCGGTGGCCGAGCTGATCGATTATCAACAGGGCGCCTTCGACCTGGACTCGCCGCCCTGGTACCTGGGACGGGTGCTATGGCGTGAGCGGCAGATTCCCCTGATCAGCTTCGAGTCGGCCTGTGGCGGCAAGACAGTGATTGGCGAGCGTGCGCGGATCGTCGTGCTCAATGCCCTCGGCGGGCGCCCGGAGTTGAAGTTCCTGGCCTTGCTGGTGCAGGGCATTCCCCGCTCCTGCAAGCTCGACAGCCAGTTGAGCTATGTCGATGTGCCCCTGGCGCCGCTGGAGAAAGCCGCGGTGCAAGTGGCCGAGCAAGTGGCCAAGGTGCCGGATCTGCTGGCGCTGGAGGAGTTGCTGGTGGCGGCGGGTGTTTAAATTTTTGGGTGGTTGGACTTTCAGACTGTAAAGTTTGTAAGAGTGTCTAATTCAGATTGTCATATGAAATAAGGAAGGTTTTTTGAAAACGGAACTCTCTGATGTCGAGTCTGCGTTTAGTGTAAAAGCGGACGTGTTGTTTGATGTTGTTCGTGGAGTGTTAAATTTGCCTTTGGGGGAGGTTGTTCTTTTTTGGATGCTGGCAATTTCTATCAGCGCGGCAGCTGTCATGAAAGTCAGAACCAGATCAGGGATTATGCTGGGCTTTTTGGTTTCAATAGCTAGCGCGGTAGTGTTAATGGGTTATCTGTCGGCAGCGGGCATGGAGGCGAAAAAGGCTATTGAGCGTTCAGGGGAGGAGAGACTCAGTATCAATAAAAAAATGGACAGGGTAAATAGTAATCCTTCGGATTCTTTAGCGCCTGATAAGTTACTGTCTGAATATCGGAAGTCCTTGTCAGAGAATGGAGAGTTGATAAATAAAAACTCAAAAATTCAAGAGCTCGTTACATTTTTCATAAACTTTGTAGTCATGACTTTAGGCGGTCTTGGGACTGGACTTTTGGCTTCGTTGTTGACTTCAGATAAAACAGCGGAAGATGAGGTCGCTATTGAAAAACAGCGCAAGATGGAACTAATTAATTTGTTTGAATATGGAGTGTCATTTGTATTTATTACTACGCTCCTGTCCGTGGGTTATATTTGTCTTGTTATCGGGGATGAGGTTGTTTTAGGGTTTGTCAGCGCATTGGTTGATGGTGCGATTACTATGCTTCTTGGGGTTCTCGGGTTTGTTTGGGCTTCGAGTAATATCGAATTCAAGCGCCATAAAGTTTTACTTTTGACAGGTTTTGTACTGTTGATCGGCTTTTTTTACGTTCAGTTCATAAAGTTCTTTTTGCACTATCAACCGACGGCCCTTGTCGTTTGCCTGATCGTCGGATTATTTCCTTACGGCAAGTTCAGAGCGTTTCTGCGCTTGCGCTTCTGAGTTCTGATTGGGCCTGTGTTATCAAGCACTCGGATTCTGCTTCAGCCTGTCCCGTACTTCCATCAAGGCATACCCCAGCAGGTTGAGGCCGCGCCATTGTTCCGCTCGGCTGGCCTTGGCATCGTCGGCCGCCAGGCCAATGCCCCAGATCCGATCCACCGGGCTGGCTTCCACCAGCACCTGGTCGCGGGTGGACAGCAGGTACTCGCCAAGGGCCGGATGCTGGCTGAACTTCGCCAGGTTGCCGCGTACCACGATGTCGAAGCGCGCCTCGGTCCAGCGTGCGTCATCGAAGCGGCGTACTTCCCGGCCCAGTTGCTTGACGTCGGCGGGAGTGACGGCCTTGAGGATACGGGCGTGAGTGTCTTCGTCGTCGAACAGCCGGGCCTTGCCGGCCATCATGAAATGCTCGGCGCTGGGGTAGTGAATGCCTTCAATCTCGAAGCCGGTAGCGAACCACTGGCTGAAGCAGCTCTGGCTGACGCGTCCGTCCCGAGTCGGCTGGTGCCCCCAGAACATCAGGTAGTCGGGCTTCAGACCGTGCTTGATCTGCTCCAGCAGTACCTGGTTTGAGCGAATCGGTGTGTCCATGATGACTCTCATCGTTGTCTGCTTGGGCCATTCATTGGCCGGTCCGGCGCGCATTGTGTACCCAGAGCGAGGCAGGAAGCCATGGGGGTGGCAATCGTTACGCTGAGCGTAACTATCCGGCATCGGGCTTGATTGATGCCCTTGGGTTTCACTCCTATGGTGACTGCCACGACAGCGAACCCGTGGAGTGAGCATGACAACAACAATATCCCCCGACGCGCGTTGGTCGCGGCGGCGCAGCGAAAAGCAGCGGCGCCTCGAGCAGGTGCGGGCTATCGCCGATGGCGTGGTGTTGCCGACCGACAAGATTGTCGCGGCGCTGGAAGCCCTGATCCTGCCCGGCGACCGGGTGGTGCTGGAGGGCAACAACCAGAAGCAGGCGGACTTCCTGTCCCGCTCCCTGGCCAAGGTCGATCCGGCCAAGCTGCATGACCTGCACATGATCATGCCCAGTGTTGGTCGCTCCGAGCACCTGGACCTGTTCGAGCGCGGCATCGCCCGCAAGCTGGACTTTTCCTTCGCCGGTACCCAGAGCCTGCGCATCAGCCAGTTGCTGGAAGACGGGCTACTGGAAGTCGGCGCGATCCATACCTACATCGAGCTCTATGCGCGGCTGGTGGTGGACCTGATCCCCAATGTGGTGCTGTCCGCCGGCTTCATGGCCGACCGCGCCGGCAATATCTACACCGGCCCCAGTACTGAGGACACGCCCGCGCTGATCGAGCCGGCGGCTTTCAGCGACGGTATCGTTATCGTCCAGGTCAACCAGTTGGTGGACGATGTCAGCGAGCTGCCGCGGGTGGATATCCCGGCGTCCTGGGTGGATTTCGTGGTGGTGGCCGACAAGCCGTTCTACATCGAGCCGCTGTTCACCCGTGACCCGCGGCATATCAAGCCGGTGCACGTGCTGATGGCGATGATGGCGATCCGCGGCATCTACGAAAAGCACAATGTGCAGTCGTTGAACCACGGCATTGGTTTCAACACTGCGGCGATCGAGCTGATCCTGCCGACTTACGGTGAATCCCTGGGGCTCAGGGGCAAGATCTGCCGCAACTGGACCCTCAACCCGCATCCAACCCTGATCCCGGCGATTGAAAGCGGTTGGGTGGAAAGCGTGCATTGCTTCGGCACCGAACTGGGCATGGAAAACTACATCGCCGCACGTCCGGACGTGTTTTTTACCGGTCGCGATGGCTCCCTGCGCTCCAACCGGATGTTCTGCCAATTGGCCGGGCAGTACGCGGTGGACCTGTTTATCGGCGCCACTTTGCAGGTCGACGGGGATGGCCATTCCTCCACCGTGACCCGTGGCCGCCTGGCCGGTTTCGGCGGGGCGCCGAACATGGGCCACGACCCGCGTGGCCGTCGTCACGGCACCCCGGCCTGGCTGGACATGCGCCAGGACCAGAGCGACGCGCCCCAAGCGATGCTCGAACGGGGCAGGAAACTGGTGGTGCAGATGGTCGAAACCTTCCAGGAAGGCGGCAAGCCGACCTTTGTCGAAACCCTCGATGCGGTGGAAGTGGCGCGCAAGAGCGGCATGCCCTTGGCGCCGATCATGATCTACGGCGACGACGTGACCCATCTGCTGACCGAGGAAGGCATCGCCTACCTGTACAAGGCCCGCTCCCTGGAGGAGCGCCAGGCGATGATCGCCGCGGTGGCCGGGGTTACTGCCATCGGCTTGCGGCACAACCCCAAGGACACCGCGCGCATGCGCCGTGAAGGCCTGATCGCGCTGCCGGAAGACCTCGGCATCCGCCGTACCGACGCCAGTCGTGAACTGCTGGCGGCGAAGAGCGTCGCCGATCTGGTGGAGTGGTCCGGTGGCCTGTACAACCCGCCCGCCAAATTCAGGAGCTGGTAATGCACGCATTCAACCTGCAATCACAGCCCCTGAGCCTGGCCGAGCACCTGGCGGACCTGGCGGTGGACGCATTGATCGACGAAGCCGATCTGTCGCCCAAGCCGGCACTGGTGGACCGCCGCGGCAATGGCGCTCATACCGACTTGCACTTGGGGCTGATGCACGCCTCGGCCCTGGCCTTGTGGCCGGCCTTCAAGCAAATGGCCGAGGCTGCGCTGGCGTTGGGGGCGGTTGGCCTGCCCTTGCGTGAAGCCCTGGGGCGCATCGGCCGTGAAGGCGAGCAGGCCATGCTCGCTACCACGGGCGGGGTGAATACCCATCGCGGGGCGATCTGGGCATTGGGCCTGTTGGTGGCCGCTGCCGCCCTGGAACCTGAATCTAAAGAGGCCAGCAGTGTCGCGCTGCGAGCCGCCGGGTTGGCGCTGCTGGACGACCGGCATGCACCCCGGCCTCTGAGTCACGGTGCCCAGGTAGCACTGCGCTACGGTGTGCGCGGCGCTCGGGAAGAAGCGCAGCAGGGCTTTCCCGCGGTGCTGCAACTGGGGCTGCCACAACTCAAGCGCAGTCGGGTTCAAGGCCATGGCGAGCAGAACGCCCGGCTTGATGCCTTGCTGGCGATCATGAGCCGGCTGGCGGACACCTGCGTGCTCTATCGCGCTGGTGAAGAGGGCCTGCAGGCCATGCAGAGCGGCGCCCAGGCGGTACTCGACGCCGGCGGTAGCGCGAGCCTGGCCGGCCGCCGCCGCTTGCATGAGCTGGACCTGCAACTACTGACCTTGAATGCCTCGCCCGGCGGCGCTGCGGACCTGTTGGCTGCGTGCCTGCTGCTGGACCGGATCGAATCCGCCGAGACCTTTATCCAGGGAGCGCTGTAATGGAAACCTTGAATTTTGAATTCCCCGCCGGCCAGCCCGGTCGTGGCCGCGCCCTGGTGGGCTGTGTCGGCTCCGGAGACCTGGAAGTGCTGCTGGAGCCGGGGCAGGCCGGCAAGTTGATGATCCAGGTACAGACCTCGGTGAATGGCAGCGCCTCGCGCTGGCAGCACCTGTTCGAGCGCATGTTCGACGGCCAGACGCCGCCGGCGCTGCTGATCGACATCCATGATTTCGGCGCCACCCCCGGGGTAGTGCGGCTGCGCCTGGAGCAGGGTTTCGAGGAGATCGGCCATGACTGATAGCGCACGCTTGTTGAACAAACACAGCTTCGTCGAACTGGGCGCCCGGCAACGGGCCCGGGCCCTGCTGGATGCCGGCAGTTTTCGTGAGCTGCTGGACCCGTTCCAGCGGGTCATGTCGCCCTGGCTGGAACGCCAGGGCGTGGTGCCCCAGGCCGATGACGGGGTGGTGATCGCCAAGGGCAGCATCGCCGGTTTGCCGGTGGTGATCGCCGCCATCGAAGGCGCTTTCCAGGGCGGCAGCCTCGGAGAAGTGGGCGGGGCGAAGATTGCCGGAGCCCTGGAGCTGGCCGCCGAGGACAACCGCAACGGCATTGCTACCCGTGCCGTGTTGCTGCTGGAGACCGGTGGCGTGCGCTTGCAGGAAGCCAACCTGGGGCTGGCGGCGATTGCCGATATCCACGCGGCGATTGTCGATCTGCGCCAGTACCAGCCGGTGATCGGCGTAGTGGCCGGCAGCGTCGGCTGTTTTGGCGGCATGTCGATTGCCGCCGGGCTGTGCAGCTATCTCCTGGTCACCCAGGAAGCGCGCCTGGGCCTGAACGGCCCGCAGGTGATCGAGCAGGAAGCCGGGCTTGAGGAATACGACTCCCGGGACCGGCCTTTCATCTGGAGCCTGACCGGTGGCGAGCAGCGTTTCGCCAGTGGCCTGGTGGACCGTTATGTGGCCGACGATGTGGCGCAGATCCAGGCCCAGGTCCGCGAGCTACTGGCCCTCGGCCTGCCGCAACGGCAACGCAGCCGCGAGGCCGATCTCTATCTGCAACGCCTGGCCCGGCTGGACACAGTGCCGCAGATCGATGCGGCAACGGTTCGCGATCTGTATCAAGGAGACCGCTCATGAGTGCTTGTTCCCTGAGAGGGCTGAACTGGTTCAACGCCTTGAGTGGTGGTGCGGTGGCTGTTGCCGGATTGCCACCATCGTTGAAGGTCGCCGACGGCGAGTTGGGCGGCCAGCCGGCGCGTTTTATTGCCGTGGTGGTCGATCCCGAGAACCGCTTTGTCCGTGCCCGTAACGGAGAAGTCGGCTTGCTCGAAGGCTGGGGGCTGGCCAAGGCAGTGGATGAAGTGATCAGCGCCGACCGTGAGCAGGCCCACAAGCGTGCGCTGATTGCGATTGTCGATGTACCGAGCCAGGCCTATGGCCGGCGTGAAGAGGCCCTGGGTATTCATCAGGCCCTGGCCGGTGCCGCCGACAGCTATGCCCGGGCGCGGCTGGCAGGGCATCCGGTGATCGCGCTACTGGTGGGCAAGGCCATGTCCGGAGCCTTTCTGGCTCACGGTTATCAGGCTAATCGCCTGATTGCCCTGCGTGACCCCGGGGTGATGGTGCATGCCATGGGCAAGGCTTCGGCGGCGCGGGTCACCCTGCGCAGCGTCGAGGAACTGGAGGCCTTGGCCGCCAGCGTGCCGCCCATGGCCTATGACATCGACAGCTATGCCGGCCTGGGACTGCTCTGGCAAACCCTCTCGGTGCGCCAGATCGAACAGCCGACAATGGAGGACCTGGCACGGGTCAATGAATGCCTGCTGGAGGCGATTGGCGATGTGCGAGCCAAGGGCGTCGACCTCGGCAGTCGCCTTGGCGCCGCGAACCGAGTGGCGTCGAGCCGGGTTCGACAACTGCTGCGGGAGCAGTGGTGAACGGGCTCGGTCCCTGGCTGCCCCACGACTTGCTCTGGGGCATGACCCCGGAGCAGTTGGTAGCCGATGCGCCGGACTGGGCCTTTGCGGCACTGGAGGCGGGGCAGCCGGTGGTGGTGCGTCGCGCAGTGACGGCGCCCGGACAAATCGCCGTAGGACTGCGAGGTTCTTCCCGGGAACAGCGGTATCCGGCGCTGCTGGCATTGGACACGGTGCAGCGCGCAGTGCGCCCCGAGCAACTGTGCCATGTGCAGTTGCGACGGCCATGGCCGGCGCTCCAGGCGTTGCAGCAATTGCGCGGCGAGCTGGACGCTCTGGGGCTGGTCTGGGGCGTCAGTGGCAGTGCCGGATTCGAATTGGCCTCAGGGGTTGCCGCGCTGCATCAACAAAGCGATCTGGATCTGATCCTGCGTACTCCCGAGCTTTTTTCCCGGGTGCAGGCGCGGGAGCTGCTGGCGCTGCTGGACAGCGCTGGTTGCCCGGTGGACATGCAGTTGCAGGTTCCAGGCGGCGCGCTGGCCCTGCGTGAATGGGCCGGCCCGGCGCAACGGGTGCTGCTCAAGAGCGCCAGTGGCGCAAGGCTGGTGAGTGATCCCTGGGGTGCTCGGGAGCAGGCAGCGTGAGCAGCTTGCTGGTGTTTCCGGGCCAGGGCGCGCAGCAGCCGGGGATGCTCCGGCGCTTGCCGCAGACTCCCGAAGTGCAGGCCTGCCTGCAGGAGGCCGGCGAGGTGCTGGGCCAGGACGTGCTGACGCTGGACTCGGCCGAGGCCCTGGCAGCCACGCGAGCGGTGCAACTGTGCCTGCTGATTGCCGGGGTGGCTTGTGTCCGTTCCCTGCTGCAAGCGGGTGCCACGGTGAATTATGTGGCGGGGCTGTCCATCGGTGCCTATCCAGCGGCGGTGGTGGCGGGTGCCCTGGGGTTTGCCGATGCCTTGCGGCTGGTGAGCCTGCGCGGCGAACTGATGCAGCAGGCTTATCCACAGGGCTACGGCATGACCGCGTTGATCGGCCTCGACCTGGGGGCGGTGGAAGGACTCCTGGCCCAGGTCCACAGCCCGCGGATGCCGGTGTACCTGGCCAATATCAATGCCGACAACCAGGTGGTGATTGCCGGCAGCGACGCTGCCATGCAAGCCGTGGCCGAATTGGCTCGGGGTTCCGGCGTCGGCGTGGCCAGGCGCCTGGCGGTCAGTGTGCCGTCCCACTGTCCGCTGCTGGAGCAACCGGCACAGACCCTGGCCGCAGCGTTTGCCGGGGTGACCTTGCAGGTGCCCAGGCTGGGTTACCTGAGCGGCAGCCGGGCGCGGCCGATTCGCGGGGTGGAACCACTGCGCGACGACCTGGCCTTCAACATGTGCCGGGTAGTGGACTGGCGCGGCACCGTGCAAAGCGCCTACGAGCGTGGGGTGCGCCTGCAGATCGAGCTGCCGCCTGGCGCAGTGCTGACCGGGCTGGCGCGGCGAGTATTCGAGCAGGGTTCGGTGATCGCCTTCGACGGTGCGCGCCTGGACACCTTGCAGGCGCTGTTGCGTGAGGAGGAAAGCCGCGACCGATAGAGCACCGACTCAGGCTGACGAAGCACAAGAACAACAACTTCGACGATGCACTTTGAGGACAACAACAATGATTATCTACGGTGTGGCATTGCTGGCGATCTGTACGCTGGCGGGCGTGATTGTCGGTGACATGCTCGGTGTGTTACTGGGCGTGAAATCCAATGTCGGCGGGGTCGGTATCGCCATGATCCTGCTGATCTGCGCCCGCTTGTGGATGCACAAGCACGAGGGCATGACCAAGGATTGCGAGATGGGCGTCGGCTTCTGGGGCGCCATGTACATTCCGGTGGTGGTGGCCATGGCTGCCCAGCAGAACGTGGTGACGGCGCTGCACGGCGGGCCGGTGGCGGTGCTGGCGGCGATAGGCTCGGTGCTGCTCTGTGGTTGCACCATTGCCCTGATCAGCCGGACCCACAAGGGCGAACCTCTGCCGGCCGAGCCGGCTGCGCAAGTGACACCGGCGGGAGGGCGCTGAGATGTGGGATCTGATCGAGAAAGGCCTGGAGCACAACGGTCTGGTCACCGCCTTCGCTTTCGTCGGGGTGATCATGTGGATCTCGGTGCTGTTGTCCAAGCGCCTGACGTTTGGCCGGATCCACGGTTCGGCGATCGCCATCGTCATCGGCCTGGTGCTGGCCTGGGTCGGCGGTACCTTGACCGGTGGGCAGAAGGGCCTGGCGGACCTGGCGCTGTTCTCCGGCATCGGCCTGATGGGCGGCGCCATGCTGCGCGACTTTGCTATCGTCGCCACCGCCTTTGAAGTGCAGGCCACCGAGGCGCGCAAGGCCGGGATGATCGGCGCGGTAGCCCTGCTCCTGGGGACGCTGCTGCCGTTCATGGTCGGTGCGAGCATTGCCTGGGCCTTTGGTTACCGGGATGCAGTGAGCATGACCACCATTGGCGCTGGTGCTGTGACCTACATCGTGGGTCCGGTGACCGGTGCGGCCATCGGGGCCAGTTCCGATGTGGTGGCCTTGTCGATTGCCACGGGCTTGATCAAGGCGATCCTGGTGATGGTGGGTACGCCCATGGCGGCGCGCTGGATGGGCCTGGACAATCCGCGTTCGGCGATGGTCTTCGGCGGGCTGGCCGGAACCGTCAGCGGCGTGACTGCCGGGCTGGCGGCGACTGACCGGCGGCTGGTGCCTTACGGCGCCTTGACCGCGACCTTCCACACCGGGCTGGGTTGTCTGCTGGGGCCGTCGCTGTTGTTCTTCATCGTCCGCGGCCTGGTGGGCTAGCCCGACACCTGTGTAGGAGCCGGCTTGCCGGCGAAGAGGTTCTTGAGGTCTTGCGGGCGCTTTCGCTGGCAAGCCAGCTCCTACGTGCTTTGGCGGTTGGCGTACATCCGGCACTCGGCCAGCAGCGCCAGCAGGTTCGGGTCGCGCTCCTTGGCCTTGAGGAAGACCACGCCGATATGCTGCTGCAGGCGGTAGCGCGCCTGCAGCGGTATCAGTTTCACGCGGTTCTCATACACCGCCGCGATCCTTCCCGGCAGCAAGGCGTAACCCACCCCTGAGCTGACCATGCTCAGCAAGGTGAAGATATCGTTGACCTGCATCGCCACCTTCGGCTCGAAGCCCGCTTGCTTGAACACCCGCACCCCATCCTGATGAGTGGCAAAGCCCTGGGTCAGGGTAATGAAGGTGGCGTCACGCACGTCGGCCAGGTCGACTTCGCTCTGCTGGGCAAAGGGTGAGTCGGCGGGGGTGGCGAGGAAGATGTCGTCGGAAAACAGCGGCAGTTGCTCGCAGTCCGGTTCGTTGACCCGCTCATCCAGGGAAATGAGGATGGCGTCTACTTCCATGTTCTTGAGCTTGTACAGCAGGTCGATGTTGGAGCCCAGGATCAGGTCGATGTTCAGCTCGCTGCGGCGCAGCTTCAGGCCCATGATCAACTGCGGTACGGTTTTCACCGTCAATGAGTAAAGCGCACCGAGTTTGAAGCGTTCTGCCGAGAAGCCCGCGGCTTCGCGGGTCAGGCGCACGCTCTCGACCACGTCCTGGACCAGTTTCTGGGCCCGCTCCTCCAGCACGAAGGCGCTTTCCAGCGGTGTCAGGTTGCGTCCTTCATGCTTGAACAGTGGGCAGCGCAGGGCGCTTTCCAGGGAATGGATGGCCCGGTGCACGCTGACATTGCTGGTCTGCAGCTCGCTGGCGGCGCGGGCCAGATTGCCGGTACGCATGAACGCCAGAAACACTTCGAGCTTTTTCAGGGTCAACTCTTCGTCGATGAGCATGGTCCGGACTCTGGTGAGAAGGGGCTGATGATGCCCGATGAGTCGAGGACTGGCCGCTGGTTTTTTGTCGGCCGCGCCCCCATAGACATATTGCGCTTTCAAGCTGCAGGCCCGAGCCTTGCGTGTTTTTTCATGTTTTCAGAGCGGACGACAGATGTATCACGGAGAAAGATTCAACGCCTGGACCCACCTGCTGGGGGCCATCGCGGCGTTTATCGGCGGCATCTGGCTGGTGGTCCTGGCCAGCCTCGATGGCAGCGCGTGGAAGATCGTCAGCGTGGCGATCTATTCTTTCACTTTGCTGGTGCTCTATAGCGTGTCCACGGTCTATCACAGCGTGCGTGGGCGGGCGAAGAGCATCATGCAGAAGGTCGATCACTTTTCGATCTACCTGCTGATTGCCGGCAGTTACACGCCGTTCTGCCTGGTGACCCTGCGTGGCGCCTGGGGCTGGACCCTGTTCGGGATTGTCTGGGGGCTGGCGTTGATCGGCATCCTCCAGGAGATCAAGCCGCGTTCCGAGGCGCGGATCCTCTCCATCGTGATCTACGCGGTCATGGGCTGGATCGTGCTGGTGGCGGTGAAACCGTTGCTGGCAGCCCTGGGCCCCGCCGGGTTTGCCTGGCTGGCTTCGGGCGGAGTGTTGTACACCGTGGGCATCATCTTCTTTGCCCTCGATAGCCGTCTGCGCCATGCCCACGGCATCTGGCACCTGTTCGTGATCGCCGGCAGCCTGCTGCACTTCATCGCCATCCTGTTCTACGTCCTGTAGGAGCCGGCTTGCCGGCGAAGGGGCCCTTGGATATTTGCGCTGGGCATTCGGACGCTTTCGCTGGCAAGCCAGCTCCTACAAGGGGTGGTCGAGTTGGGCCTGGGCCTGGAGGGCGAAGATGTCCAGCAGGCTGGCCAGGGTGTGGGGCGGCGGTTCGGCAGCACGGGTCACGGCGTACAGGGTGATCGGCAGCGCCGGGCTCAGGGGCCGGATGGCAGTGTTGGCCGTTGAGGCGCCCAGGGCAGTGAACGGGTCGATCAGGGCCACTCCGGCGCCGGATTCCACCATGGCCCGGGCCAGGGAGTAGGTCTGCACGGCGATGCTCACCCGCGGTGGCGGCTCCACCGTCTTGAGGTAGCTGTCGAGCCTGGCCGACAGCGGGTCGGCGCTGCTGAGGCCGATCAGCGGCGCATCGGCCAACTCCATCAGTGCCAGCGGCCGGCCCCGGGCTTCCTCCGGCCAATAGTCCAATGGGGCCAGGGCCACCAGCACGCCCTGGGCCAGGGCTTGTGCGTTCAACCCGGGGTGATCCGGGCGCTGCAGGGTCAGGGCCACATCGACCTCGCGCATCAGCAGGTTCTGCACCAACTCGCGGCTATGGGCGCTGGACAGTTCGCACAGGCTGTCCGGGTAACGTCGGGTCCACTCGCTGATGGCCGGTGGCAGCAAGGCCAGGGCCAGAGCCGGGGTGGCGCCGATGCGCAGGCTCTGGCCCGGAGACCGGCGCAGGTTCTGGGCCAGGCGTCGCACCCCTTGCAGGCTCTCGCTGACCTTGTCCACTTCCCGCTCCAGTTCCAGGGCTTCCGGGGTCGGCTGCAACTTGCCGCGCACCCGCAGGAACAGCGGGAAGCCCAGCTGCAGTTCGGCGTGCTGCAGGACCTTGGTCACCGCCGGTTGCGAGACGTGCAGCAACTGCGCGGCGCCGCTGATGGAACCGGCCTGGCGGATGGCCTGGAAGATTTCGATGTGACGCAGTCGCATGGGCAGTCCATAACCTTTGTTTATGGGAGGTCCATCTTTATTCATTGTTCGATGCCTGTCACCTGCCCCTAACCTGAGGCCGTTCAACAACCGGTCAGGGGCAGTCATGAGTCAGCGGGTTTGCATCATCGGAGGCGGCGTCATCGGCTTGGCCAGTGCCTACGCCCTGGTTCGCCAGGGGTTCGAGGTGACCCTGGTGGAAGCCCAGGAGTCCCTGGGCAGCCAGACCAGCTTCGCCAATGGCGGTCAGTTGTCCTATCGCTATGTGGCGCCCCTGGCCGATGCCGGCGTGCCCTGGCAGGCCCTGGGCTGGATGCTCAAGGGTGACTCGCCGCTCAAGCTGCGACCACGCCTGGACCCGGCGCAATGGCGCTGGCTGGCGGGCTTTCTCGGGGCCTGCCGGCACTCGGTGAACCAGCGCAATGCTGCTCATCTGCTGCGCCTGGCGCAGCTTAGCCAGAGCACCTTGCAGAGCTGGCGCGAGGAGGATGGCCTGCAGGGCTTCGACTGGCGGCGCAATGGCAAGCTGGTGACCTTTCGTGAGCGTGGCAGCTTCGAGCATGCCCGGCACAACCTCGCAGACAGCCGCCAGCAGCAGGTGCTGTCGGCCGCCGAATGCGCGGCGCTGGAGCCGGCCCTGGGCGACACGCCCTTTGTCGGCGGCATCCATACCGCCGACGAGGAAGTGGCCGACTGTCATGCCTTCTGTCAGCAATTGGCGGCGCGACTGCAAGCTTCCGGGCGTTGCGAGATTCTCTTGGGCCAGCGAGTCCAGGCCATTCAGCACCAGGGCGACCGGGTGCAGGCCATCGATCTGGGGGAGCGGCAGCTAGCGGTGGAGCACCTGGTGCTGGCGGCCGGTCATCGCAGCGCCGAGCTGCGCCTGCCCGGGCTCAAGCTGCCGCTGTATCCGCTCAAGGGCTACAGCCTCAGCGTGCCTATCGGCCCACAGCACCGTGCGCCGGATATCAGCATCACCGACTACAACCGCAAGATCGTCTACGCCCGGATCGGCCAGCAGTTGCGGGTGGCGGCCATGGTCGACATCGTCGGCTTCGACCCGTCCCCGGACCCTGGGCGGATGGCCCTGATGCGCCGTCAGGCGGCCGAAACCTTTGCCGGTGCCGGTGACTTTGAAGCCGCCGTGGAATGGGCCGGCATGCGTCCGGCAACCCCCAGCGGCGTGCCGCTGATCGGTGCCACCGCCTATCGCAACCTGTGGCTCAACCTCGGCCATGGCGCCCTGGGTTTTACCCTGGCCTGTGGCAGCGGCCGGTTGCTGGGCGAACTGATCGGCCAGCGTCCCACCAGTATCGACATGCAGGGCCTGACGCCCTGTGCTGCCTGAGCCTTCCCTTGCAACAGGAGCTTTTTGATGACCATCCAGCGTATCCACAGCAACAACCGCCTCAGCGGCGCCGTGACCTTTGCCGAACTGGTGTTCCTTTCTGGCCAGGTGCCGGGCTCCAGCAGCGATATCGCTGGCCAGACCCGCGAAGTCCTGGAGAAGATCGACGCCTTGCTGGCCGAGGCCGGCAGCGACAAGGACCAACTGCTCAGCGCGACGCTCTACCTCAAGGACATCCAGGCGGATTTCGCCGCCATGAACGAGGTCTGGTCGGCCTGGCTGTCCCCCGGACAGGCGCCGGCCCGCACCACCCTGCAAGCGGCCCTGGCACGTCCGCAAATCCTGGTTGAAATCAGCGTCATCGCCGTTCGCCGCTGAACCGCCTTTACCCACAACGGAGAATAACAATGCATAAGATCACGTTGCTCGGCTGCACCCTGGGGCTGTTGTTCAGTGCCACATCACAGGCCAACGAGGCGCCCCTGGACGGCACCCTGGCGAAGATCGCCAACAGCGCGAGTATTACCTTGGGTTATCGCGATGCCTCGGTGCCGTTCTCCTATGTGGGCGACAACAGCGGCCAGCCCATGGGGTATTCAGTGGAATTGGCGAACAAGGTGGTGGAGCGCATCCAGCAGCAGTTGCAACTGCCCAAGCTGGCGCTGAAGTACAACCTGGTGACCTCCCAGACCCGCATTCCCCTGGTGCAGAACGGTACCGTGGACCTGGAGTGCGGCTCGACCGGGGTCACCGCCGAGCGGCAGAAGCAGGTGGCGTTCTCCTACGGCTTCATCTACGTCAAAGGCCAGTTGCTGACCGCCAAGGACAGCGGGATCAAGAGCTTCGCCGACCTGCGGGGCAAGAACGTGGTGACCACCGCGGGCACCACCAACGAGCGCTTTCTCAAGAACTATAACGTCGAGCACAAGATCGACATGTTCGTGATCAGCGCCAAGGATCACGGCGAGGCTTTCCAGATGCTGCAGTCGGGGCGTGCGGCGGCCTTCTACATGGATGACGCGCTGCTCTACGGTGAGCGGGCCAAGGCCCGCGACCCGCATAACTGGGTAGTGGTGGGAGAGGAGCAGTCGCGGGAGATCTACAGCTGCATGGTGCGCAAGGATGACCCGCAATTCCTGGCCCTGGTCAATGCGACCCTGGCGGACCTGTATCGCTCTGGAGAAATCAACGGCATCTATCAGCGCTGGTTCGAACAGCCGATTCCACCCAAGGGCCTGAACCTGGAGTTCCCGATGACCAGCGAGTTGAAAGCGATCATCGCCCAGCCCACCAGCGACCCGGTGCAATGACCGGCTGTCGCGCCTCCGCTTGTAGGAGCCGGCTTGCCGGCGAAGGGGCTTTTGAGGCAGGCGCCTGTCTTGCGCCTGTTCGCTGGCAAGCCAGCTCCTACGCGGGGATGAAAGGGGTTAGAAGTCACCCCAGAGCTGCTGGGCCACGGCCAGGGCCACCACCGGGGCGGTTTCGGTACGCAGCACCCGCGGCCCCAGGCGCGCCGGGAGGAAACCGGCACTGTGGGACTGTTCCACTTCGGCGTCGCTCAGGCCGCCTTCAGGGCCAATGAGGAACGCCAGGCTGGCAGGCTTGGCATGACTTTCCAGGGGCTGGGCCACCGGATGCAGGACCAGCTTGAGGTCGGCCTGGCTCTGGTTGATCCAATCCGCCAGCAACGCGGGTGGGTGAATCACCGGCACCTGTGAGCGACCGCATTGTTCGCAGGCGCTGATGGCCACCTGGCGCCAGTGCAGCAGGCGTTTGTCGGCGCGCTCGTCCTTGAGGCGCACTTCACAGCGCTCGCTGAAGATTGGGGTGATTTCGCTGACCCCAAGCTCCGTGGCTTTCTGGATCGCCCAGTCCATGCGTTCGCCCCGGGACAGGCCCTGGCCCAGGTGAATCTGCAGCGGCGATGGCGCCTGGCCGGCGAAGCTTTCGTCCAGTCGTACCCGCACCCGCTTCTTGCCTACTTCCACCAGCGTGCCGCGAAACTCCAGGCCCGAACCGTCGAATACCTGCAGGCCATCACCTTCGGCCATGCGCAGCACGCGGCCGATGTAGTGGGCCTGGGTTTCCGGCAGTTCGTGTTCGCCGAGGCTCAAGGGGGCGTCGATAAAGAAACGGGACAATCTCATCTGGGTTCTCTGTGTTGTAGGAGCCGGCTTGCCGGCGATAAACCATAACGCGCTGTGCCGGGCAGGGCCCTTCGCTAGCAAGCCAGCTCCTGGCGTGGAGGCAGGAGCTGGGTGAGGGGCTTAACCCGGATCGCGAAACCCCGGGTGGAAGTCCTTGGGCACGGCGACACTGACCTGGTCACGGGTGGCGATGTCGATGCCTTCGCTGGCGACTTCAGCAAGGAAGTCGATCTGCTCCGGGGTGATGACGTAGGGCGGCAGGAAATACACCACGCTGCCCAGGGGGCGCAACAGGGCGCCACGTTCCAGGGCATGCTGGAAGACTTTCAGGCCACGGCGTTGCTGCCACGGATAGGCGGTCTTGCTGGCCTTGTCCTGGACCATCTCGATGGCCAGGACCATGCCGGTCTGGCGCACTTCCGAGACATGGGGATGATCCGCCAGGTGCGCAGTGGCGCTGGTCATGCGCTGGGACAGGGCGCGGTTGTTCTCAATGACGTTGTCCTGCTCGAAGATGTCCAGGGTCGCCAGGGCCGCCGCACAGGCCAGCGGGTTGCCGGTGTAGCTGTGGGAGTGGAGAAAGGCCCGCAGGGTCGGATAGTCGTCGTAGAAGGCGCTGTAGACATCATCGGTGGTCATGCACGCGGCCAGGGGCAGGTAGCCGCCGGTCAGGGCCTTGGACAGGCACAGGAAGTCCGGACGGATACCGGCCTGCTCGCAGGCGAACATGGTCCCGGTACGGCCAAAGCCCACAGCAATCTCGTCATGGATCAGGTGCACGCCATAGCGGTCGCAGGCTTCGCGCAACAGCTTGAGGTACACCGGGTGGTACATGCGCATGCCGCCGGCGCCCTGGATCAGCGGCTCGACGATGACCGCCGCCACCGTCTCGTGGTGTTCGGCCAGGGTCTGCTCCATGGCTGCGAACATGTTCCGCGAGTGTTCTTCCCAGCTCATGCCTTCGGGGCGCAGGTAGCAGTCCGGGCTCGGTACCTTGAGGGTGTCCAGCAGCAGGGCCTTGTAGGTCTCGGTGAACAGCGGCACGTCGCCCACCGACATGGCGGCGATGGTCTCGCCGTGGTAGCTGTTGCTCAGGGTGACAAAGCGCTTCTTGTTTGGCTGGTCGCGGTTGATCCAGTAGTGGAAGCTCATCTTCATCGCCACTTCGATACACGACGAACCGTTGTCGGCGTAGAAGCAGCGGGTCAGGCCTTCTGGGGTGATCTTTACCAGGCGCTCCGACAACTCGATCACCGGCTGGTGGCTGAAGCCGGCGAGAATCACATGCTCCAGCTGGTCTACCTGGTCCTTGATGCGCTGGTTGATGCGCGGGTTGGCGTGGCCGAACACATTGACCCACCAGGAGCTGACCGCGTCCAGGTAACGTTTGCCTTCGAAGTCTTCCAGCCAGACACCTTCACCACGTTTGATCGGGATCAAAGGCAGTTTTTCGTGGTCTTTCATCTGGGTGCAGGGATGCCACAATACCGCGAGGTCGCGTTGCATCCACTGGTTATTCAGGCCCATGTACAGTCTCCTGGAGGCAGCTCGCTAAAGGCGCGGGCGAACAATCGGGCAAGCCTATGCAATGCATGGCCGCGGGACAACCTATTGTGCGAGGTGGCGTCAAAGGTGCAGCACGCTCTGTGCAAAGACGCAGTCGAAGTGCCCCAGGGCACTGTGCAAGGCAGCGGTCGGCCATGGGTAAAGAGGGCCTTAATCTTTTCTTAACTCGCTCGGTCCAGACTATTGATCGTATTTCTCGATATTTCAAAGCAAAAAATTCCGCTTTAATTCGATAGGTAAATCGCTAGTCTTGATCAGCGTTTCTTACAGGATGCAACTGATGCAGTTACGTAATTCTTCTTCGCGCTATGGCTGGGTAAGCATTGTTCTGCACTGGGGTGTGGCCTTGGCGGTCTTCGGACTGTTCGCTCTGGGCCTGTGGATGGTCGGTCTCGACTACTACAGCACCTGGCGCAAAGATGCGCCGGACCTGCACAAGAGCATTGGCCTGACGCTGTTTGCGATCATGCTGCTGCGGGTGTTGTGGCGTTTTGTCAGCCCAACGCCACCGGCACCGGCCAATCATGGGCCTCTGACCCGCCTGGGGGCCAAGTTGGGACACGCGTTCCTGTACCTTGGCCTGTTTGCGGCGATGATTGCCGGCTACCTGATTTCCACCGCAGACGGCGTGGGTATCCCGGTGTTTGGCTTGTTTGAAGTTCCTGCCCTGGTTTCCGGACTGCCGGACCAGGCGGATGTAGCAGGTGTGGTGCATCTGTACCTGGCCTGGGCTCTGGTGATCTTTGCCGGCGTTCATGGCCTGGCCGCGCTGAAGCACCATTTTATCGATCGTGATGCGACCCTCACCCGTATGCTGGGGCGCAAAGCCTGATGTTCAACCTTGAGACAAAAGGAATAGAAAGCATGTTGAAAAAGACTCTCGCCGCGCTGGCAATCGGATCTGCTGTATTGGCGGCCGGTCAAGTGATGGCAGCGGACTACGTGATCGACAAGGAAGGCCAGCACGCCTTCGTTGACTTCAAGATCAGCCACCTGGGCTACAGCTTCATCACCGGTACCTTCAAGGACCTGGACGGCAAGTTCAGCTTTGATGCGGCCAAGCCTGAAGATGCCAAGATCGAAGTCAATGTGCGTACCGCCAGCGTGTTCACCAACCACGCTGAACGTGACAAGCACATCACCAGCAAGGACTTCCTCGACGCTGGCAAGTTTGCCGACGCCAAGTTCGTTTCCACCAGCGTCAAGCCTACCGGCAAGAACGCTGACGGCAAGCTGACTGCCGATGTGGCGGGCGATCTGACCCTGCACGGTGTGACCAAGCCGGTCGTGGTCAAGGCTACTTTCCTGGGTGAAGGCAAGGATCCATGGGGCGGCTACCGTGCCGGCTTCGAAGGCACCACCAGCTTCAATCGTCAGGATTTCGGCAAGATGATGGACCTGGGCCCAGCGTCCAACAACGTTGAGATGTACATCAGCTTTGAAGGTGTGAAAGCGAAGTAAATTTCGCTGGCAGCAACAAAACGCCGACCTCGTGTCGGCGTTTTGCATGGTGGCTGCAGGAGCCAGCTGGCTGGCGAAGGTGGTGATCTTCCACGACTCTTCGCTGGTAAGCCGGCCCAACAAAAACGCCCCGGGTCTTGCGACCAGGGGCGTTTTTCATTTCAGCGCAAGGACTCAGCGATTGCGGGTCAGCAACGCTGGCTTCTCGCCCCGTGGACGGCTTGGCAACTGGTCCAGTTGCTCAGGCGTGGGGAAGCGATCGGCCTTGGATTCCTTGTGCACGATCTTCGGTTGGGAGCCCCGAGTATTCTGCACCGCGGGTTCCTGGCGCTGCTGATCGTCACTGTTCGGGCGACGATTGCGTGGCTCGTCACGACGGCCTTGGCTGTCACGGGGAGCTCCGCTGCGGCCGCCACTACGCTTGGCCGGTGCGGTACCTGTGGTGCTGCCGTTGCTGTTGCGTGGGTTGCCGGAGCGCCCCTGGCCACCGCCCGTACCAGCACCGCCGCGTGGCGGATTGCTGGTGCCTGCGCCTGCGCCCTGGGCTGGAGCCCCTGGACGGCGCCCGCGGCCCTGGCTGTTCTTGTTCGGGTACGGGCTGACGTAGTCAGCGCGGTTACCGAAGTTGTCCACGTCGTCATCGAGGAACTCGTCCGGCGCCCGGTCGGCACGTGGAGTCGGCTGGCGCTGTTCGCGGGCAGGAGTACCTTCGCGAGGTTTTTGCTCGCGGGCTGGACGCTCGCCACGGGCCGGCTTGTCTTTGCCGCCCTTGTCCTTGCCTTTGTCCTTGCGACCGCCGCCACCGCCGTTCGGGCCATCGCCACGCGGGCCACGAGGATTGCGCGGGTTACGCACATCCGGGCGCTCACGTACTTCCGGCTTCTCGGCTTCCACGGTGCTGGCATCGAAGCCCATCAGGTCGCCATCGGCGATTTTCTGCTTGGTCATGCGTTCGATGCTTTTCAGCAGCTTCTCTTCGTCCGGAGCTACCAGGGAGATGGCTTCGCCCGAACGACCGGCGCGGCCAGTACGGCCGATACGGTGCACGTAGTCTTCGTCGACGTTGGGCAGTTCGAAGTTGACCACGTGAGGCAGTTGGTCGATATCCAGGCCGCGGGCGGCGATATCGGTGGCGACCAGAATGCGCACTTCGCCGGCCTTGAAGTCGGCCAGGGCCTTGGTGCGGGCGTTCTGGCTCTTGTTACCGTGGATCGCCACGGCGCTCAGGCCGTGCTTGTCCAGGTATTCGGCCAGGCGGTTGGCGCCGTGCTTGGTACGGGTGAACACCAGGACCTGTTCCCAGGCGCCAGCGGTGATCAGGTGCGCCAGCAGGGCGCGCTTGTGGCTGGCCGGCAGGCGGAACACCCGCTGCTCGATGCGCTCCACCGTGGTGTTCGGCGGGGTGACTTCGATGCGCTCGGGGTTGTGCAGCAGCTTGCCGGCAAGGTCCGTGATGTCCTTGGAGAAGGTCGCGGAGAACAGCAGGTTCTGGCGCTTGGCCGGCAGGCGGGCGAGGACCTTTTTCACGTCATGGACAAAGCCCATGTCGAGCATGCGGTCGGCTTCGTCGAGCACCAGGATTTCCACGTGGGACAGGTCGACGCTGCCCTGGCCCGCCAGGTCCAGCAGTCGGCCGGGGCACGCCACCAGCACGTCGACGCCACGGGCCATGGCCTGGACCTGCGGGTTCATGCCGACGCCGCCGAAGATGCAGGCGCTGACGAACTTCAGGTCGCGGGCGTACAGCTTGAAGCTGTCATGCACTTGCGCGGCCAGTTCGCGAGTCGGAGTCAGGACCAGTACGCGGGGTTGGCGCGGGCCGTGACGCTGGGATTTGTCCGGGTGACCGTTGGGAAACAGCCGTTCCAGGATCGGAAGGGCGAAACCGCCGGTTTTACCAGTACCTGTCTGTGCCGCGACCATCAGATCGCGACCTTGCAACACGGCGGGAATGGCCCGCTGTTGCACCGGAGTAGGCTGGGTATAGCCGGCGGCTTCGATGGCGCCGACTAAAGCCTCGGAGAGACCGAGGGAAGCAAAGGACATGAGTAATCCTGTTTTAGTGAGGGCTTGGCCCAAAGGGATAATCTTGCCGGGCGTGAATGGCGTTTAAGAGGACGCAATCCCGTCCGGTCCTGCTGGCCTGAAGGGTCATTCACCGGTGGCTCGCGCGGGCCGGATGGCTGCGCCGTAGCGGGGTGGAGAGGCCTTGAACAGGGTCCAGCGTCCGGGCGTGAGCCTGGCGGGAGGCGGCAGTATAACAGAGCATTCAGTGTGCGCTGCTTTCCTGCTGCTCAACGGTTTTTTCTAACTCTTGGGTGGATGCCGGCCTGATAGGGGGCGGAGCAGGTTCCGCACCGTACTTGGCGCTCAATGCAGCGTAGGCCGGTTCGCGCTTGAAGCGCTTGAGCTCGGCGCCAAAGCGCTGCACCAACAGGTCCATGCCGGCATTGCGGCGCACCGCCAGGTATTGGCTTTGATGGCTGATAACGGTGGGGTTCTGGCTGATCTGTCCACGCAGCCCCAAGGCGTCCAAAAGGTGCTGGCCGACCCGCTTGTCAGTGATCAGCAGGTCGATCCGCCCCAGCAGCAGTTTGCCGAAATTGGCTTCGTGAGTGGGGGCCGGCTCGCGGTTGAACAGGGTCGAGCCGCTGAAGTCGTCGCTGTACAGATAGCCGGGTGAGGTGCCGATGGTCAGCCCCTTGAGCTCATTCAGTTGTTTGAACGGGTGCGGGCGCTGGTTGGCGTAGAACATCACGAATTCGACGTCGGAGAGCGGTTCGCTGGGGTAGAGCAGGGTGCTGTCGCGCTCGGCGCTATGGAAGATGTCCAGGGCCCCGTCGGCCTGCCCGGTTTCCAGCATGGCCAGGCAGCGTTTCCACGGCAGGAACTGCCATTCCACCTCGATGCCCAGGCGCTGGAAGACAATGGCTGTGGTTTCGTAGTCCAGCCCCAGGGCCTTGTCGTTATCTTCATAGACGTAAGGTGCCCAGGGCTCGGTGACAATGCGCAGCTTCTCGCCTTGGGCCGCGAGGCTCAGGCAAGTGCAGAGAAGGGCTGTCAGCAACTGGACGATGACGGACATTGCTGGAGATTACGACGAGAGATCATGCAAATGCTAGGGGCAGTTGCAACCGCTCTAGTTCGAGCCTGATGCAAACAAAAAGGCCCCGGTTTTCACCAGGGCCCATGAGGCTTTGCGGGTTAGCGCGGCAGCTTCAGGTTGTTCCAGATCGCCAGGCTCGGATCGGCCTGGTTCAGGGTATAGAAGTGCAACCCGGGTGCGCCGCCCTGCAGCAGACGTTCGCACATGTCACTGATTACCTGTTCACCGAAGGCCTGGATGCTCGCGCTGTCGTCGCCATAGGCTTCCAGCTGCTTGCGGATCCAGCGTGGGATCTCGGCGCCGCAGGCGTCGGAGAAACGTGCCAGCTTGCTGTAGTTGGTGATCGGCATGATGCCCGGCACGATAGGAATGCTTACGCCCATTTTCCGTACACGTTCGACGAAGTAGAAGTAGCTGTCGGCGTTGAAGAAGTACTGGGTGATCGCACTGTCGGCACCGGCATTGGCCTTGCGTACAAAATTACTCAGGTCGTCTTCGAAATTTCGCGCTTGCGGGTGCATTTCCGGATAGGCGGCGACTTCGATATGGAAGTGACTACCGGTTTCTTCACGAATGAAGCTCACCAGGTCATTGGCGTAGCGCAACTCGCCACTGGCCGCACCCATACCCGAAGGCAGGTCGCCGCGCAGGGCGACGATGCGCTTGATGCCGGCGGCCTGGTATTGCTGCAGCAGGCCGCGCAGATCGTCCTTGCTGTCACCGACGCAGGACAGGTGTGGCGCCGCAGGGACTTTTACTTCGCTCTCCAGTTGCAGCACGGTGTTGACCGTGCGATCACGGGTCGAGCCGCCGGCACCGTAGGTGCAGGAGAAGAAATCGGGGTTGTAGCTGGCCAACTGGTGGGCAGTGGCGAGCAGTTTTTCATGCCCAGCATCGGTCTTGGTAGGGAAGAACTCGAAGCTGTAACGACGGTCTTGGGACATGGAGGGAACCTCCAGCTACAAGCTGCAAGCTGCAAGCGCCAAGAGAAGCGGAGGTGCGCTCATCTCCTGAGCCTGGAGCGGGCTGCCTGAAACTGTTAAGCAAATAGGGACGAAGCTGAAAGCTTCAAGCGGCAAGCCGGGCTTGTGGCCCATGCTTGCCGCTTGACGCTCAAAGCTTGCAGCTGCTCTTAGTACCGGTAGGCGTCTGGCTTGAACGGGCCTTCGACGGTCACGCCGATGTAGTCAGCCTGGTGCTTGGTCAGTTGAGTGACCACGCCACCGAAGCCGCGAACCATTTCCAGGGCCACTTCTTCGTCGAGTTTCTTCGGCAGTACTTCAACGGTCAGGCGCTCGGCTTTCTGGGCTGGCGACAGGTCGGCGTACTTCTGGCCGAACAGGAAGATCTGCGCCAGAACCTGGTTGGCGAACGAACCGTCCATGATGCGGCTTGGGTGACCAGTGGCGTTGCCCAGGTTCACCAGGCGGCCTTCGGCCAGCAGGATCAGGTAGTCATCGTTCTGTGGGTCGAAATCGCCGTGGCCGGTGCGGTGGATCTTGTGCACCTGTGGCTTCACTTCTTCCCATGCCCAGTGCTTGCGCATGAAAGCGGTGTCGATTTCGTTGTCGAAGTGGCCGATGTTGCAGACAACAGCGCGCTTCTTCAGGGCTTTGAGCATGTTTGCGTCGCAAACATTGACGTTGCCGGTGGTGGTCACGATCAGGTCGATCTTGCCCAGCAGGGCTTTGTCGATGCTGGCTTCGGTGCCGTTGTTGATACCGTCGATGAATGGCGAAACCAGTTCAAAGCCGTCCATGCAGGCTTGCATGGCGCAGATCGGGTCGACTTCGGAAACCTTGACGATCATGCCTTCTTGACGCAGGGACTGAGCCGAACCCTTGCCCACGTCACCGTAGCCGATGACCAGCGCTTGCTTGCCGGACAGCAGATGGTCGGTACCGCGCTTGATGGCATCGTTCAGGCTGTGACGGCAGCCGTACTTGTTGTCGTTCTTGCTCTTGGTCACCGAGTCATTGACGTTGATGGCCGGGATCTTCAGCTCGCCCTTGGCCAGCATGTCCAGCAGACGGTGTACGCCGGTGGTGGTTTCTTCGGTCACGCCGTGGACGCGCTCGAGGACTGCCGGGTATTTATCGTGCAGCAACTGGGTCAGGTCGCCGCCATCGTCGAGAATCATGTTGGCGTCCCAAGGTGCGCCATTCTTGAGGATGGTTTGCTCCAGGCACCACTCGTACTCTTGCTCGGTCTCGCCTTTCCAGGCGAAGACCGGAATACCGGCGGCAGCGATGGAGGCAGCGGCCTGGTCCTGAGTCGAGAAAATGTTGCAGGACGACCAACGTACTTCGGCACCCAGGGCAACCAGGGTCTCGATCAGCACGGCGGTCTGAATGGTCATGTGGATGCAGCCGAGGATTTTCGCGCCCTTGAGCGGCTGCTCACCGGCGTACTTGCGGCGCAGACCCATCAGGGCCGGCATTTCCGATTCGGCGATGATGGTTTCGCGACGGCCCCAGGCAGCCAGGGACATGTCGGCGACTTTGTAGTCGGTAAAATCTGCAGGCGTGTTTACAGCGCTCATGAAGAGCCTCCATTCGTAGTGTGCGAATGGGCGCCGTTGTGCGTTTAGTGTGGGTACAGGGAACCCTGTACCCACAACGCCCCATCCGAGCCTGACAGGTCATGCCTGCTGCAGCGCCCCTCGGACAGGTGGCGGGAAAACGGTATCAAGTGCAGATGACCGTTTTGAAACGGTGGCGATTATAGCCGCCTGAGCCAGACTTCCAAAAGTGTTTCTGTTGCCTGGATGAAGATCGTTAATCGCGACCATAGTCGAGGTTGCATAGAGCATGGCCGCCCGGTCTGCCATTATGCCGGGCATCAATTGGCAGGACGGTCAGGAGTGCATATGAATTTTCACACCCGCAAATGGGTAAAACCCGAAGACCTTAACCCCAACGGCACGCTGTTCGGTGGCAGCCTGTTGCGCTGGATCGACGAAGAAGCGGCGATCTACGCCATTGTCCAGTTGGGTAACCAGCGAGTGGTCACCAAGTACATCTCGGAAATCAACTTCGTCAGTGCATCGCGCCAGGGCGACATCATCGAGCTGGGCATCACCGCCACAGAATTCGGTCGTACCTCCATTACCCTGACTTGCGAAGTGCGCAACAAGATCACCCGCAAGCCCATCCTTACCGTGGAGAAGATGGTCTTCGTCAACCTGGGTGAAGACGGTCTGCCTGCTCCACACGGCCGTACCGAGATCAAGTACGTCAAGGACCAGTTCAAGGACGACGCTGCCGACGCCTGATGCTTCGCGCATCAAGCAGCAGCCCTGAATCCCGCGTGTCGTAGCTGAAGAGCTGCCTGGTTCAAGGGGCTTGTGGGTGCGAAAGAACACGGCAAGCCGGGCCTCTCTGCGCAAGGACCGCACGGGGTCGAACACAACCGGCCGCCTTGCGCGGCGGTACGCCGAACAAGGTTGTGGGCCGAGCATTGGCGCTCGGTCCACAACAGATCAATAAATGATCAATGAGCCTCGGTCTTGCTGGCAGGGGTCTCGCTAGTGACGTGGCGCACCAGTTTGCCAATGCTCAATCCCTGCAGCAGGATCGACGACAGCACCACGATGTAGGTAATGCTCAGTACCAGGTCACGCTCCGGCCCCAAGGGCAGCGCCAGGGCCAGCGCTACCGAGACGCCGCCCCGCAGGCCACCCCAGGTCAGTACGCGGATGGTGCCCCGGGGTACGCTGCGCCAGCGTCGCAGCAGGAGGATTGCCGGGGCCACGGTGAGCAGGCGCGAGAGCACGATGGCTACCGCCAGCAGACTGGCGGCCGCTAGGTGCAGCCAGTTGAACGGCAGCAGCAACAGTTCCATGCCAATCAAGGCGAACAGCAAGGCGTTGAGCATGTCGTCCAGCAGTTCCCAGAAACCATCCAGATAGCGGCGAGTCATGTCGTTCATTGCCAGGTTGCGTCCTAGGTTGCCGATGATCAATCCGGCCACCACCATGGCGATTGGCGCCGATACGTGAATCTCACTGGCCATTGCCGAGCCGCCGATCACCAGGGCCAGGGTCAGCATCACTTCGATCTGGTACTGCTCGATGCTCTTGATCATCAGGTACACCAGATAACCGATCAGCCCGCCAAACAGCGCGCCGCCAATAGCCTCATGCACAAACAGCCATGCGGTGGCAGTCACGGTCGGGGTTTCACCCAGTTGTGCGATCCCCAGCAGTACCGTGAACACCACGACCGCAGTGCCGTCGTTGAAGAGCGACTCGCCGACGATGGTGGTCTTCAGCGGCTTGGAGGCGTTGGCGGTCCTTAGCACGCCCAGCACCGCAATCGGGTCGGTGGGCGAAATCAGTGCGCCGAACAGCAGGCAGTAGAGGAAGCTCACGTGCCAGCCAAACAGGCCGAAGATCCAGTAGGCCAGACTGCCGATGGCGAAGGTGGCGATCAGTACGCCGACGGTGGCCAGCAGGCCGATGGGCCAGCGATAGCTGCGCAGGTCGTTGAGGTTGACGTGCAGGGCACCGGCGAATAGCAGGAACGACAGCATCCAGTTCATCAGCAGATCGCCGAAGTCGATCTTGCCGATCAGCTCTTCGATATGTTCTTCAAGACCGGGGTAGCCGAGGTAACTCAAGCCTTGCAGCAGCAAGGAAAACAACAGGGCGGTGACCATCACGCCGATGGTCGGCGGCAGGCCGATAAAACGGAAATTGACGTAGGTAAGCAGGGTCGTCAGGCAGATAAAGGCAGCGACAAGTTCAAGCATCCGAACTCCTTTGGATGATCACAGGGAAAGCAGCCTGAACGCTTTCAGGCCAAGGGTTTGATGTATCGGCGACGGGGCGGGGCACAGAACATTCAGATCTGGCCGCTCGATGGTGGCGATTTGATTGCGGATACCGGTTCTGTGCACTCATTGACCACAGGGGCGGCACGACGTTGCAGGTCAATGAAGAAAATTACCGCGAACATGCACGGAGCGCGTCCGCCTGGCTGTGAGCGGGGTCAGCCAGCAGGTCCATGGTGACGAATTCAGTGCTGACGATGCCAAGGGCAGTAACAGTCAGTGCAAGCAAGGACAGTGGCATGCGAGGATTCCTGGCCTCTATCGGTGGCAGTGGCATTGCCGCGCACTGCATCAGCGCTGACAGCGCCGAGGGGCAGGCGATCCGATTCTCTTCAGGACAGCAGGGAGTGTGAGGTGCTGGCGACAAGTCTGGTTTTGGTGGCGGCGCTGCTGCATGCAGCCTGGAATACCCTGATCAAGTTCAGTGGCGAGCGCCTTTTGGTGGTGGCGTGCATGGACAGCGTGGCGTTGCTGTTCGTGGCAATCATGCTGTTTTTCCTGCAGTGGCCGCCGCTGGAAATCTGGCCGTGGATCATCGCCTCGGCTGCCTTTGAGCTCTTGTATCGCTATCTGCTGATCCAGGCATATCGAGTGGGGGACCTGGGCCTGGTCTATCCACTGATGCGCGGACTGTCACCCCTGGTCGTGCTGGCCCTGACCCTGATCTTTGCCGGCGAGGTGCTGAGTAGCCAGCAGATCTTCGGCATCTTACTGATTCCCTTCGGCATGCTCTGCCTGCTCTGGCAGGGCGGCGGCGGTACGCGCCTGCCCTGGAGCATGTTGCCGGTGGTGGTACTGATCGGCCTGTGCATCGGTTGCTACACCTTTATCGACGGTCAAGCGTTGCGTCGCTGGTCACACCCGATGGACTACCTGACCTGGGTCACTTTGCTCAGTGCGTGGCCTTTCCCCTTGGTGGCGGTGGTGTGGCAACGGCGGCCCTTTGCGCTGTTCTGGCGCGAGCAATGGCGTCTCGGCCTGAGCGTCGGCTTCTGCGTGTTGTTCAGCTACGCTCTGGTGCTTTGGGCCATGCAGTTGGGTTCGATTGCCGAGGCGGCGGCGTTGCGCGAGGTCAGTGTGATCCTGGTGGTGCTGTTCGGCATGCGCTACTTGAAAGAACCTTTCGGCCGGTCACGGCTCTTAGCCTGTGGGTTGGTACTGATCGGCATGTTGGTGATGAAGTTCTGAACACTCCCTAAAAACTCTAAAAAAGGATTCGCGCTATGACTGTCGCTTTCTGGTGTGTGTTGATCGCTATCTGCCTGCCGTATCTGTGTACCGGTATCGCCAAGTTCGGCGCTGGCCAGTACGGCCCCCGGCAGAACCATGATCCGCGGGCATTCCTCGAGACTCTGGAAGGGTTTGCCAAGCGTGCGCATTCCGCACAGCTCAACGGTTTCGAAGTGACCCCGGCGTTTGCCGCGGCGGTGATCATCGCCCATGTGGCCGGCAACGCTGAACTGGTGACTATCAACGTACTGGCGGTGTTGTTCATCACCAGTCGCCTGCTGTACATCATCTGCTACCTGGCGGATTGGGCGATCCTGCGTTCCCTGGTGTGGTTCGTGGGGATGGCTCTGATCGCCAGCTTCTTCTTCGTTTCGGTCTGATACTGGTAGTTGCAGAAGCCAGCGAGCCGGCTTCCGCGCTCTGGGGTTTACGGGGTGTCGGCGACTTCCGGGACTTTAGGCAGTGCCGCGCCCTTGGGCCAGAGCATCCAGATCTGGCCTGACTGCTTCATGTCGCCGGCCAGTTGGCCGGCGGCGTCGCCAGTGCCCCAAAACAGGTCGGCGCGCACCTCTCCGGTAATGGCGCCGCCTGTGTCCTGGGCCGCCACCGGGCGTACCAGGCTGCTGCCGTCGGGGCGGGTCGTGGACAGCCATAGCAGGCTACCTAGGGGGATCACCTTGCGGTCCACTGCCACGCTGTAGCCAGAGGTCAGGGGTACGTTCAGCGAGCCTCGGGGGCCTTCGTTGCTGTCCGGGTTACGGTTGAAGAAGACATAGCTCGGGTTGCTGCCCAACAGCTCTGGGATCCGCGTCGGGTGGGCCTTGGCCCAGGCCGCGATAGTGCCCATGGTTACGTCTTCTTTCTTCAGTTCGCCCTGGTCCACCAACCAGCGCCCGATAGGCCGATAAGGGTGGCCGTTCTGGTCGGCATAGCCGATCCGCAGTTGGCGACCATCATCCAGTTGAATCCTTCCCGAGCCCTGGATCTGCAAGAACTGCAAGTCCATCGGGTCTGTCAGCCAGGCAATCACCGGCGCCTTGACCCCTTTGCTCTCGATGGTTGCTGCATCGTCATAGGGTTTGAGCACCCGGCCTTCGAGTCGACCCCGCAGGCGTTTGCCCTTGAGCTCCGGATAGAGGCTGTCCAGGGCGACGATGATCATGTCGTCGGGCACGCCGTACACGGGCACATTGGCAACTTGGGTTGGGGTCAGGCTGCCGGGATACACCGGCTCGTAGTAGCCGGTGATCAGGCCGGTACCACTGCCGCTGCCCGAGCGCAGGCCATAGACCTCCAAGTGCTCCTTGAGAAATCCACGGATGGCTTCGGGGGTTTGCGGCATGTTGGCCGCTGCGGCACAGGTGGCGCCCCAGACGGGGTCGGCCTTCAGGCGGGTACAGGCGCTGCGCCAGGAGCCGAAGCCGGCCAACAGGTCGTTGTCGGCAACGCTGGGCAGAGAGTCCCATGGCGCGCTGTTGTATGTAGCCAGGGCGTGGGTTGGTGCTGGCTTGCCACTGTCGCCGCCGTTGCAACCGGCCAGTAGTGCCAGGGCCGGGAGGGCCCAGAGCAGGTGGCAGCGCCAGTGGATGAAGCTTGCATTCATGCTGTGTTTCCTTGGGTGATTGCCCGCAGGTTCGCACTGCGGACAACCCGTATTATTAATAGGGCTATTGGTGTTTGCCGGGGAGGCGAGGATACTGGCCGCCGTTTCCCGTGACCTGACCAGAAACCACCATGACGCTAAAAAGACTCTCTGTTGTATTGCTGGCCTGCCTGACGCTTTCCGCCTGTGGCGGTGTCGACCCTAATTCCCCTTTGGGCCAGCGCAAGGCAATCTTCAAACAGATGCTCAAGACCGGCGAGGACCTGGGGGGCATGCTCCGTGGGCGGATTCCTTTCGACGGTGCGCGTTTTGCCGAGGGCGCGGTGCGGCTCGACAGCCTGTCCCGTGAACCCTGGAAGCATTTTCCCGAGGTCAAGGAAGAGGATCACACCAGTGCCACGGATGATGTCTGGCGTAAACAGGCGCGTTTCCAGGAGCTGGTGCGTAATCTTGAGGCCGCCACCGGTGAGTTGGTGACTATCAGTCAGGTCCAGCCTTACAAGGCCAGCAACCTCGGGCCGGCCGTGCAGAAGGTTGAAGATGTCTGCAGTGCTTGCCACAAAGAGTTCCGTAATCACTGATCGGCGGCTTTGCTGAAAAGGGCGGCTGTCGCCAGAGAGCCGGCCCCTCGCTACTTACTTGTCCAGTTCGTCCAGGGCTTGTTGCAGTTCCTTGCGGGACTCGGCGAGCTTCTCTTTGCGTTTGTTGATCTTCTCCGAGTCGCCTTTCTTCATGGCTTTTTCCAGGTCGGCCTGACGGCGGCTGACTTCATGCTTGGCTTCCAGCACCTTGTTTTCCCGCTCTTTCTTCAGCGAAGCGTCGGTGCAGTGGGCCGTGACTTCACTCAGGGCGCGTTCCAGGCCGGCTTGCTGATCGCTGTTGCCGTGGGCCTTGGCCTGTTCGATCTGGGTCATGATGGCTTGGCGTTTGGCGGCACAACCGGTCAACGGCGAGGCTTGCTCGGTGGCCAGCAGTGGCGCGCTCATCAGGCTGCAGAGGGTCAAGGTGGCGAGCGATGGAAAAATTTTCATTTAAGACTCCTGGTGAAAAAGATCAAAAAATAACCAGCAAAAAATATGACGATTGTATTGGAGCTGGGCTCTTGGAGCCCATTTCTGCCTGGGTGGTTCAACGCTCCCGCCCAAGATTAAGGACTAAAAACCTTCGATGCCGGCGTCACTCAAGGTAGCGCGTAGGGCCAGCACCTGTGGATCACGAAAAAATGCCGTCAGTTGTGCAGCACGTTCCGCACCAATTCCCGTTTCGTTCTGCCAGTCCTGGCGGTCTTTCAGCGCCAGGGCCTGCCACGGACCGCTGAGGTCGGCGGAGCCGCTGGGTGGCAGGCCTAGCGCCTTCAGCCAGCGTTCGAAGGGTTGCTGCCTGGCGCTGTGCAGGTTCTTGAGCAAACGACCACTGCTGCGCTCACCAAAGCCGGCAATGTTAGCAAGCTCTGCTTGATCGAGGGTCAGCCAATCCAAAAGGCCTTTGATACGGCCTGTTTCAACCAGCGTGACCCAAGTTTGCCTGCCGACATTCTGCAGGTTCAGGCCTTGCTTGCTGCTGAGCCAGGTCAGTCGCGCCAGGAATTGGCTCTCGCAGCCGGGTGACGGTTGCCAGCAACTCATGGGGTGAAAGGACTCCTGTGCCGGAGCCTGGACGGGCGGGCGTTGTTGGCTCCTGAGTACTACGCCGTCGAGGCGTGGGATGGTCAGTCCGGCGAGGCTGATCGCCACCTGATCGCCGGGGACAATGTCCAGGCTTCGCCAGCGTTGCAACGAGCCGACGCTAACGCGGCGGATCTGCCGGTCGTCGAGGGTCACGGGGTCGATTTCGAGCAGGGGGGTGATGCGTCCGGTGCGACCGATCCTGAACTGCACTTTGCGCACGCTGGCCAGGGCCTGTACATGGGGATACTTCCAGGCGGCGATCCACTGTGGAGTCTGGGCTTGCCAGCGTTCGGCGGCAGGGCGCCGGCTTTGCCGGAGGATGATGCCATCGCTGGCAAAGGGCAGAGGCGAGCGGTACCAATGCTCCCGCCAAAGATGGATGTCGCTGAAGTGGGTGATGGCGCGGCTGTATTCCAGGCCTTCGGGGAATCCAAGGCTGGCGAGTTGCATCAGCCGTTCATTCAGGGTGCTGGGACCTTGTGGCCAATCCCAGACAAACAGGCCGATCTGCGCCGCTTCCCTGGGTGCCAGTTGCTTTCGCGCCATCCATCCTGCTACCCGACTGCGGGCATTGAGGCTGCCAGTACGCGCTTGCACATGCAGGTCCAGGCGTTGATAGAGCTCTCCCTGGAGCACTAGATCGATAGGGCGCGGCAACTGCTGGGGAATGGCCGCAATCTGTCGAGCGGTACTGCTCCAGTCATGGCCGCGCTGGCCGTCACCCCGGCTCAGTGCCTGCTGGAAGCGGCCTTTACGGTAGATCAGGGTCACGGCCACGCCGTCGATCTTGGGTTGCACCCAGACATCCTCACGTCCCGTGAGCCAGACCTGTACGGCGTTGGCGTCGGGGAGCTTTGCCACGCCGGTGTGGGCGATGGGGTGAGGGATGCTGCCGCGGGAGCTGGCCAGGGGCTGCTCCACGGGCAAAGAGGCCTGAGGGAAGCAGTGGCGCAAGGCATCCAGGCGCTGGCGTGATTGGTCATACAACTCGTCGGCCACCAGTGACTGACCGAGACGGTGATAGCTGTCGTCCCAGTGTTTGAGTTGTTGCTGCAGCGTGGTGATTTCCCTGGTGGCTTGCGGGGCAGTCCAATCCGGGCACTGGGCCTGGGCGGCCAGGGGAGTGAGAGTCAGCAGCAGGCACAGTCTTGGCAGCATGGGGAGCATCCTTGCTCTGGGTTGGCATGCCTTGAAGGTTAGGTGGTGCTGGGAAAGGCATCGCTGGCAGGTATTTGCGGGGTGTTTCGCTGAGGTTGAAAGCGCCTTCGGCGGTCAGCCGGCTCCTGACAGGATGGCTGTTTGGCGGATTGGGGAAGAAACCTCAGGCTACAAAAAAGCCCCGCCGGGAATGCCGGGCGGGGCTTTGGATGTTGCCAGGTGAAGCTTACAGGCCGGCGGCGGCGCGCAAGGCGTCGGCGCGGTCGGTTTTTTCCCAAGTGAAGGTGGTGAAGGTGTCTTCGCCCACGGTCTTGGTCTGCGGAGCACGGCCGAAATGGCCGTAGGACGCGGTTTCCTGGTACATCGGGTGCAGCAGGTCGAGCATGGTGGTGATCGCGTAAGGACGCAGGTCGAAATGCTCGCGGACCAGCTTGATGATCTTGTCGTCGCTGATCTTGCCAGTGCCGAAGGTGTTCAACGAGATCGAGGTCGGTTGTGCGACGCCGATGGCGTAGGACACCTGGATCTCGCAACGTTGGGCCAGGCCTGCAGCGACGATGTTCTTGGCTACGTAACGGCCAGCGTAGGCGGCCGAACGGTCGACCTTCGATGGATCCTTGCCGGAGAACGCGCCGCCGCCGTGACGGGCCATGCCGCCGTAGCTGTCGACGATGATCTTGCGACCGGTCAGGCCGCAGTCACCCACTGGGCCACCGATGATGAACTGGCCGGTCGGGTTGATGTGGAACTGGGTGTCCTTGTGCAGCAGCTCGGCTGGCAGCACGTGTTTGACGATCAGTTCCATCACGCCTTCGCGCAGGTCGTTGTAGGACACTTCCGGGTTGTGCTGGGTCGACAGCACCACAGCGTCGATCCCGACCACAATGCCGTTTTCATAGCGGCAAGTGACCTGGGACTTGGCATCCGGACGCAGCCAAGGCAGCAGGCCCGATTTACGGGCTTCAGCCTGGCGGTGCACCAACTGGTGGGAGAAGGCGATCGGGGCTGGCATCAGCTCTTGGGTTTCGTTGCTGGCGTAGCCGAACATCAGGCCCTGGTCACCGGCGCCCTGGTCTTCAGGCTTGGCACGGTCGACACCCTGGTTGATGTCAGGGGACTGCTTGCCGATGATGTTCATCACGCCACAGGTAGCGCCGTCGAAGCCGACTTCGGAGCTGGTGTAGCCGATTTCGCAGATGACGTCGCGAACGATCTGCTCCAGGTCGACCCAGGCGCTGGTGGTGACTTCGCCGGCGACGATGGCAACACCGGTCTTGACCAGGGTTTCCACTGCCACACGGGCGTGTTTGTCCTGAGCAATGATGGCGTCCAGCACCGCATCGGAAATCTGGTCAGCGATTTTATCCGGATGCCCTTCAGACACGGACTCGGAGGTGAAAAGGGAGTATTCGCTCATCTCGACGGTTTCCTAAAATTTACCGATGGTGAGTGTTGCCAGCCGGTCGCTGAAAGTGGCGAACCTGGATCTGGAAACCATTACGTAAACCTATATAAAGGCTTTCCCCGGGAGTCAGTCCCGCAGCGGTGGCCCAATGGGCCAAATCATCTTGTTCGAACCCTAGCCAGAGATCGCCGCAAGCCTCTTTGGCCCAGCTCTGGTCGTGGCTGCACAAGTCTGTCACTAACAGGCTGCCGCCTGGTTGTAGCAAGTCGGCCATCTGTTTGAGGGCCTCGGCCGGTGCGGCGAAATGGTGCAAGACCATGTTCAGTACCACGCAATCGGCTTGGAGTTGCACGCCATTCAATGCATCGGCCAGTTGTAGGCTGACGTTAGCCAGTGTTTCGCGTTCACACAGCTGGCGCGCCAGTTCAAGCATCGCCGGGCTGTTATCCAGGGCGGTCACCCGGGCAAAGCGTCGGGCCAGGTCGGGGAGGAATCCACCGTCGCCGGGACCGACTTCAATGGCCGTGGCCATTGGGTTGAAACTCAGTTTGTCCAGCAGCGCGAGCACACTCTCGCGGTACTGGGGCAGTCCTGCAATCAGGTCCTGCTGGGCACGGAATTTCTCCGCTACCCGAGAAAAGAAGTCCTGGCTGGCCGCGGCCCGTTGCCGATGAACCAGGCTGATTCGCGACTGCACCTCTGTTGGCAGAGGCAATTGGTCGACCTCGTCCAGCAACGCTGCGTGCAGTTTGCCGCCCAGAAGCTCGGTGTGGGGCAGGGAGCGGCGATAGAAGATCGCATTGCCTTCACGGCGAGTCGCCACCAGGCCAGCCTGAGACAGGACCTTCAGGTGATGGCTCATGCCTGACTGGCCGATGGCGAAGATCTGCGCCAGCTCCAGCACGCCGAACGAATCGTTGGATAGCGCACGCAATACATTCAGCCGCAAGGGATCGCCACCGGCTTTGCACAAGGCAGCCAGGTCGTCGCAATCATCATGGCGAATGGAGGGCGCGGGGAGATTCATAGGGGCAGCAGTCTAGTGATGGCGGGAACAGCCTGCAAGACCAATATCAAAAAGTTTTGATATTGAGCTGCGAGGTTCCTGTGCCAGAGCCTTGGTTTCTTCTCTTAACGAACGGTGGCGCAGTTTCATCAGTCGATTCTGCATCTATCCATGGGAAAAACATGCCTGAGTGACTATCTGTCATTGCCCCCGCCAGACGCCTGAGGGAAAATGCAGGCCTTTTTTCCGTTTCGTTTTATTCAATCCCCAGGAGATCAGCGATGCCCAGCCGTCGTGAGCGTGCCAACGCCATTCGTGCCCTCAGCATGGATGCCGTGCAAAAAGCCAACAGCGGCCATCCAGGTGCCCCTATGGGTATGGCGGATATCGCCGAAGTACTTTGGCGTGACTACCTGAAGCACAACCCGAGCAATCCATCCTTCGCCGACCGTGACCGCTTCGTGCTGTCCAACGGCCACGGCTCGATGTTGATCTACTCGCTGCTGCACCTGACCGGCTACGACCTGTCGATCGATGATCTGAAAAGCTTCCGCCAACTACACAGCCGCACCCCGGGCCACCCTGAATTGGGCTACACCCCAGGCGTGGAAACCACCACTGGCCCGTTGGGTCAGGGTCTGGCCAATGCCGTGGGCTTCGCCCTGGCGGAAAAAGTCCTGGCAGCCCAGTTCAACCGCCCAGGCCACAACATCGTCGATCACCACACCTACGTATTCCTGGGTGATGGCTGCATGATGGAAGGCATTTCCCACGAAGTGGCATCCCTGGCCGGTACTTTGGGCCTAGGCAAGCTGATCGCCTTCTACGATGACAACGGCATCTCCATCGACGGTGAAGTCGAAGGCTGGTTCACCGACGACACGCCGAAGCGTTTCGAAGCCTACAACTGGCAGGTGATCCGCAACGTCGACGGCCACGATCCGGAAGAGATCAAGACCGCCATCGACACCGCGCGCAAGAGCCCGCTGCCGACCCTGATCTGCTGCAAGACCACCATCGGTTTCGGTTCGCCGAACAAGCAGGGCAAGGAAGACTGCCACGGCGCGCCACTGGGCGCCGAGGAAATCGCCCTGACCCGCGCCGCGCTGAAGTGGAACCATGGCCCGTTCGAAATTCCTGCCGACATCTACGCCGAGTGGGACGCCAAGGAAGCCGGTCGCGCCGTGGAAGCCGAATGGGATCAGCGTTTTGCTGCCTACTCCGCGGCATTCCCAAGCGAAGCCAATGAACTGGTGCGTCGCCTGAGCGGTGACCTGCCGGCGGACTTCGCCGAGAAGGCCAACGCCTACATCGCTGAAGTAGCGGCCAAGGGCGAAACCATCGCCAGCCGTAAAGCCAGCCAGAACACTCTGAACGCTTTCGGCCCGCTGTTGCCAGAGTTCCTCGGTGGCTCGGCCGACCTGGCCGGTTCCAACCTGACCCTGTGGAAAGGCTGCAAGGGCGTCAGCGCTGAAGACGCCAGCGGCAACTACATGTACTACGGCGTGCGCGAGTTCGGCATGACCGCCATCATGAACGGCGTGGCCCTGCACGGTGGCCTGGTACCTTACGGCGCGACCTTCCTGATGTTCATGGAATACGCCCGCAACGCGGTACGCATGTCGGCCCTGATGAAGCAGCGGGTGATTCATGTCTACACCCACGACTCCATCGGTCTGGGTGAAGACGGCCCGACCCACCAGCCGATCGAGCAACTGACCAGCCTGCGCACCACCCCGAACCTCGACACCTGGCGTCCAGCCGATGCCGTGGAATCAGCGGTGTCCTGGAAGCACGCTCTGCAGCGCAAGGACGGCCCATCGGCGCTGATCTTCTCGCGTCAGAACCTGCAGCACCAAACCCGTGATGCCGGTCAGATCGCCGACATCAGCCGTGGTGGCTACGTGTTGAAAGACTGCGCAGGCGAGCCTGAGCTGATCCTGATCGCTACCGGTTCGGAAGTGGGCCTGGCGGTTCAGGCGTTCGACAAGCTGACCGAGCAGGGCCGCAAGGTGCGTGTGGTTTCCATGCCGTGCACCAGCGTGTTCGACGCCCAGGATGCGGGCTACAAGCAATCGGTACTGCCGTTGCAGGTCAGTGCGCGGATTGCCATCGAAGCTGCTCACGCTGACTTCTGGTACAAGTACGTCGGTCTGGAAGGCCGGGTGATCGGCATGACCACCTACGGCGAGTCGGCGCCTGCGCCGGCCTTGTTCGAAGAGTTCGGTTTCACCCTGGAGAATATCCTGGGTCAGGCCGAAGAGCTGCTGGAAGACTAAACCCGGAAGCCGGGTTGTCAGCGCTGACGCAATCGCGAGCAAGCTCGCTCCTACAGGGATGTATACCGTCCTTGTGGGAGCGAGCTTGCTCGCGATGACGATGGCGCAGGCAGCACGAAGCTGACGGTTTCATCACCGGTCATTGAGAACCCCATGCCTCAACCGCGTCCCTATAAAGTTGCACTCAACGGCTACGGCCGGATTGGTCGTTGCGTCTTGCGTGCTCTGTTCGAGCGGGGGGCTGCGGCCGGGTTCGAAATCGTCGCGATCAACGATCTGGCCGACATGGCCAGCGTGGAATACCTGACACGCTTCGACTCCACCCACGGCCGGTTCCCGGGCGAGGTGAAGGTCGATGGCGACTGTCTGCATATCAATGGTAATTGCGTGAAAGTGTTGCGCAGTGCCACCCCCGAAGGCATCGATTGGGCGTCCCTGGGCGTCGATCTGGTGCTGGAATGTTCCGGTGCCTACCACACCCGGGAAGACGGCCAGCGCTTCCTCGATGCCGGCGCGCCGCGAGTGCTGTTTTCCCAACCGATGGCCAGCGAGGCGGATGTCGACGCCACCATCGTCTACGGGGTGAACCAGGATTGCCTGAGCGGTGACGAGCTGCTGGTGTCGAGCGCTTCCTGCACCACCAACTGCGGCGTGCCGCTGTTGCGTTTGCTGAATCAGGCCATTGGCCTGGAATACGTCTCGGTGACCACCATTCACTCGGCAATGAACGATCAGCCGGTGATCGATGCTTATCACCACGAAGACCTGCGCCGCACCCGCTCAGCGTTTCAGTCGGTGATCCCGGTGTCCACCGGACTGGCGCGGGGTATCGAGCGCTTGTTGCCGGAACTTGCCGGCCGAATTCAGGCCAAAGCTGTGCGGGTGCCGACGGTCAACGTGTCCTGCCTGGATATCACCATGCAGACCGTGAGTGACACCGACGCCAGCGAGGTCAACCGGATCCTGCGCGAGGCGGCTACCAGTGGCCCGCTCAAGGGCTTGTTGGCGTATACCGAGCTGCCTCACGCCAGCTGTGATTTTAATCACGATCCCCATTCGGCGATCGTCGATGCCAGCCAGACCCGTGTTTCCGGCCCCCGGCTGGTGAACATCCTGGCGTGGTTCGACAACGAATGGGGCTTTGCCAACCGAATGCTGGATGTTGCAGGGCACTATCTGCAAACAGCTGCTCCACGTTCTGTCTCTAAACTCTCTGCTTCTAAAGACCAGTAACCCAGGAATTGCGACCCATGACCGTGTTGAAGATGACCGACCTCGATCTGCAAGGTAAGCGCGTGCTGATCCGTGAAGACCTCAACGTCCCAGTCAAGGACGGTGTTGTCACCAGCGATGCGCGAATCCTGGCTTCGCTGCCGACCATCAAGCTGGCCCTGGAAAAAGGTGCGGCCGTGATGGTTTGCTCGCACCTGGGCCGTCCGACCGAAGGCGAGTTCTCCGCTGAGAACAGCCTCAAGCCGGTGGCTGACTACCTGAGCCGTGCCTTGGGCCGCGAGGTACCGCTGGTAGCCGACTACCTGGGCGGCATCGAGGTCAAGGCCGGCGACATCGTGCTGTTCGAGAACGTGCGCTTCAACAAGGGCGAGAAAAGCAACGCCGATGAACTGGCCCAGCAATACGCTGCTTTGTGCGATGTATTCGTGATGGATGCTTTTGGTACCGCACACCGTGCCGAAGGCTCGACCCACGGCGTTGCCAAGTTCGCCAAAGTGGCCGCAGCAGGCCCTTTGCTGGCGGCTGAGCTGGACGCGCTGGGCAAGGCCCTGGGCAACCCGGCCAAGCCGATGGCGGCGATCGTTGCCGGTTCCAAGGTCTCGACCAAGCTTGATGTGCTCAACAGCCTGAGCCAGATCTGCAGCCAGTTGATCGTCGGCGGCGGTATCGCCAACACCTTCCTCGCCGCTGCTGGTCATCCGGTGGGCAAGTCGTTGTACGAGCCGGACCTGCTGGACACCGCCCGCGCCATCGCTGCCAAGGTCAGCGTGCCGTTGCCGGTGGACGTGGTGGTGGCCAAGGAGTTCGCCGAAAGCGCTGCAGCTACCGTCAAGCTGATCGCCGACGTAGCCGATGACGATATGATTCTCGACATCGGTCCGCAAACCGCCGCGCAATTCGCCGAGTTGCTGAAGTCCTCCAAGACCATCCTCTGGAACGGTCCGGTGGGCGTGTTCGAATTCGACCAGTTCGGTCATGGCACCAAGGTGTTGGCCCAAGCCATTGCCGACAGCGCGGCATTCTCGATTGCCGGTGGTGGCGACACCCTGGCCGCCATCGACAAATATGGCGTTGCCCAGCAGATCTCCTACATTTCTACCGGTGGTGGCGCCTTCCTCGAGTTTGTCGAGGGCAAGGTGCTGCCGGCGGTTGAAGTCCTGGAAGCCCGGGCTAAAGCCTGAGGTCCTCTCTGGCCAGGCAAAGGAGTGTTCTGATGGTCAAGACGTTGCCACTGTTGATTGCCGCGGCCTTGCTTGCAGGGTGCTCAAGCACCCCGCAAGCACAGTCGGGGAGCGAGGCCGGAGAGCCGGAGAAAGGCTGTTATCAGGCCGACTGGCAAGCCGAGACGGCGCCGGTGATCAACAAGCGCCTGGGGCCTGAAGGCCTGGAGAAGTACGAGACACCGTCAAAGGCCAAGGAACAGGGTTGTCCTTGACGGGTCAGACTGGATAACGCGACGTGCTGCGCTCTGTGGAGCGCCAGCCGAGGAACATTGATGAAAGGTTTGATCGCCGTGGCGATGCTGGGCTTGCTTGCAGGTTGCGCCAACCTGAACCTGCTCAAGTCGCCGACCACTGACAACTGGACGACCTGGACCTGCGACAGCCAGGCCCAGGTGCTCTGGCGCTACACCGACGACAGCCGCAAGGCTGTCGACGTGCGCCTTGGGGGTGACGACCAGGTGCGCCGCCTGAAGCTTGAGCCCAGCGGTTCGGGCTCGCCGTACAGCGATGACATGCTGGCGTTTCACGTCAAGGGTGAGGAAGGCCTGGTCTACTGGGTCGCCACCAATGACCTGATCGGCCGTGGCTGCAAGGCCATGTAGGAGCTGGCTTGCCAGCGAAGGCGGCGTCGAGACCTGAGCAAGGCTCAAGGGCCTTTTCGCCGGCGAGCCGGCTCCTACAGGGCTGTAGAGATTTGGTTTTAACGCATAGAACAGAGCGGGCTGACCCCCGATCTGCAATCACTTGAATAGCAGTCGCCGCTACGGCAGGCTTGCACGATTAACGACCCTCGACCGGGAGAGAGACACACAATGGCACTCATCAGCATGCGCCAGATGCTGGACCACGCAGCCGAGTTCGGCTACGGCGTTCCAGCCTTCAACGTCAACAACCTTGAGCAGATGCGCGCCATCATGGAAGCCGCTGACAAGACCGACTCCCCGGTGATCGTTCAGGCTTCCGCCGGTGCGCGCAAGTACGCCGGTGCGCCGTTCCTGCGCCACCTGATCCTGGCTGCCATCGAAGAGTTCCCGCATATCCCGGTGTGCATGCACCAGGACCACGGCACCAGCCCTGACGTCTGCCAGCGCTCCATCCAGTTGGGCTTCAGCTCGGTGATGATGGACGGTTCCCTGGGCGAAGACGGCAAGACTCCGACCGACTACGAGTACAACGTGCGCGTGACCCAGCAGACCGTGGCCATGGCTCACGCCTGTGGCGTTTCGGTTGAAGGCGAACTGGGCTGCCTGGGTTCCCTGGAAACCGGCATGGCCGGTGAAGAAGACGGTATCGGCGCCGAAGGCGTGCTGGATCACAGCCAGATGCTGACTGATCCTGAAGAAGCGGCTGACTTCGTCAAGAAAACCCAGGTCGATGCCCTGGCCATTGCCATCGGCACCAGCCACGGCGCCTACAAGTTCACCAAGCCACCTACCGGCGACGTGCTGGCGATCGACCGGATCAAAGAGATCCACAAGCGCATCCCCAACACGCACCTGGTGATGCACGGTTCGTCTTCGGTTCCGCAAGAGTGGCTGGCGATCATCAACCAGTACGGCGGCGACATCAAAGAAACCTACGGCGTACCGGTTGAGGAAATCGTCGAAGGCATCAAGTACGGCGTACGCAAGGTCAACATCGACACCGACCTGCGCCTGGCGTCCACGGGTGCCATGCGTCGCCTGATGGCCACCAACCCGAGCGAGTTCGACCCGCGTAAGTTCTTCGGTGCCACCGTGACCGCCATGCGCGACGTGTGCATCGCCCGTTACGAAGCTTTCGGCACTGCGGGCAACGCCTCGAAGATCAAGCCGATTTCCCTGGAAGCGATGTTCCAGCGCTACCTCAAGGGTGAGCTGAACGCCAAGGTCAACTAAGCCTTAGCGTCGAGCGAAAAAGCCCGCAGCGATGCGGGCTTTTTTGTGCCCGGAATTCCCGCCTCCGTAGCCGCCGGCTTGCCAGCGAAGAGGCCCTTTTGGCCTGCGCTGCGTTCAAGGACGCCTTCGCCGGCAAGCCGGCTCCCACAGGGGATCCAGGTGATTATTGTAGGAGCTGGCTTGCCAGCGAAGAGGCCCTTTGGGACTGCGCTGCGTTCAAGGACGCCTTCGCCGGCAAGCCGGCTCCTACGGGGTATCCAGGTGATTATTGTAGGAGCTGGCTTGCCAGCGAAGAGGCCCTTTGGGACTGCGCTGCGTTCAAGGACGCCTTCGCCGGCAAGCCGGCTCCCACAGGGGATCCAGGTGATTATTGTAGGAGCTGGCTTGCCAGCGAAGAGGCCCTTTGGGATTGCGCTGTGTTCAAGGACGCCTTCGCCCGCAAGCCGGCTCCTGCACGGGGAGGGGGTTTAGATTTTGTTGTGGTCGATATCCAGCTTGGAGAAGGTTACCTTGCCGCCCTCGCTGGTGTAGCCGCTGTTGTCCTGTACATAAACCCCGGCCTTGAAATACAGCGGCTTGTCGCGCCAGCTGGCGCTCAGTTGGCCATCCCATTGATATCCCGCTGCACTGACCCCTAGGGCACCACCTGGGCTCAGGTGGATCAGGTAGGAAAACTTTCGGCCCATGGGCACGTTCTTGGCAATGGTGATCACCCGGCCCTCATCGTCATCCGGGCGCATGCGTACCTTGGCGACGATGTTGCCGCGGCTGTTGCTGGTCTTGTACTGGTACTCCACTTTCACCAGGGGCTTGGTGCTGTTGTAGGCGTGGATCTGACCGATGACGATCTTGCCCGACGAAGGCACCTGGTTCACCGCCAGGGTCGCAGACAGCAGATTGTCCGCTTCGGGATAGGTCCAGTTGCGCAGGGTGCCGTTGGCATAGGTCTCGCGCAGTTCGGTGCGCGGGTAGATGGCGTTCTCGGTTCTCGAGCCGGTAACCGGAGACCAGAAAAACAACGTGCCGGTGTTGGAGTGGAAGTACTGGTCCTTGAAGCCTTTGACCAGTGTCGGGGTGTCGATGGTTGTCGGCGGGCTGCCGACAGGAACGCTGAGGTTCCAGGTTGCCAGGTCGATCATGGTCGATGTTTCCCCAAGAGCATGTCAGTTGCAGCAAGCCGAAGGCTTTAGTCTGCGCTTCTTCGGGCGTCTTTATAGCGCAGTGCAGGTGTCTGGCGAGGTCCGTGTGGCGGAAATATGACGCCGGCAAAGTATCAAATTGCCATCTGTCCCGGTTTTTGCGCGGCCAAAGTGTGACCGTTAGTCGGGAGTCGTGGCCATTGATGGAGTGATGGTGTGCTGACAGCTTCTGCTTTCGTATATCCGGGTCTAGAGTGAAACCTCAGTATTTGTCAGGTTTTTCTCAAAAGTTCGATCTCATTACAGACAAGAGAAGCAGCATGGAATGCGTGCAACCGGGGGCAACTGAAGGCCACTCCACTCTTTTGATCGTCGATGACTATCCTGAAAATCTCCTAAGCATGCGCGCGCTGTTGCAGCGTCAGGATTGGCAGGTGATGACGGCTGCCTCAGGCATTGAGGCCCTGGGCCTGCTGCTCGAGCATGAGGTGGATCTGGTCTTACTGGATGTGCAGATGCCCGGCATGGACGGCTTTGAAGTGGCCAGGCTGATGCGTGGCAGCCAGCGCACCCGTCTGACGCCGATTATTTTTCTGACGGCCAACGAACAGTCCCAGGACGCGGTGATCAAGGGCTACGCCAACGGCGCGGTGGATTACCTGTTCAAGCCTTTCGACCCGCAGATCCTCAAGCCCAAGGTTCAGGCGCTGCTGGAACACCAGCGCAATCGCCGGGCGCTGCAGCACCTCAGTCATGACCTGGAAGTGGCCCGGGCGTTCAATGCCTCGGTGTTGGACAACGCCGCCGAAGGCATCCTGGTGGTGGACGAGGACGGGCGGGTACGCTTCGCCAATCCGGCGGTTTCACGCTTGCTCAGTGCCCAGGTGAAAGAGTTGGAAGGTTCGCTCTTCCTCAACTATCTGCAAAAGCCCCATGTTCCCGACTGGCATCAATCCGAGTTGTTCGCCTGCTATCGCCAGGGACAAACCTATCGCTTGCATGACGCGCTGTTACGCACCGTTCCCGGCCAGCAGCTCAGCGTGGCATTGTCCTGCGCGCCCTTGCCCAGCGAGCAGAAGGCGATGGTGGTGACCCTGTTGGACATGTCCGAGGTGCATCATCTGCATCAGCAACTGGAATACCAGGCGGTGACCGATCCGCTGACCGGGTTGCTCAATCGGCGCGGCTTCTACCAGACGGTGGAAAACATCCTGTTGCGCAGTGATCGCTCGGGCAAGACCCTGGTCCTCTTGTACCTGGATCTTGATGGCTTCAAGCGCGTCAACGATTCCCTGGGGCACGATGCCGGCGACCGGATACTGCGCTGGGTGTCCGAACAGTTGAAGGAGTGCCTGCATTCATTCGACATTCTCGGGCGCATGGGCGGTGACGAGTTCACCGCCTTACTGGAACTGAGACTCCCCGAACAGGCGGCGAAAATCGCCGAGAAGCTGATCGAGCGCCTGTCCATCAGCCAGCAGATCGATGGCCTGGAGGTGGTGCTGGGGGCCAGTATCGGCATCGCCATCTACCCCGACTGCGGCTCCAACCTGGATGGCTTGCTGCGGGCGGCGGACATTGCCATGTACGAGGCCAAGCGCGCCGGTCGCCAGCAATATCGTTATTACGACCACGAAATGAACGGCCGCGCGCGTTCCCGGTTGATGCTCGAAGAAAGCGTGCGCAGTGCGGTGGAGCGCAAGGAGTTCACCCTGGTCTATCAGCCCCAGGTGGCGATTGCCGATGGGCGCTTGCGAGGGTTCGAGGCGTTGTTGCGTTGGCGTCACCCGAGTGTCGGCGATGTACCGCCGGGGCTGTTCTTGCCCTTGTTGGAGGAAGCGCGGCTGATCAGTCGCCTGGGCAGTTGGATCTATCAACAGGGCGCCGCCCAGCGCAAGGATTGGGAGCAGGTGTTCAGTCCGGAATTGGTGCTGGGGGTCAGTCTCAGCGCCACCCAGTTCGGCATGCCCAACCTGGCCACCGAACTACGCCAGGTCCTGCTGTGCCATGGCCTGCAACCTCGCCAGTTGGAGGTCGAGGTCACGGAAGCGGCACTGACCCAGAACCTGGATGACACCCGCAAACAGTTGCAGCTGCTGCATCAGTTGGGAGTGCGAGTGGCTCTGGACGACTTCGGCTCGGGCAGTTGTTGCCTGGCTTACCTGCGTGACTTGCAACTGGACACCCTCAAGCTCGACCGTCATCTGATCGCGCGCTTGCTCACCTCGCCGCGGGATGCCGCGATCGCCCGCAGCGTGATTGATCTGTGCCGGCAATTCGGTTTGCTGGTGATTGCCGAGGGTGTAGAAACCCTTGAACAGTACGCATGGCTCAAAGCCAACGGCTGTGAGTACGTGCAAGGTTTCCTGGTGGCACGTCCACTGACCGCCAGCACCGCCAGTCAGTTTGCCCAGCCTTTTGACTGGAGCGCGTTGCAGGCCTGAATTCGCTACACTGCTGACCTTTGCACCTTGCGTTGCCCTCTCATGACTGCACTCAAATACCTCCAGGCCTACCCCGTTGCCTTGCAAGAGCAAGTGCGCCAACTGATCGTTGAAGAGCGTCTGGGCGACTACCTGAACCAGCGCTATCCGCAGAAACACCCGGTGCAGAGTGACAAGGCGCTGTACAGCTACGCGCTGGAATTGAAGCAGGAGTACCTGCGCAATGCACCGGCGATCGACAAGGTGCTGTTCGATAACCGCCTGGACCTGACCCATCGCGCCCTCGGCCTGCACACTACCGTGTCCCGGGTGCAGGGCGGCAAGCTCAAGGCCAAGAAGGAGATTCGCATCGCCTCGCTGTTCAAGGAAGCGGCTCCGGAATTTCTGCGGATGATCGTGGTGCACGAGCTGGCGCACTTCAAGGAATCCGATCACAACAAGGCGTTCTACAAGCTCTGCGAGCATATGCTGCCGGGCTATCACCAGCTGGAATTCGACCTGCGGGTCTACCTGACCTGGCGCGATCTGCAAACCAAGGCAGTGGCGTCGGATTAACCCTTAGCGACAAGGAGTGGGCGATGGATGTAAGCAAGACCAAGAGCAGTTTCTACCGCCGCCTGTATGTGGCGTACCTGATCGACAGTGGCCTGGCCAGTAGCGTACCGGCGTTGAGCGAAGTGACCGGCATGCCCCGGCGCACCGCCCAGGACACCATCACCGCGCTGGCGGAGCTGGATATTCTCTGTGAGTTCGAGCAGCAGGATGGCGCCCGTAATCATGCCGGGCGCTATCGGATCCACAGTTGGGGGGCGATCGACAAAGGCTGGATCGAGCCCAATCTACGGCAGATCAAGGCGGTGCTGGGGTACCCCTGAGGCTCAGGGGCGGCGCATGCCGATATGCGGGATATCGTCTTCCAGGTACTCCTCGCTCGCCACAATGAACCCGTAGCCTGCGTAGTAAGCCTGAAGATGTGACTGGGCCGAGAGATAGATCGGAGTCTCGGGCCAGTGCCGTTGTGCCTGCTTCAGTGCTTGCTCCATCAAGGCGTGGCCCAGGCCCTGGCCGCGAGCCTGCTCGGCGGTCACCACACGGCCGATCACTACGTCGCCGCCTTGGGAGATCGGGTCCAGCAGGCGCAGATAGGCCAGCAAACGGTCACCGTCCCAGGCCATCAGGTGGCAGGTGTCGCCTTCAAGGTCGCGGCCGTCAACTTCCTGATAGGCGCATTTTTGCTCTACCACGAACACTTCGGTGCGCAGTTGCAGAATGGCGTACAGCTGTTCTTTACCCAGATCGGTGTGATGTTTGCAGACCCATTCGATGGCCATGTTCATATCCTGTGAAAAGTGCTGCACGAGATAGTAAGCACATCGCCGCGGGATGTCTTGTCAGGTATCACCCAGAGGCTGTTTCTGTGAGTTAGGTCAAAATGCCACTATTTGTTGTCGCTGGTTTTTGTCTTCTTTGTGTAATCTGCTTTCAACTCCTGTACATCGCTTTCGATGAGCTAATGTTAGGGCCTGGGGTCGACCTGCCAAGTGTCGGTAGGGTCCCTTAAGTGTGAGCTGGTACGCGCCGGGCTCCGTGCCCGCTAAGGATCTTTTAGCATGCTGCGATTGCATCGAGCTTTGGCTTTGATCGGATTGCTGTTGCTGGACCAGAGCGCTTCTGCACAGAAGCTGCGACTGGTCGCTGACACCTGGCCTCCCTTTACTGACGCGACCTTGGTCAACGGCGGCGTGGCCACCGATATTGTCAGTACTGCCCTGGCCCGCGCCGGCTACTCCAGCGAGTTTGAACAGGTGCCCTGGGCTCGGGCCCTGTTGGGTATTGGCGAGGGGCGCTACGACGTGCTGGTCAATGCCTGGTACAACGAGGAGCGCACTCAGTTGGGGCAATTCTCTTCGGAGTACATGCTCAACCGGGTGCGCTTCATCAAGCGCAAGGACGCCCCGCTGGAATACAACAATCTCAAGCAACTGCACGCTTATCCGGTGGCGGTGGTGCGTGGCTATGCCTATTCCCCGGAGTTCGACAATGACCCGGACCTGCAGAAGGTTCCGGTGCACAACTTCGCCATGGCCGTGCGCATGCTGGCGGCGGACCGGGTCAAGCTGACCCTGGAAGATGAATACGTTGCCCGTTACTACCTGGCCCGGGAGTCACCGCGGGTACGTAACGCGGTGGAGTTCCTGCCCAAGCCCCTGAGCGAAAACAGCCTGCATATCCTGGTGAGCCTGAAGAATCCCGAGCATGCGCAGATCGTTGCCAGGTTCGATCAGGAAATTGCCGCGATGAAAGCGGATGGCAGCTACGACCGCCTGTTGCGCGAGCACGGCATGTAACCGGGCAGTAGGCTGGTGCAGGCGCTGGCTTGTGTAGGAGCTGGCTTGCCAGCGAAGAGGCCCCCGGATTTCACGCAGCTCCCGCGGCCCCTTTCGCCGGCAAGCCGGCTCCTACGGTTATTCAGCGCTGCTGGTGTCCTTGATCAAATGCGCCGCCAGGGTCCGTAGCGGGCCCAGCTGGCGGCAGATCAGCCCCAATTGGGTTTGCACCAGGCGCTGGCCTTCGTCGATCTCGTCGGGCATCTGCTCCAGTTCATTGGCCAGCGCCTCCTCGGTATCGCTCTGGATCGCAATCGGGGTCTTGTTGGCCAGGCCCTGGGCGATCTCGTCGATACTCGCCGCCAGGCTGCCCCCGGCCCCCTCGATCAGTTGCTCGCGGACCTCGCTCGGCAGTTGGGTTTCCCGGTGTGCGCCGAGTCCCGAAAGATAGCTGAGCAGGGTGTGGGACAGCACCAGGAAGCGGAAGCCCACGTCTGCCTCCTTACGGAAGTGCCCCGGCTCCATGAGCATGTTGGCCAGGGTGGTGGACAGTGCGGCATCGGCGTTGTGGGCGTTGCGCCGGGCCAGGCGGTAGGCGAGGTCGTCGCTCTTGCCGGCGGCGTACTGCTGCATGATCTGGCGCAGGTAGATGCTGTTGCAGGTCAGGGTGTTGGCCAGCACCTTGTTCAGGCGCCGGCCTTGCCAATCCGGCAGGAACAGGAACACCGCGAGCCCGGCGATCAGGCTGCCCAGCAAGGTATCGAACAGCCGTGGCAGGAACAGTCCGTAACCATCGCCCACCTGGTTGAAGCAGAACAGCACCATCAGGGTGATGGCGGCGGTGGCCAGGGTGTAGCGGGTGGTGCGGTTGGTAAAGAACACCACCCCGGCGGCAATGGCGAACAGCGACTGCACCAGCGGGCTGGGGAACAGGTCGAACAGCGCCCAGGCGATGGTCAGGCCAATGGCGGTGCCGATGATCCGCTGTCCCAGTTTGCGCCGGGTAGCACCGTAGTTGGGCTGGCAGACGAACAGCGTGGTGAGGATGATCCAATAGCCCTGGGACGGGTGGATCAAGTGCACCATGCCGTAGCCGATGCTCAGCGCCAGGGGCAGGCGCAGTGCGTGGCGAAACAGCAATGAGGTCGGCGTCAGCTGGGTGCGCAGGCGCGTCCAGACATCCTTGAGGTTGCGTGGCGAGCGGTCCAGCAGGCTGCTGTCGGTGGCGTCGGCCAGGGCATCGGGATTGCTGGCGTCGCTGAGCAGCCGGTCGAGGGTGCCGAGGTTGGCGGCCAGGGCGCGCAGCGAGCGCAGCAGCCCGCGCCAGGCCGGGTTGCTCTGGATGCGCAGGTGTTCCAGGGAGGCGTGCAGGTCGCTCAGGGCTTCGGCGAAGCTGGCGTCGTAGACGAATGGTTGGCGCAGCTGGATGGATTCTGCCAGGGCGCGGCAGGCCTTGCCCTGCTGGCGCAGCAGGCGCTGGCAGCGGAACAGCACGTCGCTGTGGAAGAAGGCATCGGCCAGGGCGTTGTACGGGTAGTGGGACGAACTGGCGCGTTCGTGGATGTCCTGAGCGAGGAAGTACAGCTTCAGGTAGCGGCTGACCTTCGACCCTGGCCGGCCATTGCCGACCCGGTGCAGGATTATTTCCTTGGCCGCGTTGAGAGCCGCCACCACCTTGCCATTTTGCTGGGCCAGTTCCAGGCGTCGGGCTTCCACATCCAACTGGCGGATCGGTTCGAACAGCGACGACTTGAGCTTGAGGTAGTAGCCCAGTTCGCGGAACAGCCGGGCCAGGCTCTGTTGCACCGGCTGGTTGGAGAACAGCGCCTGCCACAGCACCGACAGCAGGCCGTACCAGGCGGCGCCGGCTACCAGCAGCAGCGGTTCATGCCAGAAGTCGATCACCGCGCCGCCGCGCTGGTCGACGCCGATCATGGTGTAGACCGAAAGAATCAGGGTCGCCGAGGCGATGGCGCCGTAGCGTTCGCCCAGGGCTCCGAGCATGGTCAGGCCAAAACTGGCCAGGGCCAGGGCGATGGCGAAGATCCAGGGGTAGGGGAACAGCAGTTCCACCGACAGCGCGGCGATGCTGAAACACACCAGGGTCACCGCCAGGGAGTTCAGCCGGCCTTGCCAGCTGTCGTCGGTTTCCGCCAGGGCGCTGGCGATGATGCCGAGGAACAGCGGGATCAGCAGGGCCATTTCATCCTGATACCAGCACAGCGCCATGCTGCCGGTCAGAGCGATGAACACCCGTACGCTGTAGCTGAATTTATCCAGTGCCCAGAGACGGCGCAGGGAATGGCGAAGAGAGGTCGATGACATGGAGTGGGGCAGGCCTTCCGGGGCAATGCAGCTAAATTGAGCCAGTATTGACGACGGCGCAATGCCGCCGTCACATCCTTGAGCAAAATTCGTTCCCGCCGGCCTGAAACCAAGTCTGCTGCCGAGGTTTCCCTGTCGTCGCTGGCGCCGGTTGCGATCGAGCCGAAGCGCGCAGCGACCGGAGACTCTGTGGGCCTATTGCTGCCTTTGGCCGTGGCTACAGCGACAGCTCAGAAAAGACCTCAGGCGTACTGCGCCGCCGCGTAACCCGAAGCCCAGGCCCACTGGAAGTTGAAACCGCCCAGGTGGCCGCTGACGTCCAGCACTTCACCAATGAAGTACAGCCCCGGGCTTTTCAGCGATTCCATGGTCTTGGAGGAGACTTCACGGGTATCGACGCCGCCCAGGGTCACTTCGGCGGTGCGGTAACCCTCAGTGCCCGCCGGCACCAGTTGCCAACTGCCGAGTTTGCCTGCCACGTCCGCCAGCTCTGCCGGGGTGTACTGCTTCATCGGCTTGGAGACGAACCAATGGTCGGCCAGGAGCCCGGCCATCTTCTTGGTAAAGATCTCACCCAGCAGGGTCTTGAGTTCGCTGTTGGGGCGCTCGGCTTGCTGCTGTTGCAGCCAGTCCAGGGCGTCGTGGTCCGGCAGCAGGTTGATCTCGACGCTGTCGCCGGGCTGCCAGTAGGAGGAAATCTGCAGGATCGCCGGGCCGCTGAGGCCGCGGTGGGTAAACAGGATGTTCTCGCGGAAACTCTGCTCGTTGCAGCTCACCAGGCAGTCCACCGAGGTTCCCGACAACTCGCCGCACAGCTCTTTGAGCTGGTCGGTGATGGTGAAGGGCACCAGGCCGGCGCGGGTCGGCAGCAGTTCATGGCCGAACTGCCTGGCCACCTGGTAGCCGAAGCCGGTGGCGCCCAGGGTCGGGATCGACAGGCCGCCGGTGGCGATCACCAGGGATTGGCACTGCACCTGGCCAAGGGTGGTTTGCAGCAGGTAGCCGGACTCGAGTTTCTCGATCTGCTGGATCGAGGTGTCCAGGCGCAACTCGACGCCCACCTGCTCGCATTCGTCGAGCAGCATGCCGAGGATGTCGCTGGATTTGTTATCGCAGAACAGCTGGCCGAGTTTCTTCTCGTGGTAGGGCACGCCGTGCTTGGCCACCATGCCAATGAAGTCCCACTGGGTATAGCGGGCCAGGGCCGACTTGCAGAAGTGCGGGTTTTGCGAGAGGAAGTTGCTCGGCTCGGTGTACATATTGGTGAAGTTGCAGCGGCCGCCGCCGGACATGAGGATCTTCTTGCCGGCCTTGTTGGCGTGGTCCAGCAGCAGCACCTGGCGCCCACGGCCAGCGGCGGTCAGGGCGCACATCAGGCCTGCGGCGCCAGCGCCAATGATCACGACTTCGGTAGAGCGCAAAACGTTGTCCTCTCAGGAAACTGCAGGAGCTGGCTTGCCAGCAAAGGGGGCGCCGCGGTCTGTCTGGCAGACCGCAGCATGGTTGTTCGCTGGCGAGCGGAAAGCCGCCCGGCCGCTGCTACAGAGGATCAGAGAATCCGCACGCGCAGGGAGCGGCCCTTGATCTTGCCGTCGTTGAGGCGTTGCAGGGCCTGCTTGGCGATGCTGCGGTCCACGGCCACGTAGGCCTGGAAGTCGAAGATCGCGATCTTGCCAACCTGGGTGCCGGGAATGCCGGCTTCGCCGGTCAGGGCGCCGAGGATGTCCCCAGGACGCACCTTGTCCTTGCGTCCGGCGCCAATGCACAGGGTGCTCATGGCTGGCAGCAGCGGACCGCCGCCCTGGGCTTTCAGGCTGTCGATCTGTTCCCAGTTCAACGGGGCTTTCTGCAGCTGCTCGATGGCCTGGGCGCGATGGGCCTCGGACGGCGAGACCAGACTGATGGCGATGCCTTTCTCACCGGCACGACCGGTACGGCCGACGCGGTGGATGTGGATTTCCGAATCCCGTGCCAGCTCGACGTTGATCACCATGTCCAGGGCGTCGATGTCCAGGCCGCGGGCGGCAACGTCAGTAGCCACCAGCACCGAGGTGCTGCGGTTGGCGAACATCGCCAGGACCTGGTCACGGTCACGCTGCTCCAGGTCGCCGTGCAGGCCGACAGCGGAAATGCCTTTGCCGGTCAGGTGGTCGACGGTTTCCTGTACCTGCTGCTTGGTGAAGCAAAAAGCCACGCAGGATTGTGGGCGGAAATGCGCCAGGACCTTGGTCACGGCGTCCATCCGCTCTTCCGGCGAGATCTCGTAGAAGCGCTGCTCGATCTGGCTGTCAGCATGGAAGGCTTCGGCCTTGACCTGCTGCGGGTCGCGCATGAACTTCGACGCCAACTGCTTGATGCCCACCGGGTAGGTGGCGGAGAACAGCAGGGTCTGCCGGCGTTCCGGGGTGTAGGCGATGATTTCCTCGATCGGGTCGTAGAAACCCATGTCGAGCATGCGGTCGGCTTCGTCGAGGATCAGCGTGTTGAGGCCGTCGAGTTTCAGCGAACCCTTGCGCAGGTGCTGGGACAGGCGCCCCGGGGTGCCGACGATAATGTGCGCGCCGTGCTCCAGGGAGGCGATCTGCGGGCCGAAGGACACGCCGCCGCACAGGGTCAGGACCTTGATGTTGTCTTCGGCGCGGGCCAGGCGACGGATTTCCTTGGCCACCTGGTCGGCAAGCTCGCGGGTCGGGCAGATCACCAGCGCCTGGCAACCGAAGTAGCGCGGGTTGATCGGGTTCAGCAGGCCGATGCCGAAGGCGGCGGTCTTGCCGCTGCCGGTCTTGGCCTGGGCGATCAGGTCCATGCCCTTGAGGATCACCGGCAAGCTCTGCGCCTGGATCGGCGTCATCTGGGCATAACCGAGGGAGTCGAGGTTAGCCAGCATGGCGGGAGACAGGGGCAAAGTATTAAAAGCGGTGGCAATGGTGGTCACGGGACTGGCCTGCAAAACAAAATGTCGCGCAGTGTATCAGTCCCGCTCCCTCAACCTGCAAATTCTGGACGAGCAACCGCACAGGGGCGGTTCTGGATAGGCGCTGGCTTGCCAGCGAAGGCGGCCGCAAGGTTTGCACAGGGCTCAAGGGTCTCTTCGCCGGCAAGCCGGCTCCTACGGGGGAGGTGTGTGGGTTCAGTGTTCGATGTGTTCCTCGACCTTGCGCGCTCGGCGGCCGTCGGTGGGTGATAGCTGGAGGAAGATCGCCGCCGCCAGCATCGCCATGATGCCCACGGTGAGGAAGGTCAGCTGGAAGGCGCCCAGCACCGTATCCACCCCGTCGTTACCCACTCCCGCGGTAAAGCCGCCGAGCAACGCACCGGCACAGGCCACCCCCAGGCTCAGGGACAACTGCGCTACCACCGACAGCAGGCTGTTGCCGCTGCTGGCGGCGGCATCGTCGAGGTCGATCAGGGTCACGGTATTCATCGCCGTGAACTGCAGCGAGTTGATCGCCCCCAGCACCGCCAGCATGCACAGCAGCAGCGGGTAGGGCGTCTGTTCGCTGACCAGCCCCATGCTTGCCAGCATCAGGCCCAGGGCCAGGGTGTTGCCGGTGAGCACAATGCGATAGCCCAGGCGCTCGATCAGCGGCCGGGCAATGGATTTGGCCAGCATCGCCGCGGCGGCCAGGGGCAGCATGCTCATGCCGGCCTGGGACGGCGAATAACCCAGGGCCACCTGCAGCAGCAAGGGCACCAGGAACGGCAAGGCGCCGCTGCCCAAACGGGCGAACAGGTTGCCGAGGATGCCCACGGCAAAGGTTCGCACCTTGAACAGCGACGGCGCGAACAGCGGGTTGTCGATATGCCCGGCGCGCAGCCAGTAGGCCGCCAGGCACGCCATCCCGCCGAACAGCAGCAGCATCACCCGCAGGTGGGGCAGGTGCAACTCGCCCAGGCCTTCCATGGCGATGGTGATCAGCACCATCGCTGCGCCGAACAGCAAAAAGCCCAGGCTATCGAAGCGTGTGCGCTCGCTGCCGCGCAGGTCGGGAATAAAGCGCCACACCGCGTAGCAGCCAACGGCGCCCACTGGCAGGTTGATCAGGAAGATCCAGTGCCAGGTCAGGTACTGCACCATCCAGCCGCCCATGGTCGGGCCGATCAGCGGACCCAGCAGCCCGGGGATGGTGATGAATCCCATGATCCGCACCAGTTCCGAGCGCGGGTAGGCGCGCAGCACAACCAGCCGGCCCACCGGCAGCATCAGGGCCCCGCCCAGGCCCTGGATCACCCGTGCGCCGTTGAGCATGCCCAGGGAATTGGAGAGGGCGCACAGCAAGGAGCCGATGCTGAACAGCAAGATGGCGCCAAAGAAGATCTTCTTGGTGCCGAAGCGGTCGGCGATCCAGCCCGAGGCGGGGATCAGCAGGGCTACGGTGAGCATGTAGGCGATGATCACCCCCTGCATGCGCAGCGGATCTTCCGCAAGGTCCTTGGCCATGGCCGGCAACGCCGTATTGAGGATGGTGCCGTCCAGGGATTGCATGAAGAAGGCGATGGCCACTACCCAGGGCACCCAGCGGGCGGTGGTGGCGTCAAGAGGCGGGCGTTCGGGCATGGGACCTCGATGTCAGTTCAGGTAGGAGCCGGCTTGCCGGCGAAGGACGCGCTGCATTCGGGCCGGGGCGTTGCATCGTTCGCTGGCAAGCCAGCTCCTACAGCTTTGCGGGCAGTTCCTACAGGGTCAGGGTCAGGCGGCTGACCAGTGCTCCGGGCAGATGCATCGAAGCGGTCTGGCGCTGGCCGTAGGTACTGGCCGACAGCAGAAGCTCTCGCTGTTCGGTCAGGGCCTCCAGTTGTGAACCCAGCAAGCTGTAGACGCTGTCGTCGAAGCGCATGGTGCTCACCGGTGCCTGGATCTCGCCGTTCTCCACCCAGAAGGTGGCGAAGCGGGTCATGCCGGTCAGGCGCGCCGCCGGCAGGTCCGAGTAGTTCAGGTACCACAGGTTGCTGATGTACAGGCCGGTGCCCAACTGCTTGAGAATCTCCTGTTGGGACAGCTGGCCCGCCAGCATGTTCAGCGCGCTGGGGTATTCGCCGCTGCCAGCGCCGTTGGTGGTCAGGCCATATTCGACGGCGCTGCGGGAGTTGATCAACTGGGCATTGGCGGCGCCCTGGCTGATCAGCGCCAGATCGCTGCGCGGGTAGCCTTCATCGGAGAACGCCGGGCTCAGGGAGCCGCTGACCTGCTCGTCCAGGGACACCAGCGGGCTGAGGCTGCTATCGCCGGCATAGAGCTTCTGCAGCGGGCTGTGCTTGCTGGCGATGGACTGGGCCGAGAAGCCGCCCCAGGCCAGCATGCCCATGATCTCTTCCAGGGCCGCCGGTGCCAGGTAGGCGCGATACTGCCCTGGCGCCAGGGTGCGCAGCGGCCGTCCGAGGAACTCCAGTTGCTGGCGCGCCTGGTCGAAGCGCTGGGCGAATTGCTCGCTGTTCCAGGCGTGTCCGGCGTAGCTGGCTTTCACCGCCTCGCCGTTGGCGTGGAACAGGCTGAAGTCGAAGTTGAAGCTATTGGCCTGATGCCAGCCGAAGGCCCCGTCGGAGCTGGCAAAACCACGGCTGATGGGGCCGGCAGCGTAGATGCCTACCAGATCCAGGCCGGCACCGGCGCGGCCGATTTCCTCCACCACCTGCTCGCTACCCGGCAGCGGGTGTTCCTGCACGTGATGGGAATGCCAGCCGGTGTGGTTGAGCATCAGGTACGGGTCCGCCGGCAGCAGTGGCAGGGTCTCGCGCAGTTGTTGCAGGCCTTCGGCCAGGCGCTGGCGATCAACGTCGGGGTCGTTGCTCAACGTGATGCTCAGATCGGCATGGCGACCGTCTTCGATCAGCTTGAAGTGCAGGCTGGCCTGTTGCACCTGGCCGGCCTGGCGCACCTTGGCGTGGTTGAAGCGGATGAACTCCGAGGACTCGGCGGCATAGCTCAGGGTGAACTGCTCCGACTCCTTGAGCGCGTCCTTCAGCCACTGCACCAGCACCTTGAACTGCTCGGCCTGATTCATTGTCCTGGTCATCAGGCGTCTCCTCCAAATACGTCAATCTTGCTGAACACGCAGGCCGGCGAAGCATGGCCGACGCGGATCACCTGGTTGGGTTCGCCCTTGCCACAGTTGGGCGTGCCCAGCACCTGGAAGGTGCTGCGATCGCCGACGGCGCTGAGGTTGCGCCAGAACTGTGCGGAAATCCCCCGGTAGTTGGGGTTCTTGACCACGCCCTTGAGTTCGCCGTTCTCGATCAACTGGCCCCACTCGCAACCAAACTGGAACTTGTTGCGGGCATCGTCGATGGACCAGGAGCGGTTGGTGGACATCAGGATGCCGTGCTCGATCTGGCCGATCAGTTGTTCCAGGGGCTGATCGCCGGGTTCGATATTGAGGTTGGCCATGCGGTCGATCGGTGCGCGATTCCAGCTGCTGGCGCGGCTGTTGGCAACGCCGTCGAGGCCACTGCGGTATTGCGACAGGGCGCCGCCCAGGGGGCGTACCAACAGGCCCTCGCGAATCAGGAACTGCTTGCGCGCGGCCGTGCCGTCGTCGTCATGGCCATAGCTGGCCAGCTCCTCGGGGATTTCCGGGTCGAAGGTCACGTTGAGCAGGGACGAGCCGTATTGCAGGTGGCCGAAGTCTTCCTGTTTGACGAAGCTGGTACCGGCGTAGTTGCGCTCGTCACCGAGAATCCGATCCAGCTCCAGGGGGTGGCCGATGGACTCGTGGATCTGCAGCATCATCTGGTCCGGGGTCAACAGCAGGTCCCGGGGGCCTTGCGGGGTGTTCGGTGCCAAGAGCAATTGCAGGGCCTGATCGGCAACTCGTGGTGCTGCTCCCAGCAAGCCGCAGCGGTTGATCACGTCGCCAGCGCCCTGTTGACCGAAGTTCTCCCGGCCCAGGCTGCGGGTCTGGCTGTCGTTGCCGTCGTAGGCGGTGACGTCCAGGCCCGGGTAGACGAAGCGTTGTGCCTGGCGCAGCTCGGCGCCGGCGCTGTTGAGGTAGATCTGCTCGACCTGGGTGACGCCGATGCCTACCTGCCAGTTCACCAGGCGCTCGTCCTTGGGCACCGAGGCCGACTCGTCGCCCAGCAGTTGATAGCAGTCGCTGAGGGACGGGAAGGGCTGGTCCAGGTTCGGCGAAAGATAGTCTGCACGATGGCTGGACACCGGCTGTTCGCGCAGGTCCAGCAGGGCGTGGGCGGCAATCACCCGGGCCTGTTGTTCGGCCCGATCCAGGGCCGCTTGCAGACCGCTTTGCGACAGGTCGTTGGTGGCCGCGTAGGCTTCCACGCCGCGCACCCGTACTGTCAGCATCGCGCCTTCGTCACGGCCCAGGCTCGGCGGTTCGGCGATATTCTTGCGCACCGACAGGTACTGGTCCGACTCGCGTACATAGCGCAGGGAAAAGAATTCGGCGCCCGTGCGCAAGGCAGCGAAGCGCTGCTTGAGCTGGGGGTGAAAGTCGAACATGGAGGACCTCCTTGTAAAAAGCGGGCGGCTCGCGGGCCTTATCGCCAGCAAACCGGCTCCTACAGGTATAGGCGGCGGTGGGCTCGGGATAAAGTCCGTGATGCAAAGGGGGTGGGCAGGTTGCAGAACTGTAGCCGCTGCCGAAGGCTGCGATCAAGGACGCAATCCCTGAAACGGGATGATGCGCTGAGGAGCGGGAGAAAAGGCAGTGGCGCCAGTGCAGCAGAATAAGAATACAGGTGGGTAAATGGCGCCGACCGTTGCGGTCGGCGCCAACATCGCTTACTGCGCGGTCGGACCCACTTCACGCATCGGCTTGCCACGCACCGGGGCGTCGCCCGCTACGTAGTAGTCGGCCTTGCTGCGAGGCAGCGGCTGACGGCCACGGATCTTGTCGGCGATTTTCTCGGCCATCATGATCGTCGGCGCGTTGAGGTTGCCGGTGGTGATGATCGGCATGATCGAGGCATCCACCACACGCAGGCCTTGCATGCCGTGCACGCGACCCTGGCCATCCACTACGGCCATGTCGTCGGTGCCCATCTTGCACGAGCAGGATGGGTGGAACGCGGTCTCGGCGTGCTCGCGGATGAACGTGTCCAGTTGTTCATCGGTCTGCATCTCGATGCCCGGGCTGATCTCGCGACCACGGTAGGCGTCCAGGGCCGGCTGCTGCATGATTTCACGGGTCAGGCGGATGCCGTCGCGGAATTCCTGCCAGTCCTGCTCGGTGGCCATGTAGTTGAAGAGGATGCTCGGGTGCTGGCGTGGGTCCTTGGACTTGGCCTGCACGCGGCCACGGCTTGGCGAACGCATGGAGCCCATGTGTGCCTGGAAACCGTGCTCTTTCACTCCGTTGCTGCCGTTGTAGTTAATCGCTACCGGCAGGAAGTGGTACTGGATGTTCGGCCATTCGAATTCTTCGCGAGTACGGATGAAACCGCCCGCTTCGAACTGGTTGCTGGCGCCGATGCCGGTGCCCTTGAGCAGCCACTCGGCACCAATGGCCGGCTGGTTCCACCACAGCAGCGATGGGTACAGCGAGACAGGCTGGGTGCAGGCGTATTGCAGGTACAGCTCCAGGTGGTCCTGGAGGTTCTCGCCGACGCCCGGCAGGTCGTGGACCACCGGGATTTCGAGGCTTTCCAGGAGTTTGGCCGGGCCGACGCCGGAGCGTTGCAGCAGTTGTGGCGAAGCGATCGCGCCGCTGCACACCAGGACTTCCTTGCGGGCACGAGCTTCCACGCGCTCTTCGGTGCTGCCTTGCAGGTAGCTGACGCCGACGGCGCGCTTGCCTTCAAAGAGAATCTTGTCGCTCAGCGCGTGGGTGACGATGGTCAGGGTCGAGCGCTGCTTGGCCACGTCCAGGTAACCGCGGGCGGTGCTGGCGCGACGACCTTTAGGGGTGACGGTACGGTCCATCGGACCGAAGCCTTCCTGCTGGTAGCCGTTGAGGTCTTCGGTACGCGGGTAACCGGCTTGCACGCCGGCTTCGACCATGGCGTGGAACAACGGGTTGTTGCCAGCTTTAGGCGTGGTCACGCTGACCGGGCCGTCGCCACCGTGGTAGTCGTTGGCGCCGATGTCGCGGGTTTCCGCCTTGCGGAAATACGGCAGGCAATCCAGGTAGGTCCAGTCTTCCAGGCCAGGCAGCTTGGCCCAGCCGTCGTAGTCCATGGCGTTGCCGCGGATGTAGCACATGCCGTTGATCAGCGACGAACCACCCAGGCCCTTGCCGCGACCGCATTCCATACGGCGGCCGTCCATGTGTGGCTCGGCATCGGTTTCATAGGCCCAGTTGTAGCGACGGCCTTGCAGCGGGTACGCCAGTGCCGCCGGCATCTGGGTACGGAAGTCGAAGCGGTAGTCCGGGCCGCCGGCTTCCAGCAGCAGGACGGTGACGCCAGCGTCTTCAGTCAGACGGGTCGCCAGGGTGTTACCGGCGGAGCCGGCACCGATGATGATGTAATCGAATTCTTGGGCCATTAGAGCCTCCGTGGAGAGCTGCAAGCCTCAAGCTTCAAGCTGCAGGAAGCAGCGAAGCGGGCTTGGCGTGAATGGGGGGAGCAGGGCGGCAAGCAAAGCCTTGGCCTTTGCTTGCCGCTTACAGCTGCTTAGAACACCGAGGCGTAGTCGCCCAGTTCAACTTGCACCGACTTGATGCGGGTGAAGTTGTTCAGCGAGCTGATGCCGTTCTCACGGCCCACGCCCGATTGCTTGTAGCCGCCGACCGGCATCTTGGCGTCGGACTCGCCCCAGGCGTTGATCCAGCAGATACCGGCTTCCAGTTGATGGATGACGCGGTGGGCGCGGTTCAGGTCCTTGGTGACCAGGCCGGCAGCCAGGCCGAAGTCGGTGTCGTTGGCGCGACGGATCACTTCTTCTTCGGTCTCGTAGGTGAGGATCGCCATCACCGGGCCGAAGATTTCTTCACGAACGATGGTCATCTCGTCGGTGCAGTCAGTGAACACGGTTGGTGCCACGAAAGCGCCTTTGGCGAATTCGCCGTCGGTCAGGCGCTCGCCGCCGCAGAGGACGCGGGCACCTTCTTCTTTACCCTTGGCGATGTAGCCCAGCACGCTTTCCATGTGGGCGAAGCTCACCAATGGGCCGAAGTTGGTGTTTTCGTCTTCCGGGTTGCCGATGCGGATGCGGGCAACGCGCTCGGCGATCTTGGCTTCGAAAGCGGCTTTCAGGTGGCTCGGTACGAACACCCGAGTACCGTTGGTGCAGACCTGACCGGAGCTGTAGAAGTTGGCCATCATCGCGGTGTCGGCGGCGCGATCGAGGTCGGCGTCGTCGAAAATGATCAGCGGCGACTTGCCACCCAGTTCCATGGTCACGTCTTTCAGCGAAGAGCTGGAGGCGCTGGCCATGACTTTCTTGCCGGTATCGGTGCCGCCGGTGAAGGAGATCTTCTCGATGCGCGGGTGTTCGGTCAGCCAGGTGCCGACTTCACGGCCGCTGCCGGTCAGGACGTTGAACACGCCGTCCGGCAGGCCGGCTTCGGTGTAGATCTCGGCCAGTTTCAGGGTGGTCAGCGAAGTCACTTCACTCGGTTTGAAGATCATTGCGTTGCCAGCGGCCAGGGCCGGTGCGGATTTCCACAGGGCGATCTGGATCGGGTAGTTCCACGCGCCGATACCGGCAACCACGCCCAGCGGCTCGCGACGGGTGTAGACGAAGGAAGTGGTGCGCAGCGGGATCTGCTCGCCTTCGATGGCCGGGACCAGGCCAGCGTAGTATTCCAGCACGTCGGCGCCGGTAACGATGTCGACATAGCGCGTCTCGGAGTACGACTTGCCGGTGTCCAGAGTCTCCAGGGCGGCCAGCTCGTCGTTGCGCTCGCGGAGGATTTCCACAGCGCGACGCAGGATGCGCGAACGCTCCATGGCGGTCATCGCGGCCCAGATCTTCTGGCCTTTTTCAGCGCTGACCACGGCGCGTTCAACGTCTTCCTTGGTCGCACGTTGCACTTGTGCGAGAACTTCACCATTGGCCGGGTTGATGGCATCGAAAGTGACGTCGCTGCCGGCGTCGGTGTAGCCGCCATCGATGTAGAGTTTTTGCAGTTCGAAACGGGCCATAGTGTCCTCGCAAGTGCATTAAGTAGTTGGCTTGACCACTGCAGGCGCCCTGAAGTTCGGGGCGCACTGATCAGTGGCGTCAGGGGCCGAGCGTCTTTAGTTGTGCTCTAGCGCTCCTGCTTAGCCAGTTGGAAATCCATGTATTCGTAAGCGATCTGTTGCGCCTGCTCGGTGTCGAAAGCGTCTCCCGACAGCGCGCCGCGCAACCACAAACCGTCGATCAGGGCTGCCAGACCGCGGGCTGCGCTGCGTGCTTCATCCAGCGCCAAGACGCGGCGAAACTGGCAACACAGGTTGGAATAAAGGCGGTGATCGTTGATCCGCTGCAACCTGTGCAATGACGGGTGGTGCATGCTGGTGGCCCAGAAGGCCAGCCAGGTTTTCATTGCCGGTCCATTGACCTGGCTGGCGTCGAAGTTGCCTTCGATGATCACCTGCAGATGTGCCCGCGGGCTGTCATCTGTCAGCGCCTGACGGCGCTCGGTGACGTTCTCTATCAGGACATTCATCAGGTACCGCATGGTCGCGGCAATCAGGCCGTTCTTGTCCTGAAAGTAGTGACTGATGATGCCGTTCGAGACACCGGCCAAACGGGCGATCAGCGCAATGCTGGCGTCCCCCATTCCGACCTGATCGACCGCTTGCAGCGTGGCTTCGATCAATTGCTGGCGGCGTATGGGTTGCATACCGACCTTGGGCATCTGCTACCTCTCCTTAGGCCTGTCGATGGGCGTCATACGCCTGTCGACTTGTGGGCCAGTCTATTTTGTTTTGATTGAACGTTCAATCAACAAAGAATAAGATCTGCGACAAATCGTCGCTACCTGGGAAGTTTTCCCTACCTGTAGATGGCGGGAAAACGACCTCCGAAATAATCCCAAAGCTTACATGTGGCATGGCGTGGACCGGCAAGAGAACGGACGTGTTGAAGGGGCAGGATGCTCTGGGGGCCAGGCGATGAGCTGCAGTTTCGCGACCAACCTTCGATGCGGCTACGCCACGCGAGTTTTGCGGTTTCGGGTTTTTTCGGGGTGTCTTTATATCACCCGACGATCGGCTGCCAACTAACCGATTGGTCGAGTGCCGTGTTGCCTTGTGTCCTTCTCTCGCACTGCCTGGAGCATCTGTGCAATGAGTTCTGCCTCTCTTATAAAGACCCCACCGGAAAAGGTGCGGGTCAACGGTTGGGTGTTCTACACCTCGACCGCGCTGATCCTGTTGTTGACCAGCATTCTGATCATCGCCCCGCAAGAGGCCGGCAGATTGCTGGGTATCGCCCAGGCCTGGTTGTCCCGCAGCTTCGGCTGGTACTACATGGTGGTGATCGCCGCCTACCTGGTGTTCGTGGTGGGCCTGGCATTCTCTTCCTACGGCAAGCTCAAGCTGGGCAGCAAGGATGACACCCCGGACTTCAGCTACGGCGCTTGGGCCGGCATGCTGTTTTCCTCCGGTATCGGTATCTCGCTGCTGTACTTCGGCGCGTCCGAGCCCCTGGACCACTACTTCAACCCGCCCGAAGGCGTGGCCGGCAGCAACCTGGCGGCGCGTCAGGCGGTGCAGCTGACATTCCTGCACTGGGGTCTGCACGGCTGGGCGATTTATGCCTTGGTCGGCCTGGCGGTAGCCTACTTTGCCTATCGGCATAACCAGCCACTGGCCCTGCGTTCGGCGCTGTACCCGCTGGTGGGCGAGCGTTGGGTGAAAGGCGCGGCCGGTCACGCGGTGGATGGCTTTGGCATGTTCGTGACCCTGCTGGGCCTGGTGACCAACCTGGGCATCGGCTCGATGCAGGTGTCTTCCGGTCTGGAAAACCTGTTCGGCATGGAACACAGCAACACCAACCTGCTGATCGTGATCATCGTCATGAGCACGGTGGCGACCATCGCTGCGGTTTCCGGCGTGGAGAACGGCATTCGCCGCCTGTCCAACCTGAACATCGTGCTGTTCAGCGGCCTGCTGATTTTCGTGCTGCTGTTTGGCCCGACCTTGCACCTGCTTAACGGCTTTGTGCAGAACATCGGCGACTACCTCAACGGTGTAGTGCTGAAGACCTTCGACCTTTATGTGTACGAAGGCGACAGCGCCAAGTCTGACCGCTGGTTGGGCCTGTGGACCCTGTTCTACTGGGCCTGGTGGATTTCCTGGGCACCATTCGTGGGCATGTTCATCGCGCGTATTTCCCGTGGCCGCACCGTGCGCGAACTGGTGGCGGGCGTGCTGCTGATTCCCCTGGGCTTCACGTTGGCCTGGCTGTCGATCTTCGGTAACTCGGCACTGGACCTGGTGATGAACCATGGGGCGGTGGAACTTGGCAAGACGGCACTCGAGCAGCCGTCCATGGCCATCTACCAACTGCTTGAGCATTACCCAGCGTCGAAGATTGTGATCGGTGTGTCGATTTTCGTCGGCTTCGTGCTGTTCCTGACCCCGGCCGACTCTGGCGCGGTGATGATGGCCAACCTGTCCTGCAAGGGCGGCAACGTTGACGAAGACGCGCCGCACTGGCTGCGGATCTTCTGGTCGGTGGTGATCACCCTGGTGACCATCGGTCTGCTCTTTGCCGGCAACTTCGAAGCCATGCAAACCATGGTGGTGCTGGCGGGGCTGCCGTTCTCGGTGGTGCTGGTGTTCTTTATGTTCGGCTTGCACAAGGCCATGCGCCAGGACGTGCAGATCGAACAGGAGCAGGCGCAACTGGCTGAACGCGGGCGTCGTGGTTTCAGCGAGCGCCTGACCGCCCTCGATCTGCAACCGACGCAGTCGGTGGTCCAGCGCTTCATGGATAAAAAGGTCACTCCGGCCCTGGAAGAAGCTGCAGTGCTGCTGCGTACCCAAGGCCTGGACGTGCAGACCTTGCTCGGCAAGTCCAAGCACTGCATGGGCGTGCGGATCGAGATGGAAGAGGGCAACCCTTTTGTCTACGAAGTGAGCCTGGACGGCTACCTGGCCACGCCGAGCGAGTCGACCGAGGCTGAGGAAGAGCGTACGCGCTATTACCGCGCCGAGGTGTACCTGCACAACGGCAGCCAGGAATACGACCTGATGGGCTTCACCCAGGAGCAGATCACCCGAGATGTGCTCGATCAGTTCGAAAGCCATCGGCAGCTCCTTGGCCGTGTCTATAGCTGAGTGAAGTCACGGGCCGCTCCCGATGGAGCGGCTCCACCGGATGTAGGAGCCGGCTTGCCGGCGACGGCGCCCTCAAGGGTGCTGCAAGGCTTCAGGGCCTCTTCGCTGGCAAGCCAGCTCCTACAGAAGGTGGTGTGTCGTTAAAGCAAAACGCCGCGATTGCTCGCGGCGTTTTTGTGTCTGCTGCTTAACCCAGGTTCTTGCCGAGCAGGGCGTGGTAGAGCTCGCTGTCGCCGAGAATTCCCACCACCTTCTGGTTGTCGTGGAGCACCAGTTTGTTGCCGGTCTGGTAGCGGATCTGCAGGGCGTCGCGCATGCCGATGTTGGAATCCACCAGGGTCGGGCGCCGTCCCAGCTCCTCCACCGCTTGCCCCGGAATCCAGTTCTGCAGGTCCATCTGCGAGCCATTGCGCCGCGCGCCCTTGATGGTGTTGCCTTCCGCCAGGTCCAGCCAGGAGTCGCCGCCCGGGTCCAGGCATACCGAACCGTTGACCCGCTTGCAGTTGTCCAGGGTGCGCATCAGGCTGCGCCCGCAGAGCACGTTCAACGGGTTGGTGTGGGCGACGAAGGTGCGTACATAGTCGTCGGCCGGGTTGAGGACGATCTCTTCCGGTTTGCTGTACTGGATGATCCTGCCGTCTTTCATGATGGCGATGCGGCTGCCGAGCTTCAGGGCCTCGTCCAGGTCGTGGCTGACGAACACGATGGTCTTGCTCAGCTTGCGTTGCAGCTCCAGCAACTCGTCCTGCAGGCCTTGGCGGATCAGTGGGTCGAGGGCCGAGAAGGGTTCGTCCATCAGCAGGATATCTGCGTCCATCGCCAGGGCGCGGGCCAGGCCCACACGTTGCTGCATGCCGCCGGAAAGCTCGTCGGGTTTCTTGTTGCGCCACTGGGTCAGGCCCACCAGCTCAAGCTTCTCATCCACCAGCTTGCGCCGTTCCTTTTCCGGCCGGCCCTGCATCTCCAGGCCGAAGCTGATGTTTTCCCGCACCGTCAGCCAGGGCATCAGGGCGAACTTCTGGAACACCATGGCGATGCGCTGGGTGCGCATCATTTTCAGTTCGGCGGGGCTGCAAGAGGCAATGTCGATCTGCTTGCCTTCGTGCTCGACGAACAGCTTGCCGCGGCTCACGGTGTTGAGGCCGTTGATGCAGCGCAGCAAGCTCGACTTGCCGGAGCCTGAGAGGCCCATCAGCACGCAGATCTCGCCCTTCTCGACATCCAGGCTGGCGTTTTCCACGCCAACGATCTGCCCGGTCTTCTTCAGGATCTCGTTGCGGGTCATGCCCTGGTCCAGCAGCTTGAGCGCCTCGCGCGGGTCCTTGGAGAAAATCACGTCGACCTTGTCGAAGCGGATAATGCTCATGCGTCACCTCCTACTTTGGCTTCAGGTTGCTTGCAGATGCGGTCGAGCATGATCGCCAGCAGGACGATCGCCAGGCCGGCTTCAAAACCCAATGCAATATCGGCAGTGTTGAGTGCGTTGACCACCGGCTTGCCCAGGCCATCGGCGCCCACCAGGGCGGCGATCACCACCATCGACAGCGACAGCATGATGCACTGGGTGATACCGGCGGCGATGCTCGGCATGGCGTGGGGCAGTTCAATGCGCGACAACAACTGACGGCGCGAGCAGCCAAAGGCTTTGCCGGCATCCATCAACTCTTGTGGAACATCGCGAATGCCCAGGTAGGTCAGGCGAATCGGTGCCGCGATGGCGAACACTACGGTGGAAATCAACCCGGGCACCACGCCCAGGCCGAACAGGGTCAGGGTCGGGATCAGGTAGACGAAAGTGGGTACGGTCTGCATCAGGTCGAGCACTGGACGCATCATCGTATAGAACAGCGGCTTGTGGGCGGCGACGATCCCCAGGGGCACGCCGATGACCACGCAGACCAGGGTGGCGAACAGGACCTGGGCCAGGGTTTCCATGGTTTCCTGCCAGTACCCCAGGTTGAGGATCAGCAGGAACGACAGCACGACAAATACAGTCAGGCCCCATTTGCGCTGGATCAAGTGCGCGAGCAGGGCGATCAGGCCGATCAGGGCCAGGGGGTTGAACCAGGTCAGCGCGAACGTCACGCCGTGGATCATGGTTTCCAGGGTGGTAGCGATCGCGTCGAAGATGTAGGCGCCGTGCTTCGTCAACCACTCTACGAAAGCTGCGATGTACTGGCCCAAGGGGATTTTCTGATCAGTCAGCATGGTATTGAACGTCCGCATGCAAGGAAAAAACAGCCCGGGCGGGCGAACCCACCCGGCGTAAGCGCGCTACTTATTAATTAGAGGCCTGCTCAAGCTTGGCTTTCACGGCTGCAAGGCCGGGTTTACCGTCAATGGTGGTCACGCCAGCGAGCCATGTATCGAGCACCTGTGGGTTGTTCTTCAGCCAGGCCTTGGCGGCCGCGTCAGGCTTCATCTTGTCGTCCAGAACGTTACCCATCAGGGAGCTTTCCATGTTCAGGGTGAACGACAGGTTCTTCAGCAACTGGCCGACGTTGCTGCATTCGCTGGTGTAGCCCTTGCGGGTGTTGGTGTAGATGGTCGCCTGGCCGAAGTTGGGGCCGAAGAACTCGTCACCCCCGGTCAGGTACTTCATCTTGAAACGGGTGTTCATCGGGTGCGGTTCCCAGCCCAGGAACACCACCGCGGTGTCGCGGCGCTGGGCGCGTTCGACTTGCGAAAGCATGCCCGCCTCACTGGATTCCACTACCTTGAAGCCGGCGTCCTTGAGGCCGAAGGCGTTCTTGTCGATCATCGTCTGGATGGTGCGGTTGCCGTCGTTGCCCGGCTCGATGCCATAGATCTTGCCGTCCAGTTCCTTCTTGAACTTGACCAGGTCGGAGAAGTCTTTCAGGCCCTTGTCGTACAGCGCCTCAGGCACTGCCAGGGTGTACTTGGCGTTCTCCAGGTTGGCGCGCACGGTTTCCACGGTGCCGGCATCACGGTACTGCTTGATGTCGTTTTCCATGGTCGGCATCCAGTTGCCGAGGAAGATGTCCATGTTCTTGCCGTCGGCCAGGGACTTGTAGGTCACCGGCACGGAAATCATCGTGGTCTTGGTCTTGTAGCCCAGGGCGTTGAGCACGACGCTGGTGGTGGCGGTGGTCACGGTGATGTCGGTCCAGCCGACATCGGAGAAGTTTACGGTGCTGCATTGCGCCGGTTCTGCAGCTTGTGCCAGAAGCGGCAGACTCAGCGTGGCGGCCAACAACAACGACGGGGAACCTTTCATCGGGGAGACTCCTGGATGTTTTTCTGGCGGCGTTTGGACCGCGCTTATAAGTGTGGCGGTTGGTGTGTCGGGAACAGCTCTACCACCGTGCCTTGCAATCGAGTCGAGACTGATCATGTACCAGTGAAAATCTGTCGCCTACAGGGTGCGTCGTATCCAGTACAGGGAGGGTCGCATCCAGTGTCGGTGAGGTCGCTTACAGTGTTTTTCTGCAATTTTTCCTGCATCTGAGCCGCAAAAGCGCCCAAAACTCGAGCGTTGCGCCTGGCGGCGTTAGTGGGCATGAGTGGGTCGGTGTCAGACGTCGTGGGACTCGTTAAAAGCCTGATGATGCGCCCTTCTCGGCGGATTGCAGCTTGAGCGTAGCAGCTCCGTCAGCGGGCGTTTTTGGCGTCTGGACTGTGCTCAACGAGGGGTTTTGCAGTAATGGCTATCAGTGTTTTCGACTTGTTCAAGATCGGCATCGGTCCCTCCAGTTCCCACACCGTCGGGCCCATGCGCGCAGCGGCGTTGTTCGTCCAGGCATTGAAGGAAAAACACCTGCTGGAACAGGTACGGCGGGTCGAGGTGCAACTCTTCGGTTCGCTGTCCGCCACCGGCATCGGCCACGGTAGCGACAACGCGGTGATCATGGGGTTGATGGGGGAGTGGCCGGACGCGATCGATCCTTCGTTGATCGGCACCCGCATCGAGCGGCTGCGGGAAACCGACACTCTGTTGCTGGACGGTCGCCTGCCGGTGGCTTTCATCTGGTCCCGGGACATGCGCCTGGTGGATGAAAACCTGCCCTTTCACCCCAACGCCATGACCCTGGTAGTGGAAGGCGAGGGCGGTGAGTTGCACCGCGATACCTACTATTCGGTGGGCGGCGGTTTTGTCGTCGACCAGGCCCAGGCCAGCAGTGGCGTGGCGGACCTGGATCGCAGCGAACTGCCTTACGACTTTTCCAGTGCGGCGCAATTGCTCAGCCTGTGTCAGGAGCACAACCTGCGGGTCGCCGAACTGATGCTGGCCAACGAGAAGGTCTGGCGCCCTGAGGAGGAAATCCGCGACACGCTGATGACGCTCTGGCGGGCCATGCAGGATTGCGTCGAACAGGGGCTCAAGCACGAAGGCATCCTGCCCGGCGGGCTCAATGTGCGGCGGCGTGCGGCCAAGCTGCACCGCAGCCTGCAGGAGTTGAACAAGCCCAATGTGATCGGCTCGACCTTGAGCGCCATGGAGTGGGTCAACCTGTTCGCCCTGGCGGTGAACGAGGAAAACGCCGCCGGCGGCCGCATGGTAACTGCCCCCACCAATGGCGCGGCCGGGATCATTCCGGCGGTGCTGCATTACTTCATGAAGTTCAGCGAGGAAGTGACCGACGCCAACGTGGTGGACTTTTTCCTGGGTGCGGCAGCGATCGGCATCTTGTGCAAGAAGAACGCTTCGATCTCCGGCGCCGAAGTGGGCTGCCAGGGGGAGGTGGGCTCGGCCTGCGCCATGGCGGCGGCCGGGTTGGCGGAGATTCTGGGGGCGACGCCTGCGCAGTTGTGCAACGCGGCGGAAATCGGCCTGGAACATAACCTCGGCCTGACCTGTGATCCGGTGGGCGGGCTGGTCCAGGTGCCCTGCATCGAGCGCAACGCGATTGCCGCGGTCAAGGCGATCAATGCCGCACAGATGGCCTTGCGCGGTGATGGCCAGCACTTCATTTCCCTGGACCGGGTCATACGCACCATGCGTGATACCGGGGCGGATATGCACGACAAGTACAAAGAGACCTCTCGCGGCGGGTTGGCGGTGAGTGCCGTCGAGTGTTGAGTGCGCGCAGGGGATAGGCACCGGGTGCCGACGAGTTGGCTTCGACAGAGGCGCACGCGCTCAAATTGTTCACGAATCGAGGGCGCGCCACCTTTTAGCGCGTCGTGAATAGACAAGTTGTTATGGCGGCCGACGAGCGTTCGCGTTCGTCGGCCGGCTGTGCTTGGAGTGACACTTGCCATGCAAGGCGCGATACAGCGCTCGCGCAAGTGCTACCTAACTGCTCACAGCTGCAACCCCCGCCGGTGGCCAGGTTTCTCGAGCGCTTCTAATCCGCACATTGACAAGGGCTATGTAGACACGTCGCGACGTCGTTTTCAGGAGTTATTGAATGCCCATTCAACTTTAGGCATGGCAATTGCTCTGTGAATCTCAAGCCCGCCTCTGTTGAGCAGCAGGGCACATAAAAAGAGCCTCCGCCTGAGGCCATCACCCGCTTTGTGTGAGGAGATATCGCGATGACGTCGTTCAACTCCGGGGCCCAACCCCAGAACCGTGCGCCTCAATCCATCGGCTTTCTGCTGCTGGACAATTTCACGCTGATTTCCCTGGCCTCCGCAGTCGAACCCCTGCGCATGGCCAACCAACTGTCCGGCCGCGAGCTGTATCGCTGGACTACCCTCAGCGTCGATGGCGGGCAGGTCTGGGCCAGTGACGGTCTGCAAATCACCCCCGACGCCGCCATGCACAAAGCCCCTAGCCTGGACACCGTGATCGTCTGCGGTGGCATCGGCATCCAGCGCACCGTGACCCGTGAACATGTCTCATGGCTGCAGAGTCAGGCCCGCCAGTCCCGGCGCCTGGGCGCCGTGTGCACCGGCAGCTGGGCCCTGGCCTGTGCCGGCCTGCTGGACGGTTTCGATTGCAGCGTGCACTGGGAATGCCTGGCGTCGATGCAGGAAGCTTTTCCTCGGGTGGCCATGAGCACCCGCCTGTTCACCCTCGATCGCAACCGTTTCACCAGCTCCGGCGGCACTGCGCCGCTGGACATGATGCTGCACCTGATCAGCCGTGATCACGGCCGTGAACTGTCGGCGGCGATCTCGGAAATGTTCGTCTACGAGCGCATCCGCAATGAGCAGGATCACCAGCGTGTTCCGCTCAAGCACATGCTCGGTACCAACCAGCCCAAGCTGCAAGAGATCGTTGCGCTGATGGAGGCCAACCTCGAAGAGCCGATCGATCTCGACGAACTGGCGGTGTATGTCGCAGTGTCGCGTCGTCAACTGGAGCGCCTGTTCCAGAAGTACCTGCATTGCTCGCCATCGCGCTACTACCTCAAACTGCGCTTGATCCGCGCCCGGCAACTGCTCAAGCAGACACCGATGTCGATCATCGAAGTGGCTTCGGTCTGTGGTTTCGTCTCTACACCGCACTTTTCCAAGTGCTACCGCGAGTACTTCGGCATTCCGCCGCGGGATGAGCGTATCGGCTCCAACACCACCCAGCAGGTGGCGATGATGCCGCTGCCGCAGGCCATGGTCCTGGCGCCGTTGTCCGGCCCGCTGTCGGCCCTGAGCCAGGCGCGCAACGAGTCGACCTTCGCCAGCGTGCGTCTGTAGTCAAAGACGTTTTTTGAAATACACCACGCGTTCGGTTTCTTCGAAGCCCAGCGCGTGGTGCAGATTCTGGCTGAGCAGATTATCCAGGCCGGTGTCTGACGCGATCTCCACACATCCCGACTGTCGTCCCCACTGGCTGACCTGCTCGATCAGTTGCTGGGCAACGCCCCGGCGCCGGTGCTCGGGTGCTACATAGATCCCTTCGAGAAATACCACCGGCGAGCTGTCGGTTCCGTTGACATAGTCGTGACGCAACGCCGCCTCGGCCAGGCCGATGACCTCACCGCTCTCGGCAAAGGCCAGCCAGCAGCCGTAGCGCTGGGGCTCGGCCAGCATCTGCTGGATTTCGGCCCGGTGCTCGTCTGGCGGACAGTCGGGCCACAGGCCCTGGCGCAATTGCAGCCAGCCGGATGGTTCGGCGGATAAGCCGGTTTGAATGCGGATCATGAGCGCTTGCCTGTGTTTGCCGGAGATCGGCGCACTCTAGCAATCCGTTCAGGATCCAGGGAAATTCACGCGCGTTTTTGCTGCAGGTGCTCGGCCAGGGCCGGTAGCAACTGGCGGTCTATAGCCTGGCGCACTGCCGGAAGAATCGTCGCGTTGCCGGTGAGCATCTGCTCCACCATGCCCTTGAGCGCCTTGGCCCGCGCATCACTCAAGCCGCGTACCGCACATTCACAGGCCTGCTCGGCACTGGCGCCTGCGGGCATCTCGAAACCCAGGGCCCGGAGTTGTCCCAGCAGGTCGTCCTGATCAATCAAATCCGCATGCATCATGACTCTTATCCTTATTCAGGGAGCGTGGTCGTCAGTCGATTCTGGTAGGCCATCCCGGCGGCGGCAAGGGTAGATTGTCGCGATGGCCTGTTTACCTATGAACAGGTCGTTTTCGGCTAACTCGATGGTAAATAGCCGGTTGCCAGCGCGCTTGGAAAAGGCTGTGCTATTCAGTCTCGCGGGGCTTGCTTGTGATGGCTCGGGCTTGCATAAGGGTAGGCAATGAGCGGTCCTGTCGCTCAAGGACACACTGCGCACGCGGTGGATGTTTGGCAGGATGGCCGCTGGGGCGGAAAACATGGAGCTGTAGTCGATGAAAGTGATGTTCAGAGTGTGTTTGGCCTGTTGGTTCTGGATGTTTTCCAGCGCGGTTTCGGCATCCCCCGAGTGCGCCGATTTCCTGCGGGCCATGGCCGATCCCCCGAAGTCCCTGGAGTTTTTCCGCTGTGAGTCGGAGCCGAAGCATCAGGGGGCACCGCTGACCGCCAGCTACAGAGTCAAAGGTAAGGATGCCCACGAGGTCGAGCGGTATCTGCAGCAGGAAATGGGCTTGGAGGGCGAGCTGAAGTTTGTCTGCTGTGGCTGGGAAACGGCGGGGTTCATCTCCTATAGAGACAAAGCCACCGGCCGTCAGTATCAGTTCGGCATGGGCTCTGAAGAGACGCCCTATAACCAGCGGCTGGAGTGGGACAAGATCGGCTATTTCTATGTGACGGTGGTGCTGTACACCGAGGAGATTTGAAGGCGTACCAGTGGCCTTAATACCTATGGGCAGGTCGTTTTCGGCTAACTCGCAGCAAGGCAGAGTGGGCAGACTGCAAGCAGCTGGCGTCGTGTGGGTTTGGTCACCTTCTCACCGCTGCTCCTCAGAAGTAGTCCCTGCCTCGATCCTGTCACGGCTTGATCGGGGCTTTTTTTTGCCTGTGGAAGGCTCGCCGGCAAGTTTCGCCGGCAAGCCGGCTCCTACGGGGGAGCCGGGGGCGGGT
>NZ_JAAARL010000018.1:0-160415 GCF_009908205.1 Pseudomonas sp. Fl5BN2 | reverse complement strand
GATTTGTGCAGGGCTTGAGGGCCTCTTCGCCGGCAAGCCAGCTCCTACGGGGCGGGGGAGGCGGGGACAGGCCCGATCCAGAGCCGTTGACAGGTGGCGCGGGCTGGCATTTGTCCGTGGGCGCCAGGGCATGTCGTAAACGCACCTTTGCGTGGCGTCCATAGGCATTTGGGTTCGCCGTCCCGGTCATACCATCGCATCCAAAGGGCACAGCTTGCGGGCTGGCCTCACCGAGACGAAAGGCGCACCGCCGCCGCTGGGAGAGACGTGATGTTCAGCAAGCAAGATCAGATCCAGGGTTACGACGATGCACTGCTGGCGGCGATCAATGCCGAGGAGCAACGCCAGGAAGATCACATCGAGCTGATCGCGTCGGAGAACTACACCAGCAAGCGGGTGATGCAGGCGCAAGGCAGCGGCCTGACCAACAAGTACGCCGAAGGCTATCCGGGCAAGCGCTACTACGGTGGTTGCGAGCACGTGGACAAGGTCGAGGCCCTGGCCATCGAGCGCGCCAAGCAGCTGTTCGGCGCCGATTACGCCAACGTCCAGCCACACTCCGGCAGTCAGGCCAACGCTGCGGTGTTCCTGGCCCTGTTGCAGGCTGGCGACACCGTGCTGGGCATGAGCCTGGCCCACGGCGGTCACTTGACCCACGGTGCCAAGGTGAGTTTCTCCGGCAAGCTGTACAACGCCGTGCAGTACGGCATCAATACCGACACCGGGTTGATCGACTACGACGAGGTCGAGCGCCTGGCGGTGGAACATCAGCCGAAAATGATCATTGCGGGGTTCTCGGCCTATTCCAAGACCCTGGACTTCCCGCGCTTCCGGCAGATTGCCGACAAGGTCGGTGCCTACCTGTTTGTCGATATGGCGCACGTTGCCGGTCTGGTCGCAGCCGGCCTGTATCCGAACCCGCTGCCTTACGCCGACGTGGTCACCACCACCACTCACAAGACCCTGCGCGGTCCCCGTGGCGGGCTGATCCTGGCGAAGGCCAATGAAGAGCTGGAAAAGAAATTCAACGCCGCAGTATTCCCCGGCGGCCAGGGCGGCCCGTTGATGCATGTGATCGCGGCCAAGGCCGTGTGCTTCAAGGAGGCGCTGGAGCCGAGCTTCAAGGCCTATCAGAAGCAAGTGATCGACAACGCTCAGGCGATGGCCGGCGTATTTATCAAACGCGGCTACGATGTAGTGTCCGGCGGCACCGACAACCACCTGTTCCTGGTCAGCCTGATCCGTCAAGGCTTGACCGGCAAAGAGGCGGATGCCGCTCTGGGCCGTGCCCACATCACCGTGAACAAGAACGCTGTGCCTAACGATCCGCAGTCGCCGTTCGTGACGTCCGGCCTGCGCATCGGCACCCCGGCAGTCACCACCCGCGGTTTCAAGGTCGCCCAGTGCACTGAACTGGCCGGCTGGATCTGCGACATTCTCGACCACCTCGGTGATGCCGACGTCGAGGCCAATGTCGCCCGCCAGGTGGCGACCCTGTGCGCTGATTTCCCGGTTTACCGCTGAGAGCCGCAACTGGAGCAATGACTATGCAACGCTATTCAGGCTTCGGCCTCTTCAAGCACTCTCTCAGCCACCATGAAAACTGGCAGCGCATGTGGCGCACGCCGACCCCGAAGAAAGTCTATGACGTGGTCATCGTTGGCGGTGGCGGGCACGGCCTGGCGACCGCCTACTATTTGGCCAAGGAGCACGGCATCACCAACGTTGCGGTGGTGGAAAAAGGCTGGCTGGGCGGCGGCAACACCGCGCGCAACACCACCATCGTGCGTTCCAACTACCTGTGGGACGAGTCGGCGCAACTCTACGAACACGCGATGAAACTGTGGGAGGGCCTGTCCCAGGACCTCAACTACAACGTGATGTTCTCCCAGCGTGGGGTCTACAACCTATGCCACACCCTGCAGGACATCCGTGACTCCGAGCGCCGGGTCAGCGCCAACCGCCTCAACGGCATCGACGGCGAACTGCTCAATACCCAGCAGGTGGCGGACGAGATTCCCTACCTGGATTGCTCGAAGAACACCCGTTATCCGGTACTCGGCGCCACCGTGCAAAGACGCGGTGGCGTGGCCCGTCACGACGCCGTGGCCTGGGGTTTTGCCCGGGCCGCCGACGCCCTGGGCGTGGACCTGATCCAGCAGACCGAAGTGATCGGCTTCCGCAAGGAAAACGGCGTGTGCATCGGTGTTGAAACCAACAAGGGTTTTATCGGCGCCAAGCGCGTCGGCGTGGTCACCGCCGGCAACTCCGGGCACATGGCCAAGCTTGCCGGTTTCCGCCTGCCAATCGAATCGCACCCGCTGCAGGCGCTGGTGTCGGAGCCGATCAAACCGATCATCGACAGCGTGATCATGTCCAACGCGGTGCATGGCTACATCAGTCAATCCGACAAGGGCGACCTGGTGATCGGTGCCGGTATCGACGGCTGGGTCGGTTATGGCCAGCGCGGTTCTTACCCGGTGATCGAGCACACCATCCAGGCCATCGTCGAGATGTTCCCGATCCTCTCCAGGGTGCGCATGAACCGCCAGTGGGGCGGCATCGTCGATACCACGCCAGACGCCTGCCCGATCATTTCCAAGACCCCGGTGCCGAATATGTTCTTCAACTGTGGCTGGGGCACCGGTGGCTTCAAGGCTACGCCGGGTTCGGGCAACGTGTTTGCCGCGAGTCTGGCCAAGGGTGAAATGCACCCGTTGGCGGCGCCTTTCGCCATTGACCGTTTCCACAACGGCGCGCTCATCGACGAACACGGCGCTGCCGCTGTCGCCCACTAACAGGAGGCACCTCTATGTTGCATATCTTCTGTCCTCACTGCTTTGAGCTGCGCTCCGAAGAGGAATTCCACGGCTCCGGCCAAGCGCACATCCCGCGCCCGCTGGACCCCAATGCCTGCACCGACGAGGAGTGGGGCGACTACCTGTTCTTCCGCGATAACCCGCGTGGATTGCACCACGAGTTGTGGATTCACGCCGCCGGTTGCCGCCAGTACTTCAACGCCACCCGCGACACCGTGACCTACGAGATTCTCGAAACCTACAAGATTGGCAGTAAACCGCAATTCACCGACAAGACCGAGAGCCCGAAAGCGGCCACCACGGCGCTGGGAGAGAAGGTATGAGCCAGAGCAATCGCCTGTCCAACGGTGGACGGATCGACCGCAACAAGGTGTTGAGTTTCACCTTCAACGGCCAGGGCTACAAAGGCTTTGAGGGCGACACCCTGGCCGCTGCGCTGCTGGCCAATGGCGTCGATATCATCGGCCGCAGCTTCAAGTACTCCCGGCCACGGGGCATCTTTGCCTCCGGTGCTGAAGAGCCGAACGCGGTGCTGCAGATCGGCGCCACCGAAGCCACCCAGATCCCCAACGTACGCGCCACGCAACAGGCGCTGTATCAAGGTCTGGTCGCCACCAGCACCAACGGCTGGCCGAGCGTGAACAACGACATGATGGGGATTCTCGGCAAGGTCGGCGGCAAGCTGATGCCGCCGGGTTTCTACTACAAGACCTTCATGTACCCGCAATCGTTCTGGATGACCTACGAGAAGTACATCCGCAAGGCGGCAGGCTTGGGTCGTTCACCGACCGAGAACGATCCGGATACCTACGACTACATGAACCGTCATTGCGACGTGTTGATCGTCGGCGGCGGCCCGGCCGGTCTGGCGGCAGCCCTGGCTGCAGCGCGCAGCGGTGCGCGGGTGATCCTCGCGGACGAGCAGGAAGAGTTCGGCGGCAGCCTGCTGGACAGCCGCGAAAGCCTGGACGGCAAGCCGGCGGCCGAGTGGGTTGCCAGCGTCATCGCTGAGCTCAAGGCCCTGCCGGAAGTGACCCTGCTGCCACGGGCCACGGTGAACGGCTACCACGACCATAACTTCCTGACCATTCACGAGCGCCTCACCGATCACCTCGGTGACCGTGCGCCGATCGGCCAGGTGCGCCAGCGCATCCACCGTGTTCGCGCTACGCGGGTGGTGCTCGCCACCGGTGCCTGCGAGCGTCCACTGGTCTATGGCAACAACGATGTGCCGGGCAACATGCTGGCCGGTGCGGTGTCGGTCTACGTGCGTCGTTATGGCGTGGCGCCGGGCAAGAAACTGCTGCTGACCACCAACAATGATCACGCCTATCGCGTGGCCCTGGACTGGCTCGACGCCAGCCTGCAAGTGGTGGCTATTGCCGATGCGCGGCATAACCCGCGCGGCGCGCTGGTGGAAGAAGCCCGTGCCAAGGGCATTCGCATCCTCACTTCCAGTGCCGTGATCGAAGCCCGTGGCAGCAAGCATGTGACCGGCGCTCGCGTCGCGGCCATCGATGTCAAGGCGCACAAGGTCACCAGCCCGGGCGAGTGGCTCGATTGCGACCTGATTGCCAGCTCCGGCGGCTACAGCCCAGTGGTGCACCTGGCTTCGCACCTGGGCGGCAAGCCGACCTGGCGTGAAGACATCCTCGGTTTCGTACCGGGCGAAGCTCCGCAGAAGCGCGTGTGTGTCGGTGGCATCAACGGTGTCTACGGCCTTGGTGATTCCCTGGCCGACGGTTTTGAAGGCGGCGTGCGCGCAGCCAGCGAAGCCGGGTTCAAGGCGGTGGAAGGCCTGTTGCCGAAAGCCTTGAGCCGTCTGGAAGAGCCGACGCTGGCGCTGTTCCAGGTGCCCCATGAAAAAGGCACCGCCCGTGCACCGAAGCAGTTCGTCGACCTGCAGAACGACGTCACCGCCGCCGCCATCGAACTGGCGACCCGCGAAGGCTTCGAGTCGGTGGAGCACGTCAAGCGCTACACCGCCCTGGGTTTTGGTACCGATCAGGGCAAGCTCGGCAACGTCAACGGCCTGGCCATCGCGGCCCGCTCGCTGAACGTGAGCATCCCGCAGATGGGCACCACCATGTTCCGGCCGAACTACACCCCAGTGACCTTCGGCGCCGTAGCCGGCCGTCACTGCGGGCACATTTTCGAGCCGGTGCGTTTCACCGCGCTGCATCACTGGCACCTGAAAAATGGCGCCGAGTTCGAAGATGTCGGCCAGTGGAAACGCCCCTGGTACTTCCCGAAGAACGGCGAAGACCTGCATGCCGCGGTCAAGCGCGAATGCCAGGCAGTACGCGACAGCGTCGGCCTGCTGGACGCCTCGACCCTGGGCAAGATCGATATCCAGGGCCCGGATGCCCGGGAATTCCTCAACCGTATCTACAGCAACGCGTGGACCAAGCTCGACGTCGGCAAGGCCCGCTACGGCCTGATGTGCAAGGAAGACGGCATGGTCTTCGACGACGGCGTCACGGCCTGTCTGGCCGACAACCATTTCCTGATGACCACCACCACCGGCGGTGCTGCGCGGGTTCTGCAGTGGCTGGAGATTTATCAGCAGACCGAATGGCCAGAGTTGAAGGTGTACTTCACCTCGGTCACCGACCACTGGGCGACCATGACCCTGTCCGGGCCGAACAGCCGCAAGCTGCTCAGCGAAGTCACCGACATCGACCTGGACAAGGACGGCTTCCCGTTCATGACCTGGAAGGAAGGCCTGGTGGGCGGCGTGCCGGCCCGGGTGTTCCGCATCTCGTTTACCGGTGAGCTGTCGTATGAGGTCAACATCCAGGCCGACTACGCCATGGGCGTGCTGGAACAGATCGTCGAGGCTGGCAAGAAATACAACCTGACCCCCTACGGCACCGAGACCATGCACGTGCTGCGGGCCGAGAAGGGCTTCATCATCGTCGGCCAGGATACCGACGGTTCGATGACCCCGGACGACCTCAACATGGGCTGGTGCGTGGGGCGGACCAAGCCGTTCTCGTGGATCGGCTGGCGCGGGATGAACCGCGAAGACTGCGTGCGTGACCAGCGCAAGCAACTGGTGGGCCTCAAGCCGATCGACCCGAGCCAATGGCTGCCGGAAGGCGCGCAGCTGGTGTTCAACCCCAAGCAGGCGATCCCGATGACCATGGTCGGCCACGTGACCTCCAGCTATGCCCACAACTCCCTGGGTTATTCCTTTGCCCTGGGTGTGGTCAAGGGCGGGCTCAAGCGCCTGGGCGAGCGGGTCTTCGCGCCGCTGGCCGATGGCCGGGTGATCGAGGCGGAAATCGTTTCCTCGGTGTTCTTCGATCCCAAGGGCGATCGCCAGAACATTTAGGGCCAGGAGCTGGCTTGTGTAGGAGCTGGCTTGCCAGCGAAGGCGGCCTCAGGGCTGGCACAAGGCTCAAGGGCCTCTTCGCCGGCAAGCCGGCTTCTACAGGGTGTTATCAACAGAATTCAGGACAGGTGCTCTATGACCGCAGTCAACGTTTACCAACAGCGCCCCACCACCGGAGCCAAGGCCGAGTCGTCGTTGCACCACGCCGACCTGCCGAGCCTGGTGGGCAAGGGCCGCAAGAACGCCGGGGTCACCCTGCGCGAGAAGAAACTCCTCGGCCATCTGACGATCCGTGGCGACGGCCATGATCCGGCCTTCGCCGCCGGCGTGCACAAGGCCCTGGGCATCGAATTGCCGGGTGCCTTGAGCGTCATCATCAAGGGTGAAACCAGCTTGCAATGGCTGGGCCCGGATGAGTGGCTGCTGATCGTGCCCAGCGGCGAAGAGTTTGCCGCCGAGCAGAACCTGCGCGCGGCCCTGGGCGAGCTGCATATCCAGATCGTCAACGTCAGCGGCGGCCAGCAGATCCTCGAACTGTCCGGCCCCAATGTGCGCCAGGTGCTGATGAAATCCACCAGCTACGACGTGCACCCCAATAACTTCCCCGTGGGCAAGGCGGTGGGCACGGTGTTCGCCAAGTCGCAACTGGTGATCCGCCACACCGCTGAAGACACCTGGGAACTGCTGATTCGCCGCAGTTTCTCCGATTACTGGTGGCTGTGGCTGCAGGATGCCGCGGCCGAATACGGCCTGAGCGTCCAGGCCTGACGCCCGGCTTTGGCTTTGATCGGTAGGAGCGAGCTTGCTCGCGAAAGATCCAAGGGCGCTATGGTCTTGCGGGACATCCGTCCTTCGCGAGCAAGCTCGCTCCTACAGAGAATCGACCGCGCTGCGGTTGCCTTAACGAACAGGAGTTATCCCGTATGAGCCGCGCCCCCGATACCTGGATCCTCACCGCCGACTGCCCCAGCGTGCTCGGCACGGTGGACGCGGTGACCCGCTTTCTGTTCGAGCAGGGCTGCTACGTCACCGAGCACCACTCGTTCGACGACCGGCTCTCGGGCCGCTTCTTCATTCGTGTGGAGTTCCGCCAGCCCGATGGCCTCGACGAACAAGGCTTCCGCCAGGGCCTGGCCGAGCGGGCCAAGGCCTTCGCGATGAACTTCGAACTGACCGCGCCGCATTACCGGCCGAAGGTGGTGATCATGGTCTCCAAGGCCGACCACTGCCTCAACGACCTGCTCTATCGCCAGCGCATCGGCCAGTTGCCCATGGACGTGGTGGCGGTGGTGTCCAACCACCCGGACCTCAAGCCTCTGGCCGACTGGCATCAGATTCCCTACCACCACTTCCCCCTCGACCCCAATGACAAGCCGTCCCAGGAACGCCAGGTGTGGCAGGTGATCGAGGAGTCCGGCGCCGAGCTGGTGATCCTTGCCCGCTACATGCAGGTGCTGTCGCCGGAGCTGTGCCGCAAGCTCGATGGCAAGGCGATCAACATCCACCACTCGCTGCTGCCGGGGTTCAAGGGTGCGAAGCCTTATCACCAGGCCTACAACAAGGGCGTGAAGCTGGTGGGCGCCACGGCGCACTACATCAACAACGACCTGGACGAAGGCCCGATCATCGCCCAGGGCGTGGAGGTGGTGGACCACAGCTATTACCCCGAAGACCTGATCGCCAAGGGCCGGGATATCGAAGGCCTGACCCTGGCTCGGGCGGTGGGTTATCACATCGAGCGGCGGGTGTTCTTGAACGGCAACCGGACGGTGGTGCTCTGATGATTTAGGGGCTGCTGCGCAGCCCTTCGCGAGCAAGCTCGCTCCTACAAGGATGGTGTGACTCCCGTAGGAGCGAGCTTGCTCGCGAAAGCGATTGTGAAAACGAAACAGCATCTGTACCCGAGCAATCCACGTGTTCCCCCTTTGGGTAACGCGGTTCCATAACAACAACAGCGAGGTGAAAGCATGTCTGGTAATCGTGGTGTCGTGTATCTGGGCGGCGGCAAGGTCGCGGTACAGAAAATCGACTATCCAAAAATGCAGGACCCGCGCGGCAAGAAGATCGAACATGGGGTCATCCTGCGCGTGGTCTCCACCAATATCTGCGGTTCGGACCAACACATGGTCCGCGGCCGTACCACCGCCCAGGTCGGCCTGGTGCTCGGCCATGAAATCACTGGCGAGGTGATCGAGAAGGGCAGCGACGTCGAGAACCTGAAGCTCGGTGATCTGGTTTCCGTGCCATTCAACGTTGCTTGCGGGCGCTGCCGTTCCTGCAAGGAGCAACACACCGGGGTCTGCCTGACCGTCAACCCGGCCCGCGCCGGCGGTGCCTATGGCTATGTCGACATGGGCGACTGGACCGGTGGCCAGGCCGAATATGTACTGGTGCCTTACGCCGACTTCAACCTGCTGAAACTGCCGGATCGCGACAAGGCCATGGAGAAAATCCGCGACCTGACCTGCCTCTCCGACATCCTGCCTACTGGCTACCACGGTGCCGTGACGGCCGGTGTTGGTCCGGGCAGCAGCGTCTACGTGGCCGGTGCCGGCCCGGTGGGGCTGGCCGCTGCGGCGTCCGCGCGCTTGCTGGGGGCCGCGGTGGTGATCGTCGGTGACGTCAACCCGGTGCGCCTGGCCCACGCCAAGGCCCAGGGCTTTGAAATTGCCGACCTGTCCAAGGACACCCCACTGCACGAACAGATCGCCGATTTGCTGGGTGAGCCGGAAGTCGACTGCGCAGTGGACGCCGTAGGCTTCGAAGCCCGTGGCCACGGCCATGCCGGTGCCCAGCACGAAGCCCCGGCCACCGTGCTCAACTCGCTGATGGGGGTTGTGCGTGTGGCGGGCAAGATCGGTATTCCCGGCCTGTACGTCACCGAAGACCCGGGCGCCGTGGACGCCGCAGCGAAGATCGGCAGCCTGAGCATCCGTTTCGGCCTGGGCTGGGCCAAGTCCCACAGCTTCCACACCGGCCAGACCCCGGTGATGAAGTACAACCGCCAACTGATGCAGGCGATCATGTGGGATCGCATCAACATTGCCGAAGTGGTGGGGGTGCAGGTCATCAGCCTCGACGACGCCCCGCGTGGCTATGGCGAGTTCGACGCCGGCGTGCCGAAGAAATTCGTCATCGACCCGCACAAGCTGTTCAGCGCCGCCTGAGGACAGTCGACCTTTGGGCTGAGGCCTGTCAGTAACGGAAAACGCCGCCTTCTCTTGCCGGGAAGGCGGCGTTTTTTCTTCTGGGGCGAGGGCACTTTCAATCAGGCGATCAGTATTGCGCGCAAGCGCCGTCCCAGCACATCCATTAGGTCGCAGCCATCACGCAGGGGAATGGCGCAGAGCTGGGCCAACTCCTGGGCCAGTACCGGGTTCTTGCCCAGCGCATCGCTCAAGGCCAGTTGCTCCAGCACCTGGGTCACGGCGCGGATACGGAAGGCGGCGGCCTCATGCAGCACGTCCAGCGGCGCCTGGGTGTCGATCAGTAGGGAGGGAACGTGGCAGTCGTGGCCGGTGATCGGCATGTAACGGTTCATGGAAAGTTCTCCGCAGTTCAGTGAGAACCGCCACTGATTCGTCGCCAAACGATGGGTGGCAGCTGTACGCAGGTTGGCGAACCGGGAACACGTAACCGGCAGACCTGAAGGTCTCCCACGCACAGCTGCCATAACGGCAACGTTGCGGGTGCAGAACGTCCTGCCAACAAAGCAGGACGCTTCTGACCGTAGTTCATCGGGTCGCCAAACCCGGTCGCTATTTGAGCGACCGGGGGACTATAAGCCGCCGGTACGTGAGGCAGCAAGGCGTTGGGGGCGGATGTCTTGTAGGAGGTTTCGTCCGCCGTTGCGTCTCTGAACGTGCACGAGGTCTTGTTCACGAGTCGGGTCCACTGAAATCGGTTGACCGCAAAGAGTCGACCTCGCAGAATGGAAAAACGTAGCCACAAAGTAGCTACAAACAACTAATAGAGGTGATACCTTGGCTGCATTACTGAAAACCACTGACGTGCGTTGCCGCATAGACGAGGATTTGAAGGTGAGTGCCACTGCTGTGCTCAATGCCTGTGGGCTGAGCCTGAGCGATGCCATGCGTCTTTTCCTGCGTCAGGTTGTGGCCGTGCAGGGGCTGCCTTTCGAAGTGCGTGTCCCATCGGAGAAAACCGCTCGTGCCATGGCGCAGGCGCGTGAGATTCGTCGTCAGTACGACTCGATTGACGACATGTTGAGGGATGCTGATGGCGAAGCCGGAGAGGAAACCCAAGCGCGCTGACCTGCCCAGGCAATGCGCACAAACGCCGGAGTTCAAAAAGTCCTGGGAGCGCTACCAGCGCGCAGGGCGTCGTGACATGCACGAAGTCCGCACGGTCATGGTGATGCTGTTCCTGGGGGAGCCGCTACCGGCGCAGTACCTCGATCATGCGCTGAAGGGGGAGTGGGACGGTTTCAGGGAGTGTCATATTGGTGGCGACTTTCTGCTGATTTATGACGTTGCCCGAGCGGGTCTTGTGACCTTTGTCGACCTGGGCAGCCATGCCGAGTTGTTCAGATAATTCATTCCGACTGAAAAGCCCGCCGATTGGCGGGCTTTTCGTTGCCTGCGAACCAGGCTCGATCAGTAACCCCGGCCCGGGTAGTCGAACCAGTGTTCCCCACTCAGGATCTCCTCCATGTGGGCATCGCTAAAAATCCCTGGCGCATCCCGCAGGAAGCGTGACCGCCACTGGGGCAGCCACCAGTAATTCAGCGCCGTGCTTCTTGGGAGCAGCACCATGGTGAGGACTGATCGATCGATGAGCCCGCGCTGATACAGCGTGTGACTGCGGTCCATGAAGTCCAGGTAGTAGTCGATGGGCAGTGAGAGCATCAGCACTGCGGTATGAAATTTTTCCGTGGGCGCTCGTTGCGGGTTTTCCAGCAGGCCCAGGGCTTCGCAGTAGTGGGCCTGGGCCTGGCGAGCCAGAGCTTGGGCCTCCGGGACTTCGAGAATGATCAGTGAGCTGATTTCCTCTTGCCAGGCGGCGCCGTGGGTCTCCTGGAAGTATTGGCTGATGACCTCGGTCAGGGGGCCGGAGGCTCGGGTCGCGTCCGTGCAGCGGTTGCCGTCGACGGGGCGGCCGAGGGTCCAGATGACGAGGGGGATGGCCAGGGCCAGGGCGATGCAGCCGTAGAGAGTCGCTCTGATGGGGGATGGTTTCACTTGAGACGCCGAAAGGTGTGTGGGGCTCGCGCGGCAACCTCAGGCTGGCGCAGACCCTGTTGGTGAGTGGGCAGGGGAGTTTAGCGTTGGCTGCTTCGCTGGCAAGCCAGCTCCTACACAAGCCAAGCCTTGCCGGCGAAGACGCCCGTCAGAGCGCCGCCAATTGCCCCTGGTACAGCACCGGCCCGGTGGGTTGTCCGGTAGGCGAGCCGCCGTGGGGTTCGAGGCTCACCGCCAGGGCGATCGGGGTGCCCAGCAGTTCGCGCTGAGCCGGGCTCAGGTTGATCTTGCCTTTGCCTCCCACGGGCACCACGCCCAGGGAAATCGGCTGGCCATCGGCGGGGATCGCCCAGAGCTCCAGGCTGCGGTCCAGGCCGACGGCGGCCAGGGTCAAGGGTTCGACTTGCAGGTACTGGGCATGGGCCTTGATCTGCAAGGCCGGCTGTTGATCGGCGCTGAGCAGGGTAGCGCTGTAGCGCACGCTGTCGCTCTGGTGAATGAAACCGATGTACAGGGTTGCCAGCACTGCGCAGGTGGCAACCGCCAGGCGCAGGCGCATCCACAGTGGATTCTTCTTCGGTACATGCAGGACCTGGGGTTCGATGCGCGCCTGGATGGCCTGCCACAGGTGTTCCGGCACGCCCTGCTCGGGGATGGCCTCGGTCAGGCTGGCGAGGCTTTCCTGCCATTTCGCCAGTTCTTCTCGCAGGGCGGCATCGTCCAGCAACAGCCTCTCGAAATGTCGGCGGGCAGCACCTTGCATCAGGCCGATGGCGTAGTCGGCAGCCAGGGCGCGGCGCCGTTCAGGGGTTTGATAGTTCATGATTCAAGGCACCTGCGCAGGCGCTCCATGCCTCGTCGAATCCAGGATTTCACCGAGCCCAGGGGCGCGGCCAGGTGTTCTGCCAGCTCCGAGCAGGACAGGCCCTGGAAGTAGGCCACGGTGATGGACTGGCGCTGCATGCCTTCCAGGCTTTCCAGGCAGCGGTTCAGGGCCTGGGCTTCGCGGGCGCTGTGCAATTGATCGTGGGCCGAGGGCGTTGTATCCACCAGTTGTTGCTCTTCATGCTCGGCCAAGGGCCGTTCGCGGTGTTTGCGCAGCTGGTCGATGGCCTGGTTGCGGGTGATGTTGATCATCCAGGTCAAGGGCGCGGACAAGTGCGACTGGTAGCGCGAGGCGTTGTTCCAGATACGCACGAAGCTTTCCTGCAGCACTTCCTCTGCCAGGTCGCGACGTCCCATGAAACGCAGGGCGATGCCGTGCAGGCGTGGGGCAACGCTGCGATACAGGGTTTCAAAGGCGCGGCGATCACCCAGTGAACACTGGGCCAGCAGGTGCCTGAGCTGATCAGGGTCGAGGGTGGAAATGGCGGTTCTCCTGGCGAGTGACAAGAGGATGGACAACGGCTGGCAACGGCAGGTGCCGCCAGAGATTAGTCCAGGGTGGGCCGTTGTTCCATTCACGATCATCTACCTCATGGCAGAGGCCGGCCCCGATGCCTAGGGGCCGGCACCCATGGCTCAACTTTTTGGCAGCAGTACTTTGTCGATGACCTGAATCACGCCATTGGACTGGTACACATCGTAGGTGGTGATGTCGGCGACGCCGCCTTTTTCATCCTTGATCTGGATGTTGTGCGGGCCATTCATCATCCCCCACAGCTTGCCGCCGGCGACCGTGGTCAGTTCGGCCTTGCCGCCGCCAGCCTGAATGCGTTTGGCCAGCTCCATCATGTCCAGTTTCCCGGCCACCACGTGGTAGCTGAGGATGTGGCTCAGGGTGGCCTTGTTCTCCGGCTTGAGCAGGGTGTCGACTGTGCCGGCGGGCAACGCAGCGAAGGCCGAGTTGACGGGGGCGAATACGGTGAACGGCCCTTTGCCCTTGAAGGTCTGGACCAGCCCGGCGGCTTTGACTGCGGCCACCAGGGTGGTGTGATCGGCGGAGTTGACTGCGTTATCGATGATGTCCTTGGCCGGCAGCATGGCCTGGCCGCCGACCATCACGGTGTCGTGGCTGATTTCGGCAGCCTGGGCGGTGACCATGGCCAGGCCGCTGGCAAGGCTCAGGGTCAACAAGCTGGCAATCAACGGAGTCTTGATCGAATTGCGCTTCATGGTGGTGATCCTTGTGGGAAAGCGGCCAGGCATTTTCTGTCCGTGCGAGATATACGCAGACCGTCGGACACTGGATGCGAGGTTTATCAACTAGATTTCAAACAGCCGCTACTGATCTTGAGGCGTCTCGGAACATTCGCGGTGACATCCAGTCAAAAGGCTGTTTTCCCTCCACCCGAACACGGTTGGTTTATCGCCCCATGAGGTTGTTTCGATGAATATTCCACGCGGTTTTGCCCTGGCTACCCTGATGACCCTGGCCGCCGGTTCGGCTTTGGCCGGCGGTTTCAGCCTGAACGATGCAGCCAATGCCATTTCCGGCATGCAGGGTGGCGACAAGGCCGCTGCTGCAGCACCGACTTCACAAACCGCCGGCCTGCTGGGTTCGCTGGGCTCGCAATTGAATATCACCCCCCAGCAAGCCATCGGCGGCACTGGCGCCATGCTTGGCCTGGCGAAGAATCAACTGAGCGGTTCCGACTATTCGCAACTGAGCAAAAGCGTGCCGGGCCTGGACAAGCTCTCGGGCAGTAACGGCCTGGGCGCGTTGAGCGGCCTGCTCGGCCAGTCTTCAGGGCAATCCGCCGGCCTGGACAGTGCCCTGGGCAATGTCAAAGACACCAATGACCTGAACAACGCCTTTGGTGCCCTGGGCATGGACAGCGGCATGATCGGCCAGTTTGCCCCGGTGATCCTGCAGTACCTGGGCCAGCAGGGCGTCGGTGGTTCCTTGCTGCAAAGCCTGAGCGGCATCTGGGGCGTGGCCAAGTAACGCCCTGGGGCCCCGGCGCCTGGTGCGTCGGGGCTGCCCTTGATCCTTGAAACGGGCAGCAGTGCCTATCTCGGAGTTTTCGCCGAATCGGGCCTGTGCTATATCTCGCGCCCCGTTTTCCAAGGAAGCTTGAACGCGATGTTCATGGATGCACTGAAGATGTCTCTGCCCGCCGATGCGGTGCTCGGTTTCATGCTCTACATGCTGGGCGCCGGCCTGGTTTTTGCCCTCTACGCGTTCATCTACACGCGTCTGACCCCCTATAACGAATTCGCCCTGATCCGCCAGGGCAACAGCGCCGCCGCCATCGCCCTGTCCGGCGCCTTGCTGGGCTTTGCAATCCCGGTGGCCAGCGCGATTTCCCATTCCATTTCGATCATCGACTTCCTGCTCTGGGCCGGTATCGCCTCGGTGGTGCAGTTGCTGGCGTTCTTTGTCGTCAGCCTGACCCTCAAGGGGCTGTCCCAGCGCATCGCCAACCAGGAAAACGCCGCGGCGATCCTGGTGGCTTCGGTCTCTGTCGGTGTCGGCCTGCTCAACGCGGCCTGCATGACCCCATCAGTCTGAGGGCGCCGGCATGAAACGCAGTAAAAGCGTGCGCCTGGTGCTGCTGGGCAGTGTGCCGTTCGCCCTGGCCGCCTGTGACGGCCAGCCCCAGGCGACTCGAGAGGTTCGCCAAGTCCAGCATTTCACCAGCCCGCAGGAATGTGAGCAGGCGCAGATTTCACTGGATATCTGCCAGTCAGCCCGTGACGACGCCTGGGAGCGTAGTGACGTGGTGGCCCCGCGTTACAAGGACTTGCAAGACTGCGAGGAGGACTTCTACCCCGGCCATTGCAAGGTCTCCATCTACAACCGGACCTACATACCGACCTTCCAAGGTTTTGCCCTGACCAGCCAGCGCACGGTGCCGGTCAAGCCCGGCGAGGAGGAGCAACAGCAGGCCGGCTCCGGTTCCAGCGGCACCACCAGCGGTGGCGGCAGCGCGATGAGCGTCGGCAATGGTGGCTCTTCCAGTTCCGGCTCGAGTTTCTGGCGCTGGATCGGCCTGGAACCGGAGCCACGCTACTTCAGCGAGGCCCTGTACAAGGAGCGCGACGGTCGTGGCGGCTCGCAGTTGAGCACCCTCACCCAGCAAGTGGAGGCCGGCAAGACCTTCAGTAATGCCAGCAACGGTGGCCGTTTCGGCATTTCCAGTCCGGAGCGCTTCACTCGCGCCGGTGACTCCATGGCCGGCGCCCATGAGGTGGTCAGTCGAGGCGGTTTCGGTTCCGGGCACAGCTGGGGGGGCGGCTCTTGAAGCGTATCGCCAGCACCCCGCGCCCGGACTGGCAGGCCACGGCGGAGCAACTGGGCTTTGCCTTCCACACCTTCGACGGCGAGCCGTACTGGGACGAGTCGGCTTACTACCGCTTCAGCTTGCGGCAGATCGAGGACGACCTGGAGGACCCGAGCCAGGAACTGCACGAACTGTGCATGGCCCTGGTGGCCGAGGTGGTGGACAGTGAAGAACTGTTGCAGCGCCTGGCCATTCCCCCGGCCTTTCATGAATTGATCCGCCAGTCGTGGAAGCAGGGCGACCCTCATCTCTATGGGCGCATGGACCTGTGCTACGACGGTACAGGCCCGGCCAAGCTGCTGGAAACCAACTACGACACCCCGACCTCGCTGTATGAGGCGAGCTTCTTCCAGTACGTGTGGCTCGAGCAGCAGATGCAGCGCGGGCAGTTGCCGGCCGGCTGCGATCAGTTCAACAGCATCGAGGACAAGCTGCTCCAGGCGTTCGCCCAGGGCGGCTTCAAGTCGCCGATGCACTTTGCCTCGGTCAGGGATTCGCTGGAGGATCGCGGCACCGTCGAATACCTGCGCGATATCGCCCGCCAGGCTGGCCTGGGTACGCGGCTGATCGCCATCGAAGATATCGGCCTGAATGCCGGCGGGCGTTTCGTCGACCTGCTGGAGATGCCCATCGAGAGCCTGTTCAAGCTCTATCCCTGGGAGCAGCTGTTCAACGAAGCTTATGGCCCGGCGATTGCCGGCAGCCGCACGCAGTTTGTCGAGCCGCCGTGGAAGGCCATCCTCTCCAACAAGGGCGCCATGGCCCTGCTCTGGGAGCGGCATGCGGGGCACCCGAATCTGCTGCCGGCGTTTATCGATGCCGACCCGGCCGCCCACCTGGGCCCGGGCTGGGTGCGCAAGCCGTTCTTTTCCCGGGAAGGGGCCAATGTGGAGATCTGCACCGCAGGTGGCGAGCGCCTGATCGAGGCCGGGCCCTACGGCGGGCCGTGCATTCGCCAGCAGTTTCACCCACTGCCGGTGTTTGCCGGCAACCATACGGTGATTGGCAGTTGGGTGATCGGCGATCAGCCGGCGGGGATCGGCATTCGCGAAGACCATTCGCCGATCACCAAGGACAGCAGCCGCTTCCTGCCCCATGTGATCAGTGATTGATCAACTGCGTTCGGCCAGCAATGCGCTGATGCGCTGGTCCTTGTCGGTCCATAGCTGGTTGACCCAGTCCTGTACCTGCTGGCGGAACACCGGATCGTTTTCGTAATCACCCTGCCACAGCGTCGGGTCCAGCTCGCGGGTGCGGATGTCGATGATGACCTTGGGCACGTTGCCGCTGATCAGGTCCCAGAAGCCTGGGATGCGTGCCTGGGGATACACCACCGTGACATCCAGTATGGCGTCCAGCTGTTCGCCCATGGCGGCGAGGACGAACGCCACGCCGCCGGCCTTGGGCTTGAGCAGGTGCTGGAAGGGCGAGGCTTGTTGCTCACGCTTGGCCGGGGTGAAACGGGTGCCTTCCAGGTAGTTGACCACGGTCACCGGCTGGCGCTTGAACAGCTCGCAGGCGGCCTTGGTGATTTCCAGGTCCTTGCCTTGCAGCTCCGGGTGCTTGGCCAGGAATGCCTTGCTGTAGCGCTTCATGAAGGGGTAGTCCAGCGCCCACCAGGCCAGGCCGAGAAAGGGCACCCAGATCAACTCCTTCTTGAGGAAGAACTTGAAGAACGGTGTGCGCCGGTTGAGGGTCTGGATCAGTGCCGGGATGTCCACCCAGGACTGGTGGTTGCTCACCACCAGGTACGAGGTGTCGACCCGCAGGCCTTCACCGCCGCGAATCTCCCAGCGGGTGGGGATGCACAGGGCGAAGATCAGCTTGTCGATCTCGGCCCAGGTCTCGGCGATCCACATCACCGCGCTGGAGGCACAGTCGCGCAGGTGCCCCTGCAGGATCAGCTTGAGCAGGGCGAATACCATCAGAGGGCCGAACAGCACCAGGGTATTGAGCAGGAGCAGCAGGGTGACGAAACAGCCGGTGAGCAGGCGGCGCATAAGGCACTCTTTACAATCTTTTGAGCGCGCCATGATAAGCAGCTTCGGCGGACAGGCCAAATTCTAGTGTGCTGACGAATGTTTCACTTGGACCCGAGTAGGCTGGCTGGCAGTTTGTGTGATGTCGGTGAAGGGCTCTTCGCCCGCCAGCTTTTGCAGGCCAGAGACCCAAACAGAACCAATTCGGCGGCGGCGGTCTAAAATCCCGCTGCCCCTTTTTCCAAGGAACCCACTGCCGTGAAATCCGTCCTTGCTCTCTTGTCTCTCCTGGCCTTGCCCGTGATGGCCGCCGAGCCGACCCTGTACGGTCGCTATGAATACATCCGTCTGCCGGAGATCGGCGAAACCCTCCAGGCCAAGATGGACACCGGGGCCCTGACGGCGTCGTTGTCAGCCAAGGACATCCAGACCTTTACCCGTGACGGCGAAGACTGGGTGCGTTTCCGCCTGGCCACCAAGGATGCGGGCAGCAAGGTCTATGAACACAAGGTGGCGCGGATCAGCAAGATCAAGAGCCGTTCCGACGAGGACGACGACCGCGACGAACCCCAGGCCGCCAAGCGTCCAGTGGTGGAACTGGAGATGTGCCTGGGCAACATCAAGCGCACGGTGGAGGTCAACCTCACCGACCGCAGCAGTTTCAATTACCCGCTGCTGATCGGTGCCAAGGCCTTGCGCGAGTTTGGCGCGGCGGTGAACCCAGCGCGGCGCTACACCGCGGACAAGCCGGATTGCTGATCGGGCCAGCGACGCAGTACGGCGAGGTTTTCAGCAGGTTTGATTGACGCCGCCAGGGGCATCCGGCACCGTTCGCCCATTGAACCTCCGTGCTTGGATGCCATGCCTCATATCCTGATTGTCGAAGATGAAGCGGCGATTGCCGACACCCTGATCTTTGCCCTGCAGGGCGAAGGTTTCACCACCACCTGGCTGAGCCTGGGTCGCGCGGCCCTGGAACATCAGCGGGCGACCCCGGCGGACCTGATCATCCTCGATATCGGCCTGCCGGATATCAGCGGTTTCGAAACCTGCAAGCAACTGCGGCGCATCAGCGAGGTGCCGGTGATGTTCCTCAGCGCCCGGGACGGCGAGATCGACCGGGTGGTGGGCCTGGAGATCGGCGCCGACGATTACGTGGTCAAGCCTTTCAGTCCCCGGGAAGTGGCGGCGCGGGTCAAGGCGATCCTCAAACGCATGACTCCGCGAGCGGCTCTCGAGGTGGCGCCGGTGCTGTTCGTCATCGACCCGGAGCGGGTGCAGATCAGCTACCGCAGCCAGCCCCTGAGCCTGACCCGGCATGAGTTCCGCCTGCTGCAATGCCTGTTGGAACAGCCCGAACGGGTCTTCAGCCGTGAGCAGTTGCTGGACGCATTGGGGGTAGTCGCGGACGTCGGCTACGAGCGCAATATCGACAGCCATGTGAAAAGCCTGCGGGCCAAGCTGCGGCTGGTCGCGGCCCAGGCCGAGCCGATCCAGACCCACCGGGGTCTGGGCTACAGCTACAGCCCGAGCCACGCCTGATGACCCTGGGCATCCGTATCTTCCTGGTGTATCTGCTGTTCATCGGCCTGACCGGCTATTTCGTGCTCAACACGGTGATGCAGGAGATCCGCCCGGGAGTGCGCCAGTCCACCGAAGAGACCCTGGTGGACACCGCCAACCTGCTGGCGGAGATCCTGCGGGATGATTTCAAGGCCGGCACCTTGAACGAGAACCGCTGGCCGCAGTTGTTGCGCGCCTATGGTGAGCGCAAGCCCGCGGCGAGTATCTGGGGCCTGCCGAAAAATCAGGTCAACCACCGTATCTACGTGACCGACGCCAAGGGCATCGTGGTCCTGGACTCCAGCGGCCTGGCGGTGGGCCAGGACTACTCGCGCTGGAACGATGTCTACCTGACCCTGCGTGGGCAATACGGCGCGCGCTCGTCGCGGTCGCTGGCCGATGATCCCAACTCCTCGGTGATGCACGTCGGAGCACCGATCCGTGATAACGGCGAGATCATCGGCGTGGTCACCGTGGCCAAGCCCAACAGCTCGCTGCAACCCTACGTCGACCGCACCGAGCGGCGCCTACTGTGGTACGGCGCGGGGCTGATCGCCATGGGCTTGCTGTTTGGCGCCTTGCTGTCCTGGTGGCTGAGCGCTGCGCTGCGGCGGATGACGGCTTACGCGTTGGCGGTGAGCGAAGGTCGTCGGGCCGAGTTGCCGCACTATCGCGGCGGAGAACTGGCGCAATTGGCCAGCGCGGTGGAGCACATGCGGACCCAGTTGGCAGGCAAGGCCTATGTCGAACGCTACGTGCACACCCTGACCCACGAGTTGAAGAGCCCTCTGGCGGCGATTCGCGGCGCGGCGGAACTGCTGCAAAGCGAGATGCCACCGGAGCAGCGCCAGCGCTTCGTCGGCAATATCGACAGTGAAAGTGCGCGCATGCAGCAGTTGATCGAACGCCTGCTGAACCTGGCGCAAGTCGAGCAGCGCCAGGGGCTGGAAGAGCGGGTAAGCGTGCCGCTGGCGCCGTTGCTCAAGGAGCTGCTGGACAGCCAGCACGGGCGCATCGAGGGGAAGCAATTGCAGCTGGAGCAACAGGTGCCGGCTGACCTGACGTGGTCCGGAGAGCCGTTTCTATTGCGCCAGGCATTGGGCAACCTGCTGACCAATGCCCTGGACTTCAGCCCGCCCCAGGGTTTGTTGCGTTGCACTGCGCGGCGTGTGGAAGAGGGCGTGGAGTTTGTCCTGTTCAACCAGGGCGAGCCGATTCCGGACTATGCCCTGCCACGCCTGTGCGAGCGTTTTTACTCACTGCCGCGTCCGGACAGTGGGCGCAAGAGTACCGGCCTGGGGCTGAATTTCGTTGAAGAGGTGGTGCAGTTGCATGGCGGCCACATGCACATCGAGAATGTCCCCGGCGGCGTACAAGTCACTTTGCGCCTGCCCTGACGGGCAGGGGGATTCTCCACAGAGTCTCCACATTGCCCCCATAAAACCCCCACGCCCGCGTCCCAGACTCTCCCTCATTCGAACAGGGAGAGCTTCATGAACCGCAATCTGACCTTCAAACTCGGGGCCATCGGCCTGCTGATCCTGCTGTTGCTGATACCGCTGTTGATGATCAGTGGCCTGATCAGCGAGCGTCAGCGCCTGCGTGACGGCGTGCTCGACGACATTGCCCGCAGCTCCAGCACCCAGCAGCAGATCAGCGGACCGGTGATGGTGGTGGACTACCGCAAGACCGTGCGCACCTGGAAGACCGACGAGAAAACCCAGAAGCGCTACCAGGAAACCCACGAGAAGCAGGGCCGGCTGTTCTTCCTGCCGGAGCACTTCGAGCTGCAAGGCAAGGCCCAGACCGAGCTGCGGGCGCGGGGCATCTACGAGGCGCGGCTGTTCCATGCCGACAACCACGTCAGTGGCTACTTCGCCGTACCTGAACAATACGGAATCAAGGAAGACTTCAGCGATTACCAGTTCGAGCAGCCGTTCCTGGCGGTGGGCATCAGCGATATCCGCGGGATTGAAAACGCCCTGCAACTGCAGCTCAACGGCCAGAGCCTGGACTTTGCCCCGGGAACCTTTGTCAGTTGGCTGGATGAAGGCGTGCACGTGGTCCTGCCACCGTTGGACCTGAAAAAGGCTACCCGCCTGGACTTCGCCTTCGACCTGCGCCTGCAGGGCACGGGACAGTTGGAAGTACTGCCGGTGGGCAAGACCAGCAAAGTGCTGCTGACGGCCAACTGGCCGCACCCGAGCTTTATCGGCAACTACCTGCCGGTACAACGGGAAGTGACCGAACAGGGCTTCTCGGCGCTTTGGCAGACTTCATTCTTTTCCACCAACCTGCAGCAGGCCCTTGAGCGTTGCGTGGTGAGCGAGCAATGCCATGACTTCAATGGCCGCAGCTTTGGCGTGAGCTTCATCGACCCGGTGGACCAATACCTGAAAGGCGATCGGGCGATCAAATATGCACTGTTGTTCATCGGCCTGACCTTTGCCGGCTTCTTCTTGTTCGAGGTGCTCAAGAGTTTGTCGGTGCACCCGATCCAGTACGGTCTGGTGGGGGTGGCCCTGGCGTTCTTCTACCTGTTGCTGCTGTCGTTGTCCGAGCACCTGGGGTTCGCGCTGGCGTATGCCTTGTCGGCGGCGGCCTGTGTAGGACTGATTGGTTTCTACGTCAGCTACGTGCTGCACAGCTGGCGCAACGGTGCGGCCTTTGCTGCAGGGCTGGCGGCGTTGTATGGCCTGCTTTATGGCCTGCTGAGTGCCGAGGACTATGCATTGCTGATGGGGTCGTTGCTGTTGTTCGGCCTGTTGGGTGTGTTCATGGTGCTGACCCGCAAGCTGGACTGGTATGGCATTGGCTTGCGCAAGGAGCCGAAGCCCTTGCAGTTCGATCTGGAGGTGGCCGGTGAGTAGGTCGTTGGGATTGCGTGAGGATCAGCGCCTGGGGGAGACCCTGGCGCTGAGGATTGGCGGGTTGTTTCCGGTTGATCCGTGGGGGGCGCTTCGCCAGCAGGCGCAACGCCGTCCGTCCGGCTCCTGCAGGAGCGGGGCGAAGAGGCCGGACCGCCTGACCGATTAAGCCGGTGGCCGGGTCTCGAGCATTGAGGTTCGCTGGCTGACCTCGGCGTACCAGCCGGCAAGCTTGGGCTGGTCCTGGCGCCAGTCCAGCTGCGGGTGACGGAAATCCAGGTAACCCAGGGCGCAGGCGACGCTGATGGCGGCCACGTCGAAGTGGCTGGCCAACTCGGCAATCGCCTCGGCCTCAAGCACTGCCAGGGCGCGCCGGATCTTGTCGCGCTGGCCGTCGAGCCACTGCTCCCAGTGTTTCTCCGGGGCGCGCAGGGCCAGTTCGTAGCGGATCAGCACCGAGGCATCCATGATGCCGTCAGCCAGCGCTGCCAGGGTCAGGCGCCGCCAGCGGGCCGGGCCTTCACGAGGAATCAGTGGGTTGCCGACATGCTGCTGGTCCAGGTAGTCGAGAATCACCCGGCTGTCGTACAGCACCTGGCCGTCGTCCAGGCGCAGGGCGGGGATCTTGCCCAGGGGGTTGTCCTGGTTCAGTGCGGCGTCCGGGCTGACCGGGGTCAATTGGCAGGCTTGCAGGGCCACACGGTTCAGTTGTCCGGTTTCATGCAGCAGCACCATGACTTTGCGTACGTAAGGTGATGCCGGGTTGTGGAACAGCGTCATGCTTGGGGTGGACATGAATATTCCTCGCGGGTGGAAGTCTCGCAGCCCGGGGATCTTAGCGCAGCCTGTGGCATTGGCCACAGGGGCGACTGGCAGTACAGACAAGGAGCAATGAGTGCGCAGGTCCTATCTTCTACACGGGTTGTACAGCCTGGCCCTGACCCTGTTGGGTGCGCTGGCGGTGTATCTGGCCCTGCAATACGAATTCCGCCGCAAGGGCGAGGGTGAACCGGAGCTGATCATGGCGTTCGCCTACATGGCCTGGTACTGGGCCCTGCCGGCGCTGGCCCTGCCAGGCCTGGTGTGCGCCCTGCTGTGCCTGCGCGGTCCCGATCCGGTGACCCAACTGTGGCGCTGGAGCCTGGCGGCCAGCTATGTACCGCTGCTGGGGCTGGCCTTGTTCAGCGTGCTGGTGGCCATCGAGGCGTTCCAGGAAAACCGTGTGTTCATTCCGGTGATGCTGGTCGGCCTCGGGCTCTCGATGTACCTGTGGCGTGGTTTCCCGGCGCCGGGTTCAGGCCGCAGGCTTGCGCCGCAACAGGCCGCGCAGGGCGATCAGCGTCGGTAGGCCCAGGCCGAGCCAGCTCAGGCTGTCCCAGGCGCCATCCCCAAGCAGTGCCGCGAACAACCCGGCGGCGCTCAACAGGCCGATGCCCAGGGGCGCGGCGAAGACCTTCCAGAAGTTCGACTGCCGGGGCTTCATGGGCGCGCCTCCTGAATCGGCCTGGCGGTCCGCCTGCGAACTGTCCACAGGTACAGGCCGCTGCCCAGGACGATGATGGTCAACACGTCCATTGCTGCCCACAGCACCTTCATCGGCATGCCGCCGTAGTCGCCGAAATGCAGCGGCTGGGCCATGCCCATGGCGTCCATGTACCAGGGCCGCCCGCCGACGGCGGTGACTTGCAGGCTGCTGGCGTCGATCAGCACCGGGGTCAGCAGGTGCGAGGTCAGGTGGCTGCTGCCCTTGAGGAACACCGCGTAGTGGTGCTCGCTGGAGAAGCGCGTGCCGGGGAAGGCGATGAAGTCCGGCTGCATGCCTGGAGCGGCTTCCCGGGCGATATCCAGCAATCGGCTGGCCGGGGCCAGCGAGGCCAGTGGCGGTGCATCGCGATAGGGCGCGACCATGGCGCTGAGGCTGTCGTTGCGCCAGGCGGCGATGATCAGGTCGGCGCAGGCGCTGATCACCCCGGTCACGCCGACCACCAGCGCCCAGGTCAGGGTCACCACGCCGATCAGGTTGTGCAGGTCGAGCCAGCGCAGCCGGCTGGATTTGTCCTGGCGCACCGTGGCGAACTTCAGTCGGCGCATGAACGGCAGGTAGAGCACCGTGCCGGAGATGATCGCCAGCACGAAGAGAATGCCCATGAAGGCCAGCAGCAGCTTGCCCGGCAGCTCGGCAAACATATCCACATGCAGGCGCAGCATGACCATCATCAGTCCGCCATTGGCCGAGGGCATGGCCACGGGCTCGCCGGTGCGGGCGTCGAGCATGAAGGTGTGGGAGGAGTTGGGCTCGGTGCCGGCGGTCTTGGCCATGATGGTCATCACGCCATTGGGCTCGTCGTCGTCCCAGCCGAAGTACTGCATCACCTCGCCCGGGCGGTGAGCCTCGGCGGCCTTGACCAGCTGTTGCAGATCCAGGTGCGGGGTGTCGGCGGGCATTTCCCGCAGCTCGGGGGAATCCCCCAGCAGGTGGTCGATTTCGTGGTGGAAGATCAGCGGCAGGCCGGTGAGCGCCAGTAGCAGCAGAAACATCGTGCAGATCAGGCTGGTCCAGGTGTGGATAAAGGACCAACGGCGGATTGTCTTGCTTTTCATCGAGGCTCCAACAGGCAAAAGGGCCGCGGTTCAGGCGGCCCTTAGGTGAGGGTTTTCCCTTCTTAGAATTTGTAATTCACGCTGGCCATGACGTTGCGGCGGTCGCCGTAGTAGCAGTAGGTGCCGTCGCAGGTCGACATGTATTCCTTGTCGAACACGTTGTTGGCGTTGAGGGCCACGCTGGCGCCCTTGAGCGAATTGTCCAGGCGGCCGAGGTCGTAGTGCACCGCGGCGTCATAGACGGTGTAGGACGCGGTGTCGCCGTCGGACTTGCGGGCGACATAGGCCAGGTTGCCTGCCGGGACGTTGTTGGTCTCGCCGATGTAGCGGGCACCGAAGCCTACGCCGAAGCCGTCCAGCAGCCCGTTGTGCCAGGTGTAGTCGGCCCAGATCGAAGCCTGGTTTTCCGGGGTCAGAGGCAGCGGACGGTTCTTGTCCTGAGGGTCGCCGACCTTGGTCATCTTACTGTTGGCGTAGGTATAGGCGGCCGTCAGCTTGAGGTTCTCGTTGACGTTGCCCACTGCTTCCAGCTCGAAGCCGCGGACCTTGGCTTCACCCAGGGGCCGGCTGACGCCCAGGCTGTCGGTGAGGACGATGTTTTGCCGGGTCAGGTCGTATACCGCGGCAGTGAACAGCATGTCGCTGCCTGGAGGCTGGTACTTGAGGCCTAGTTCGTACTGCTTGCCGGTGCTGGGTTCGAAGGCCTGGCCCTTGGCGTTGCCGCCGGGTTCGGCCTGGAAGGACTCGGCGTAGGAGATGTAAGGGGTGAAGCCTGAATCGAAGACGTAGCTGAGGGCCGCATTGCCGGTGAAGGCCTGGTCGTTGCGCTGATCCTGGGGCTTGTTGGCGATGTTGTAGAACCTGGAGTCGGTGTGCAGCCAGTCCTGGCGTCCGCCCAGGGTCAGGCGCCAGTTGTCCAGGGCCATCTGGTCCTGGACGTAGAGCCCGGTGCCCTGGCGTTTCTGGTTGTAGTCGTTGTACGCGAAGTAGGCGACCTTGCTGAAGTCCTGGCCGTAGATCGGGTTGATGATGTTGCTGGTGGGCGCTTCACCGTACAGCCACTTGTAGTTGGTGTTGACGCGCTGGTAGTCCAGGCCCAGCAACAGGGTGTGCTTGAGCTCGCCGGTGTTGAAGTCGGCCTGGAAGTTGTTGTCCACGGCGAACTGGCTGATGTCCTCGTCGACGATGTTGGCGCCACGGCGCACGGTGCCGTCGGCACTCACCGCCTGGTCGGGCTTGTTGGGCCAGTAGCTGCCGCCGGCGGTGATGCCCTGGAACGACAGGTCGCTCTTGGTGTAGCGCAGGTTCTGGCGGAACTGCCAGACGTCGTCCAGGCGGTGCTCGAAGGCATAACCCAGTGCGTAGTAGGTCTTGTCGTAGTATTCCCAGCTCGGATCGCCGAGGTTCTTGTGGTACTTGATCTCGCCCGCCGGGCTCGCCAGCTTGGTGCCCTGCAACGGCAGGAACTGGCTGGTGATGCCGGTATCGTCGCGGTTGAACTGGCTGAGGAAGGTCAGCTTGGTGTCTTCGTCGATGTTCCAGGTCAGGCTGGGAGCCAGGTTGTAACGCTTGTCCTGGTTGTGCTCGATGGCGGTGTTGCTGTCGCGGACCACGCCGCTGACGCGGTACAGGAAGCGCCCCTGGTCATCGATGGGGCCGGTGCTGTCGAAGCTGATCTGCTTGCGCTGGTAGCTGCCGATCTGCAGTTGCACTTCGTGGCTGCTGCTGTCTTCCGGACGGCGGCTGACCATGTCCAGCAAGCCCCCGGGTGGGGTCTGGCCGTAGACCGAAGACGCCGGGCCGCGGAGCAGGGCCACCCGCTCCAGGTCCCAGGTTTCCAGCTTGGGCATGGTGTAGGTGCCCTTTGGCAGGGGCAGGCCATCGAGGAACTGGGTGGGCTCGAAGCCCCGGACCTTCAGCCATTCGGCGCGGCTGTCGCTGCCGTAGCTGCTGGCGGTGACGCCGGGCATGTAGCGCACGGCATCGTCGAGGTTCTGCACCGCACGGTCGCTCATCTGCTCACGGGTCGCGACCGAGATAGAGCGGGGCACTTCACGCAGTTCGGTATCGGTCTTGGTGCCGACGGCAGTGCGCTTGGCCATGTAGCCCTCGACCGGTCCCCAGGCCGTTTCATAGCTGCCCTGGCCGGTGATACTGGTTTCCGGCAGGGCCACTACGCCTTCAGGTGCCGCCACCAGACTGTAGGTGCCGGCGCTGCTGTGCTCCAGTTGCAGGCCGGTGCCGCGCAGTGCTTCACGCAGGGCGCCCGGGGCGTCGAACTGGCCTTTGACGGGAGCCGAGGTTTTACCGGTCGCCAGGGAAGGGGGCAGGCTCAGGGCCAGGCCGGCTTGGCTGGCAATCTGGTTCAGGGTGCTGGCCAGGGGCGCGGCCGGCAGGTTGTAGGCGCGCACGCTGGAGGCCTGTTCGGCAGCCATCAGCGCCGGGCTGGCCAAGGGGGCGCTGAAGGCGATGGCAACGGCCAGCAGGCTGGGGCGCAACAGGGTGTCTAGCGGGCGGGACATACGGCGGCTCCTGAATGGAAATATTTCGCAATTGCCTAGGTGCCGGACGAGATTGGAAAAGTGATAGGGCGGATTGAAAATAATTTAGATTTAGATTGATTGAGGGCGATTCGCTGGCAAGCCAGCTCCTACCGGGCCGGTGTAGGAGCCAGCTTGCTGGCGAAGGCTGCGACACCGACCTCAGGGTTTGGCGTCGGCCTTGGCCACCACGGTTACCCACCAAGGGGTGTGCCGCTCGATCTTCACTGGCAGGGTTGGCAGCAGGGCATTCAGTGCCAGGTCGGTGTCCTGTAGCGGGAAGCTGCCGGTGATGCGCAGGTCCGCCACTTCCGGGGCGACGCCGAGGTGGCCGCGGCGATAGCGGCCCAACTCGTCGATCAGGTCTGCGAGGCGGGCGTTGTCCACCACCAGCATGCCCCGGGTCCAGGCATCGGCCCCCAGGTTCAGGGCCTGCAGCGGACCGAGGCCGTCGCGGCGCATCAGTACTTGCTGGCCTTCCTTGAACACCTGCTCGTCCTGGCCGGCTTGCGCGCGTGCGGCCACCGCAGATTGCAGCACGCTCAGGCGGGTGCCTTGTGCTTCGCGCTTGACCAGGAACCGCGTGCCCAGGGCGCGCATCCGCCCATCACGGGTTTCGACGATGAATGGGCGGCTATCGTTGTGCCCGGTCTGGATGAGGATCTCGCCTTCCTGGAGCACGATCCGTCGTTGCTTCTCATCGAAGTGCACGTCCAGGGCACTGTGGGTATTGAGGTTGATCAGGGTGCCATCGGATAGACGCAAGGTGCGCTGCTCGCCGGTGGCGGTGCGCTGGTCGGCCAGCCAGTAGTCCACGGGCAGGTAACGCTGCCCAGCAAACAACGCCAGCCCGACTACCAGCACCACGCTGGCGACGCCGCGTCCGAAGCTGCGCATGCGCCGCCGCAGGCCTTCCCGGGACTGCAGCAAGGCACTGCGGGCCGGGCCCGACGCCACGCTGAAGCGCTGATCGAGCATGCCCAGCTGACGCCAGGCGCGGGCGTGTTCTTCATGGGCGGCATGCCATTTGGCGAACTCTTCGCGCTCTACTGCACTGGCGCCACCGTCTAGGGACAACTGCCAGGCAATGGCGGCATCCAGCACCTGGGCGGACACCGGTTTGGAACTGATGGGGGTCATGCCGGCTCCCCGTACAGGGCGATGTAGCACTGGCGGATGCCCTGGGCCAGGTACTGGCGCACCCGGGGCACCGAGACCCCGAGGCGCTCGGCGATCTCGGCGTGGCTCAAGCCATCGAGACGGTTATAGAGGAAGGCCGCCCGGGCCTTGCTCGAGAGTTTGCCCAGCAGGCGGTCGATGGCCTTGAGGTCCTCGAGGATCATCTGCTGTTCTTCCGGCGACGGTTGCTCGTCTTCCGGGATCAGCATCAGCTCAGTGAGGTAGGCCTGTTCCAGCGCGGCGCGGCGAAAATAGTCGAACAGCAGGCCCTTGGCGATGGCCACCAGAAAGGCCCGCGGCTCCCGGGGGGCCTTGAACTCTTCGCGGCCCAGCAGGCGTACGAAGGTGTCCTGGCTCAGGTCCTCGGCCCGTTGTGCACAGGCAACGTTGCGCCGCAGCCAGGCCAATAGCCAACTGCGATGGTCGCGATACAACGCACCAACCAGCTCATTGTGAGGGCTTTGGACTGAGGACAACGGGACTCACCAATCGTGAAGTTTAAACTAACGAGAATTATTCGCGATTGTGGCAGAGGCGAAACAGTGGCGCAATTGACGCTGGTCGGCTGCCGACCGGTTGCAATGAGGGAGCAAGCTCCCTCATCGAGGATCAGAACGAGGGCGCTTGCTGGCGGCGCTTCCATTGACCGAGGCGTTGCTGCAGGTTCAAGGGGCTGTGAATCTGCTGCTGGCGCGCGCGGTTGAACAGGATCAGCGCCAACTCCGCGGTGGCCATGGCATCGGCGGCCGCGTTGTGCCGCTCCACCACCTGCAGCTTGAACCACTGGACCCAATCATCCAGCCCGGCTTCACGAATCAGTGCCTGAGGGCACAGCAAAGGCGCCATGTCAGCGACATCGAGGAAGCTGTGTTGCAGGCGATAGCCCAGGCTGTCCTTCAACGCCCGGCCGAGCATGTGCTGGTCGAACGGGGCATGAAAGGCCAGCAGCGGGCTGTCGCCGACAAACTCCATGAAGTCCAGCAGCGCCTCCACTGGGTCGCATCCCGCGGCGATGGCGCTGGGGCCCAGGCCATGGATCAGTACGCTGGGGCTGAGTTTGTGTCCCTCGCGCTGCAGGGTGCGCTCGAACTGTTGGCTGAAGTCGATGGCGCCGTCCTCGATCACCACCGCGCCGATGGACAACACCTGGTCGCGGTTGAGGTTGAGGCCGGTGGTTTCCACGTCCACCACCACCCAGCGCTGCTCGCGCAGGCTGCTTTCATTGAGTTCGGTGAAGGCCGGCAGGCGATCGCGACGCTGTTGCTGCTCGGCGCTCAGTACGCTGACCGCAGGGCGGAACCAGGCAAACAGGCTCATAGCTGGTACCGCAATGCCAGGCTGCTTTGCAGGCGCTGGGCCTGGCGCAGGGATTCGCGCAGGATGCGCCGGTCCAGGTGGTTGAGGCTGTCCGGGTCGACCCGGTTGGAATAGGGCTGGTTCTCGCGGGTCTGGCGCTGGTGCTGCTGCATGCGGGTCTGCTGGATGAAGTGATAGGCCTCTTCATAGGCGGCGCCGTCCAGGGGCTCGATCACTTGTTTGGACACCAGTTGGCGCAGGCGCTCCAGGGTATTGATCGCGCCGATGCCGTTGGCCAGGGCCAGCAGCCGGGCGCCGTCGACGAAGGGGGTGAGGCCCTGGACCTTGAGGTCCAGGGTGGCCTTTTCGCCATTCTTCCTGGCCAGCACGAACTCGCGAAAACGCCCCACGGGCGGGCGCTGGCGCAGGGCGTTTTCCGCCATCATGCGTTGGAACAGACGGTTGTCCGCCACCTGGTCGAGGATGCCCCGGCGCAGCTGTTCGGCGCTCTGTTCATCGCCCCAGACCACCCGCAGGTCGAAATAGATGCTCGAACCCAGCAGGTTCTCCGGGGTCGCCTCGCGGATGAAGGCGGCAAAGCGCCGGGCCCACTCGGCACGGGACAGGCACAGCTCGGGGTTGCCGGCCATGATGTTGCCCTTGCACAGGGTGAAGCCGCACTGGGCCAGGCTCTGGTTGATCTGTTGGGCGATGGGCAGCAGCTGGCCGCGGATCTGCGCTGCGTGGGCCGCGTCCTGGGCCTCGAACAGGATGCCGTTGTCCTGGTCGGTGTGCAGGGTCTGTTCGCGCCGGCCTTCGCTGCCGAAACACAGCCAGCTGAAGGGCACGCCCGGGTCGCCCTTGTCGGCCAGGGTCAGTTCGATCACCCGGCACACCGTGTGATCGTTGAGCAGGGTGATGATGTGGGTGATCTGGGTCGACGACGCGCCGTGGGCCAGCATGCGTTCCACCAACTGGCTGATCTCGCCCCGCAGCGCCACCAGGTGTTCGACCCGGGGCGCGTTACGGATGGTCCGCGCCAAGTGCACCAGGTCGACCCGTTGCAGGGAAAACAGGTCGCGCTCGGAGACCACGCCGCACAGGCGTTGCTCTTTCACCAGGCAGACGTGGGCGATGTGCCGCTCGGTCATGGCGATGGCTGCATCGAAGGCGCTGTGGTCCGGGCTGAGGAAGAACGGCGTCTGGGTCATGTGCCGTTCGATGGGCTGGTTGAGGTCCTGGCTGCCGTCGGCCACTACCTGGCGCAGGTCGCGCAAGGTAAAGATGCCCAGGGGCGCTTTGTGTTCGTCCACCACCACGATGCTGCCCACTTGTTGTTCGTGCATCAGCGACACGGCTTCGCGCAGGGGCGTCTGCGGGCTGCAGGCCACCGGATGGCGCATGGCCAGATCGCCAAGGCGAGTGTTCAGCGAGTATTGGGTGCCGAGGGTTTCCACGGCCTTTTGCTTGACCTGTTGATTGACCTGGTCCAGCAGGCTGCTGACCCCACGCAGGGCGAAGTCGCGAAACTCCGCGGACAGGGCGAACAGCTTGATGAAGGCACTCTTGTTCAGTTGCAGGCAGAAGGTGTCTTCGGCGGCACGATGCTCGGTGCGTGTCGCCCGTTCGCCTAGCAGTGCGGCCAGCGGGAAGCATTCGCCGCTGGTGATTTCGAAGGTGGTTTCGGTGCCGCCCTTGGCGGCGTGGGTACGTTCGCCGACCACACGACCTTGCTTGACGATGTAGAAGTGCTCAACCGGGCCGTCGGTGGGCTTGATGATGCTGTCGCCGGGGCCATAGAAACGCAGCTGGCATTGTTCCACGAGGTAGGCCAGATGGGTGTTCTCCATCTGGTTGAAGGGCGGGAACCGCTGTAGGAACTGCACCGTCCCTTGAATGTTCTGCAACACCGCGGTCTTCCCGGCCTGGGTGAAGGCGTCCGTTTTACTCATAACGATTACCGCAGTCTTTTTGGATTTGTTGTGGTCGGATCACGGTCATGGTCGGCCCCCGTGCCGAGGGTGCCCATTGGACGTAAGTCTAGGTTCAGCCCGCAGACCGCCTGAGCGTTGATCATGCTGCGCGCCGGGTGCCTTGGGCGCTACGCCGCAACAGGCTCGTGCGCGGGTACAACCTCTGACATTTGGCTTTGAGCCGTCGGTAATCAATGCGAAAAAGCTCTGATCAAGACTCTTGGAAAATTTTCCGACGAAGTGCACATTGAAGGCCTGCTTAGCGATGTCTGACCACTGTGCTAGGGGATTGATCTGTTCATGTAGAGAAATGTATGTCCGACCACGATATTTTGAGTGACGCCGAGCGCGAGGCGCTGAGTGCGATCATGCTGGAGCCGGATCTGCCGTCGCTGCGCGTATTGATCGCCGATGACGACAAGGATGCACGGGAACTGTTGGCGGAAATTCTTGGTCTGGACGGCATCCGTTGCCTCACGGCCGCCAGCGGCAAGGCGGCGCTTGAATTGCTCGAATCGAACCAATCCATTGGCTTGTTGATCACCGATCTGCGCATGGCCCCCTGCAGTGGTCTGGACCTGATCCGCCAGGTGCGTGAATCGGAGCGGGCGGAGCTGCCGATCATCATCATTTCCGGCGATGCCGATGTGCGTGATGCAATCGCTGCGATGCACCTGAACGTGGTGGACTTTCTGCTCAAGCCCATCGACACCAGCAAGCTCCTGGCCTTGGTCAAGCACGAACTGGGCGTGGTCCTGTAGGCGTCGGTTCAGCGCCCATAAAAAAGCCCCGGTCGCAGGACCGGGGCTTTTTCATTGCGCTTGCAGCGGGTTCTTAGAGGCCGTTCTTGGCCTTGAACTCGCGACGGCGACGGTGCAGGACCGGCTCGGTGTAGCCGTTGGGCTGCTTGGTGCCTTCGATCACCAACTCCAGCGCCGCCTGGAAGGCGATGTTGCTGTCGAAGTTCGGTGCCAGCGGACGGTACAGCGCGTCGCCGGCGTTCTGCCGGTCAACCACCGGAGCCATGCGCTTGAGGCTTTCCAGCACCTGCTCCTGGGTGACCACACCGTGACGCAGCCAGTTGGCGATGTGCTGGCTGGAGATGCGCAGGGTTGCACGGTCTTCCATCAGGCCGACATCGTTGATGTCCGGCACTTTCGAACAGCCCACGCCCTGGTCGATCCAGCGCACCACGTAACCGAGAATGCCCTGGGCGTTGTTGTCCAGTTCGTTCTTGATCTGCTCGGCCGACCAGTTGGTATTGCTGGCCAGAGGGATGGTCAGGATGTCGTCCACCGAAGCCCGGGTGCGCTTGGCCAGTTCGGCCTGACGGGCGAACACGTCGACCTTGTGGTAGTGCAGCGCGTGCAGCGCAGCAGCGGTCGGCGACGGCACCCAGGCGGTGTTGGCACCGGCCAGCGGGTGGGCGATCTTCTGTTCGAGCATGGCAGCCATCAGGTCCGGCATGGCCCACATGCCCTTGCCGATCTGCGCACGACCTTGCAGGCCGGTGGACAGGCCGATGTCGACGTTCCAGTTTTCGTAGGCACCGATCCATTTCTCGGCCTTCATATCGGCCTTGCGCACCATGGCGCCGGCTTCCATGGAGGTGTGGATCTCGTCGCCGGTACGGTCGAGGAAGCCGGTGTTGATGAACACCACGCGCTCGCTGGCCGCCTTGATGCAGGCCTTGAGGTTGACCGTGGTGCGGCGCTCCTCGTCCATGATCCCGACTTTCAGGGTGTTGTGCGGCAGGTTCAGCACCTCTTCGATGCGACCGAACAGTTCGTTGGTGAACGCGGCTTCTTCAGGGCCGTGCATCTTCGGCTTGACGATGTAGACCGAGCCGGTGCGGCTGTTCTTGCGCGAGCTGCTGCCGTTGAGGTTATGGATTGCCGCGAGGCTGGTGATCAGGCCGTCGAGGATGCCTTCCGGCACTTCGTTGCCATGCTTGTCGAGGATTGCGTCGATGGTCATCAGGTGGCCGACGTTACGCACGAACAGCAGCGAGCGGCCATGCAGCTTCACCGTCGAACCGTCGACGCCGGTGTATTCGCGGTCGGCGTTCATGGTGCGGGTGAAGGACTTGCCGCCCTTGGCCACTTCTTCCGCCAGGTCGCCTTTCATCAGGCCGAGCCAGTTGCGGTAGATCACCACCTTGTCATCGGCGTCGACGGCGGCGACCGAGTCTTCGCAGTCCATGATGGTGGTCAGGGCCGCTTCCATCAGCAGGTCCTTGACCCCGGCGGCGTCGGTCTGGCCGACCGGGCTCGCGGCGTCGATCTGAATTTCGAAGTGCAGGCCGTTGTGCTTGAGCAGGATCGCGGTAGGTGCTGCAGCTTCGCCTTGATAGCCGATCAGCTGGGCGTCGTTGCGCAGGCCGCTGTTGCTGCCGCCCTTGAGGCCCACTACCAGCTTGCCGCCGACAATCTTGTAGCTCACGGAATCGACGTGGGAGCCGGCAGTCAGCGGCACGGATTCATCGAGGAAGGCGCGGGCGAAGGCGATGACCTTGTCGCCGCGGACCTTGTTGTAGCCTTTGCCCTTTTCCGCGCCATCGGCTTCGCTGATCGCGTCGGTGCCGTACAGGGCGTCGTACAGCGAGCCCCAGCGGGCGTTCGAGGCGTTGAGGGCAAAGCGCGCATTCATCACCGGCACCACCAACTGCGGGCCGGCCATGCGGGCGATTTCTTCATCGACGTTTTGCGTCGTGGCCTGGAAATCCGCCGCTTCTGGCAGCAGGTAGCCGATGTCTTGCAAGAAGGCTTTGTAAGCCACGGCGTCATGCGCCTGGCCGGCACGAGACTGGTGCCAGGCATCGATCCGCGCCTGGAAATCATCGCGTTTGGCGAGTAGGGCCTGGTTCTTCGGCGCCAGGTCATGGATAACCTTGTCGGCACCGGCCCAGAACGCGTCGGCGGTGAGGCCGGTACCGGGAATGGCTTCGTTGTTCACGAAGTCGAACAGGACTCTGGCGACCTGCAGGCCACCGACTTGAACGTGTTCAGTCATTGCTTGCCTCACTCTGCTCAGCTATTTCGCTTTTCAGCTCTTCAAATTAACAATGAAGCCGGCGGCCATTTAAAGCACAACCCTGCTCGCCAGTACATGCCATTGCTGGCGGCTGGGTCCTTCCAATCAACGGCAGAGCCTTGCTGATGGGCGGTCGCGGGGGTTGTGATCAAGCCTTGGCAGACATCGTTCCAACGTTATGTAGTGCGCGCTGCGGCATACTACATGATGAATTGCGCTTGTGAAAATTAGACTAAATACGTCGTTCCGCGACTCAAGAAAGCCGTGCGGTCACGCTGGGGAACGCGGTGTTCTCAAAAAGCCGGTGGATTGTTCCATATAAATACAAAAAGTTGTACACGATTTGTGTTTTGCCCTTTCGGCCTGCTGCTTCATCCAACCTATGGCAGGAATCGGCTTGCCGGCGAAGCTGGCCGGGAGATAGCGGTAGCAGGCCTTGGATTGAGATCGCGGTGTGGCCTTCGCTGGCAAGCCAGGGCCTACAACCTGTTGCTATGAGCTGGTTTCGTTTGGGGCAAGGCGCGGGGAGTGAGGCTGCCTATAATTGATCTTTCACCCACAAAAAGAGGGCTGCGCCATGGATCATCTCGTTCTCACGGTATTTGCCCCGGACAAGGCCGGCCAGGTCGAACGCATTGCCCAATGCATTGCCGAGCACGGCGGCAACTGGCTGGAAAGTCGTCTGTCGCGCATGGCGGGGCAGTTCGCCGGGATCTTGCGGGTCGGGGTTCCGGCCGAGGCCTACGATGAACTGGTAGATGCCTTGCAGGGCCTGTCGGCCCAAGGCATTCGGGTGTTGATCGCGGAAAGTGGCATCGAGCAGTCCTGTACCTGGAAACCCATCGCCATGGAACTGGTGGGCAATGACCGTCCGGGAATTGTCCGAGACATCACCCGTTTGTTGGCGGAGCAGGGCGTCAACCTCGAACGGTTGGTTACTGAAGTGCGGCCGGCCCCCATGAGCAGTGAGCCGCTGTTCCATGCCGAGGCGATTCTGGCGGTGCCTTTGACCTTGTCCCTGGAAGTGCTGCAGTCGCGCCTGGAAACCCTGGCGGACGATTTGATGGTGGAGTTGGTGCTGCGCAGCGAGGCCTGAAATCCACTCTGCGGGTTATCCCAGTAAACCGTGCATGCACCTGTGGATAACCTGTAGAGACTCGCCGCTGGCCCAACCCCGCCGTGGCTTTGCACTGCGTGATCAAAAAATCAGCAGTTTCAAGGGCTTGTGCACAAACGACGGGGATCAGCTTGTGGATAACCTTGGGAAGAACCGTTGCAGGCCACGGCGCATATGGCCTGCAGGGATTTGTATGTTTATTGATCAGCGACGGCGCCGCAGGCTGAGCCAGGCATCGACGCTGTACACCGCAAGACCGCCCCAGATGAACATGAAGGCCAGCAGTGTGCTGGAGGACAGGTGCTCGCCAAACAACAGCACGGCCTGGAGTAACACCAGGGTCGGCGCCAGGTACTGGAGGAAGCCCAGGGTGGTGTAGGGCAGGTCCCGGGCGGCGGCGTTGAAGCACACCAGGGGGATCAGCGTGATCGGCCCCGCGGCCACTAGCCACCAGGCTTCGGAGGTGGTCCAGAACGCGGCATGGGCGCTGCTGGCATCCGGGTGCAGCAGCAGCCAGGCCAGGGCAATGGGCACCAGCATCCAGGTTTCCACTACCAATCCCGGCAACGCCTTGACCGGGGCCTGTTTGCGGATCAGGCCATAGAAGCCGAAGCTCAGCGCCAGCATCAGCGAGACCCAGGGCAGGCTGCCGACTTGCCAGACTTGCTGGGCCACGCCCACTGCCGCCAGGATCACCGCCAGCCACTGCAGCCGCCGCAGGCGCTCGCCGAGAATCAGCATGCCCAGCAGCACATTGACCAGTGGGTTGATGTAGTAGCCGAGGCTGGCCTCAAGCATGCGTCCGTTGTTCACCGACCAGACGTAGGTCAGCCAGTTGGCGGCAATCAAGCTGCCACTCAGGGTCAGGATGGCCAGGCGCTTGGGATTGTCCCGCAGCTCGCGCCACCAGCCTGGGTGTTTCCAGACCATCAGCAAAAGGGCGCCGAACAGCGCCGACCAGAGCACCCGATGGACGATGATTTCCACGGCGGGCACGCTGGCGATAGCTTTGAAGTAGAGCGGAAACAGGCCCCAGATGATGTAGGCGGTCAGGCCCAGAATGTAACCGCGACGCGGGTTGGCGGCTTGCATGCAGAGTCCTTGCTTAGGCAGCTAACAAAGACGCGATTGTAAGGACAATGGTCTAGGCCTGTCCTGACTTTTGCACCGCCGCAGCGTGTAGGCGCCGGTTTGCCAGCGAACGCATTCTGACGCATCGCGTGGCAGGTCAATCGCCGACAGCGGAGCGCCGCCCTGGCGCTCTTGCAAAGGGTTCAGAACAGCTTCAGGGGCTCTTCATTGAGGGCCGCCAGCTGTTCGCGCAAGGCCAGCACCTGATCGCCCCAGTAACGTTCGCTGCCAAACCAGGGGAAGCTATGGGGGAATGCCGGATCATCCCAGCGCCGTGCCAGCCAGGCGCTGTAGTGCATCAGGCGCAAGGCCCGCAGCGGTTCGATCAGCGCCAGTTCCCGTGGGTCGAAATCGTGGAACTCGCTGTAGCCGTCCATCAGTTCGGACAGCTGGCTGAGGCATTCCTGGCGGTCGCCGGCCAGCATCATCCACAGGTCCTGCACCGCCGGGCCCATGCGGCAGTCGTCGAGGTCGACGATATGGAACATCTCGTCGCGGCACATCATGTTGCCGGGGTGGCAATCACCGTGCATGCGGATGTTCTGATGCGGCGTGGCCTGGTACACCTCTTCCACACGCTTGAGCAGGTCCCGGGCGACTGACTCGTAGGCCGGTAGCAGGCTCTTGGGAATGAAGTTGCCTTGCAGCAGGGTCGCCAGGGAGTCGTGGCCGAAGTTCTTCACGCCCAGGGCTTCGCGGTGTTCGAAAGGGCGGGTGGCTCCCACGGCATGCAGGCGGCCGAGTAACTGTCCGAGGCGATACAACTGGTCCAGGTTACCCGGTTCCGGAGCACGGCCACCGCGACGGGGAAACAATGCGAAGCGAAAGCCGGCATGTTCAAACAGGCTGGCACCGTCGTGGATGATCGGCGCCACCACGGGTACCTCGCATTCGGCGAGTTCGAAGGTGAAACGGTGTTCTTCGAGAATCGCGTCGTTGGTCCAGCGCTGTGGCCGGTAGAACTTGGCGATCAGCGGTTCGCCTTCGTCGATGCCCACTTGATAGACGCGATTTTCGTAGCTGTTGAGCGCCAATATTCGAGCGTCGCTGAGAAAACCGATGCTTTCAACGGCGTCGAGAACCAGGTCGGGGGTCAGTGTTTCAAACGGGTGCGACATGCTTACTCCTGCGCGCAGCAGGCTGCCGCGTCCGACCGGGAATGGTAACGCAGACGGGGGGCCAACGGGGGGAGGGTTTGCCGGAGATTATGAAGGGGTGGCTAGCCCTTGCGCTGGTCAGCCAGCTCCTGCTGATGGGCTGCAGGAGCTGGGTTGGCGAGGCGGGCGTCAGGCGCCGATGATACCGCCGTCTTCACGGCTGATGGCCATTACCGAGGAGCGCGGTTTACCGTTGGGCAGGTGTTCGGGGAAGCTCGAGCCGCCGTTTTCTCCCGGGTGCTGAATGCCCACGAACAGGGTCTTCTGGTCCGGAGCGAAGGCGATCCCGGTAACTTCGCAGCCTATCGGTCCGACCATGAAGCGCCGGATCTCACCGCTGTCGGGGTCGGCACAGAGCATCTGGTTGTTGCCCATGCCGGCGAAATCCCCGCTGTTGCTGTAGTCACCATCAGTGAGGATCCACAGGCGCCCGGCCTTGTCGAAACCCAGGCCGTCGGGGCTGTTGAACATGTTCTGCGGGGTGATGTTGGACGAGCCGCCCTTGGGTTGGCCGGCATGCACGCCGGGGTTGCCGGCGACCACGAACAGGTCCCAGGAAAAACTCATTGCACCATGATCCTCGCCGCCGGTGCGCCAGCGCAGGATCTGCCCGTAGACGTTCTTCTCCCGCGGGTTGGGGCCGCCCACGGGCTGGCCGTCTTCACCGCGCTTGGAGTTGTTGGTCAGGGTGCAATAGACCTGGCCGTCCTTGGGGCTGACCACGATCCATTCCGGACGGTCCATGCGCGTGGCCTGGACCACGCTGGCGGCCAGTCGAGCCTGGATCAGTACCTGGGCCTGATCGGCGAAGCCACTGCTGGCGTCGATGCCGTTCTTGCCGTGGCTCAGCTCGACCCACTGGCCCTGGCCCTTGGGACGATCCGGGTTGTTGTCACCGGCGTCGAAGCGCGCCACATACAGGCTGCCGTGATCCAGCAGGTCGCGGTTGGCCTTGGGGTTGCGGTGGTTGATCTTGTCGCGGCTGATGAATTTGTAGATGAACTCGCCACGCTCGTCGTCGCCCATGTAGACCACGGCACGGCCATCGCGGGTTTCGGCCAGTGCGGCGTTTTCATGTTTGAAACGGCCGAGAGCGGTGCGTTTGACGGGCGTCGATTGCGGGTCGAAGGGGTCGATTTCCACCACCCAGCCGTGACGATTGAGCTCGTTGGGGTTCTTCGCAAGGTCGAAGCGTGGATCGTGGGGGTGCCAGTTGATCTCCTTGCTGGCGACCACGGCACCGTAGCGTTTCTGTGCGGTGTCGAACTTCTGCTCGCTGTTGCTGCTGCCGAAGCAGTCGGTGAAGTTCTCTTCGCAGGTCAGGTAGGTGCCCCAGGGCGTCTTGCCGTTGGCGCAGTTCTGGAAGGTGCCGAGGACTTTCTTGCCCTTGGGGTCGGCAGCGGTTCTCAGCAACTCATGACCAGCGGCAGGGCCACCCAGGCGGATCGGTGTGTTGCCATGAATGCGCCGGTTATAGCGCGAGCCCTGGACGAACTGCCATTGGCCGTTCTTGCGTTGCACCTCGATCACCGACACGCCTTCGCTGGCCTGGGCCTTGCGCACGTCCTCGGCGGACTGCGGCAGGCCGCCATGGGGGTAGAGGTAGCGATAGTTGGTGTATTCGTTGTTGATCGCCATCAGTGCGCGATGCTTGTCGTCCGGGAAGGCAAATAGGCTCATGCCGTCGTTGTTGTCGCCGAACTGGACTTCCTGGGCCTGGGCGGTGCCATTGCCACTGGGATCGAAGGCCGGCCCGTTCTTTTGCAACGGCTGGCCCCAGCTGATCAGGACCGAGGATTTGTAGCCGGGCGGCAAGGTAATGCTGTCGCTGGTGGCGGCGGCAATGCCGGCAAAACCCAGCAGTTGGCTGTTACCGGCGCTGACACCGGCGGCCAGGGCGCTGCGGCTCAGCAGGCCGCCACCGAGAAACAGTGCTGCGCCGCACAGGGCCCCGGCGCCGATGAAGCCCCGGCGGCTGAGGCCGACGATTTGTTCCAGATCGGTGGTTTGGTCTTCTTCTAACAGGCTCATATCAGGCTCCCTGCGGGTTTTTGCAGCCACCTTAATGAGCACCGATGACGGAAATGTTGCAGGCAGAGAGCGTTGGGCGCGGGTTAGAGCGGGGTGCCTATAAGGACATGAGACGGAGAGAACTGCACCTGGACCGGTTTGCTTTCCGTCAAATCCAAAGTCTTGAGTCGTTGTGGCTCGGCCAAAGCGCAGAGGATCTGGCCGTTGGGAAGAGTGATTCTGACCTCGCAGGGGCCATCTTCGGCGTCGATAATCTGCTCGATCGTCCCTGTCAGACAATTGTGTCCAGTTGTTACTTCGGCGTCGTCGGCGTGCACGTCCAGCCAGCCGGCCTTGATCAGCGCCACTACGTTGGTGCCGGGTAGCAACTCCAGGCGCTGGGTGCTGTCGTGGGTGATCTGGGCCTTGAGGAGCAGCCCTTCGGGCAGCTCCAGGCTGATCAGGTCGTTGCAGCCTAGACGTTCGATGCCCCGAACCTTGCCGTGCAGTTGGTTGCGCGCACTGGTGCGTAGCATCAGGCGCCCCAGCAGGTCGAGGTCGCTGCTGTCTTCCGCGGCTTCCAGGACCTGGGCCTGCAGCGCCTGCAGGCGTTGGTAGAGACGCAGCACTCGTTCGCCCTCGGCGGACAGCTTGGCACCGCCGCCACCTTTGCCGCCGACGCTGCGCTCTACCAGTGGGCTCTGGGCCAGGTTGTTCAGTTCATCGATGGCATCCCAGGCGGCCTTGTAGCTCAGGCCGGCGCTTTTCGCCGCGCGGGTGATGGAGCCCTGTTCGGCAATGTGCTGCAACAAGGCGATGCGCTGTGGGCGGCGGACGATGTGCTGGGTCAACAGAGTGGGCAATGACATGGCTGGGGCGCTTTGAGCACTGAAGATGGACAGGGAGTGTGCGGCTTGAGCGTCGAGAGTCAAGTCAGTCGGGTGTATCTGGCCTTGCAGTTCGGGCCAGGCAATAGACGTCGACCTGGCGAGCGCCGGCGTTGATCAGCAGGCGGGCCAGGGCTTGGGCCGTGGCACCGGTGGTCAGGACATCGTCCACCAGGGCCAGGTGCCGTCCGGCAACCGAGGCATCGCCGGCCAGGGCGAAAGCCTGGCGCAGGTTGCGGTGCCGGGCCCTGGCATCCAGACCCTGCTGTGCGGGGGTGTCCTGGGGGCGCAGGAGCAGATGAGGTTCCACCGTCATTTGCAGTTGTTCCCCGAGCCAGCGGGCCAGCATGCCGGCCTGGTTGAAGCCTCGCTGACGCAGGCGCTGGCGAGACAACGGCACCGGTAGCAGGCAGTCCGGTCGTGGCAGGCCTTCGTCGAAGCGAAAATGGAGGAGTTGGCAGAGAAGCTCGGCCATTAGTCGGCCAAAAGGCCATTTTGCATGGTGTTTGAAACGGCTGATCAGGCTGTCGACGGGGAAGTCGTAGTGCCAGGGGGCGACGACCTGGTGAAACGCAGGAGGTTGCTGCAAGCACTGGCCACAAGTCAGGTCGGTGGCGGGCAATGGCAGGGCGCAGACCGAGCACTGGGCATTAAGCCAGGGCAGTTCGTCCAGGCAAGGAGTGCAGAGGGCCAGGGCCGAATCGCTGGGCTCGTCGCAAAGCAAACAGGACTGTTTGTTTTTTAACCAGATGTAAACCTGTCCCTTGTATGTGGGTTGACAGTGCATGGCTCTTCCTTAAATATGCCGAACATCCGTGTCGCGGCTGTGGACTTTGCCTTTCCAGCGCCGCTTGCCAAGCATAATCAAGGAATCGCCCATGAGCGCCAGCACCACCGCCACCCTGCGTCATGATTGGACATTGGCTGAGGTCAAAGCCCTGTTCGTCCAACCGTTCAATGACTTGTTGTTCCAGGCGCAGACGGTGCACCGCGCGCATTTCGACGCCAATCGGGTCCAAGTTTCCACGCTGCTGTCGATCAAGACCGGCGCTTGCCCGGAAGATTGCAAATATTGTCCACAGTCCGGTCACTACAACACCGGCCTGGAAAAGGAAAAGCTCCTTGAGGTGCAGAAAGTCCTGGAGGAGGCCGCTCGGGCCAAGGCCATCGGTTCCACGCGTTTCTGCATGGGTGCGGCCTGGAAGCACCCTTCCGCCAAGGACATGCCCTACGTGCTGGAGATGGTCAAAGGCGTGAAAGCCATGGGCCTGGAGACCTGCATGACCCTGGGGCGTCTCGATCAGGACCAGACCGAAGCCTTGGCCAGTGCCGGCCTGGACTACTACAACCACAACCTCGATACCTCGCCGGAGTTCTACGGCAACATCATCACCACCCGCACCTACGGCGAGCGCTTGCAGACCCTGGCCTATGTGCGTGATGCGGGGATGAAGATCTGCTCTGGCGGCATTCTCGGCATGGGCGAATCCCTGGATGACCGCGCCGGCTTGCTGATCCAGCTGGCCAACTTGCCGGAGCATCCGGAATCGGTGCCGATCAACATGCTGGTGAAGGTTGCCGGCACGCCCCTGGAAAACGCCGAGGAAGTGGACCCGTTCGACTTTATCCGCATGCTCGCCGTGGCCCGCATCCTCATGCCGCAATCCCATGTGCGTCTGTCCGCCGGCCGTGAGGCGATGAACGAGCAGATGCAGGCCCTGGCCTTCTTCGCCGGTGCCAATTCGATTTTCTACGGCGACAAGCTGCTGACCACCGCCAACCCCCAGGCCGACAAGGACATGCAGTTGTTCGCCCGCCTGGGTATCCAGCCTGAAGCCCGGGAAGAGCATGCCGACGAGGTGCACCAGGCAGCCATCGAGCAGGCCCTGGTCGAGCAGAAGAGCAGCGAGCAGTTCTACAACGCCGCCGTCTGACCTTCCGTTGCAGGAGCCGGCTTGCCGGCGAATCCCGCAAATCCCGCGGACTCCGGGGATTTCGCGTCGCCTGCTTCGCTGGCAAGCCAGCTCCTACAGGTAATGTGTCTGTAAGCCAACATCGAGGCCTGCATGTCTTTCGATCTCGCCGCGCGCCTTGCTGCCCGCCGTGCTGAACACCTCTATCGCCAACGTCCGCTGCTTGAGAGCCCCCAGGGGCCGGAAGTGGTGGTCGATGGCCAGCCGCTGCTGGCCTTCTGCAACAACGACTACCTGGGCCTGGCCAATCACCCGCAGGTGATCGAAGCCTGGCGCGCCGGTGCTAACCGCTGGGGCGTGGGCGGTGGCGCTTCCCATCTGGTGATCGGCCACAGCGCGCCCCATCACGCCCTGGAAGAGGCTTTGGCCGAACTCACTGGCCGACCGCGGGCGTTGCTGTTTACCACCGGCTACATGGCCAACCTGGGCGCGGTCACGGCCCTGGTCGGGCAGGGCGATACGGTGCTGGAGGATCGTCTCAACCACGCCTCCCTGCTGGATGCCGGTCTGCTTTCCGGTGCGCGTTTCAATCGTTATCTGCACAACGATGCGTCGAGCCTGGCCAAGCGTCTGGAGAAGGCCACCGGCAATACCCTGGTGGTCACCGACGGGGTGTTCAGCATGGACGGCGATGTTGCCGACCTGCCCGCCCTGGCCCGGGAAACCAGAGCCAGGGGGGCTTGGTTGATGGTCGATGATGCCCATGGCTTCGGGCCACTGGGGGCCAAGGGTGCCGGGCTGGTGGAGCATTTCGGGCTGGGGCTGGATGACGTACCGGTGTTGGTGGGTACCCTGGGCAAGGCCTTTGGTACCGCCGGCGCCTTTGTCGCCGGCAGCGAAGATCTGATCGAAAGCCTGATCCAGTTCGCCCGACCTTATATCTACACCACCAGTCAGCCACCGGCCCTGGCCTGCGCCACTCTGAAAAGCCTGGAGTTGCTGCGCAGCGAACACTGGCGGCGCGAGCACCTGGCCAACTTGATCCGTCAGTTCCGTCAGGGCGCCGAGCAGATCGGCCTGGAGCTGATGGACAGCTTTACGCCGATCCAGCCGATCATGGTGGGTGACAGTGCCCGGGCCGTGGAGTTGTCACGGATGCTCCGTTCGCGGGGAATGATGGTCACTGCTATTCGTCCGCCGACTGTGCCGGCCGGCAGTGCGCGGCTGCGGGTGACCTTGTCCGCAGCCCACAGCGAGGCTCAGCTCCAGCTATTGTTAAGCGCGTTGGCGGATTGTTTCAGCGAACTGCAAACGGGGCCGAACCATGCGTGATCGACTGATTCTGTTGCCTGGCTGGGGGTTGGGGGTGTCACCCCTGGAGCCCTTGGCGGCGGCGTTGCAGGGGCTGGATGAACATTTGCGGGTAGCAATCGAGCCACTGCCAGAGCTGACTTCCAGTGATCTGCAGGAGTGGCTGGACGAACTCGATGATGCACTGCCGGACAATGCCTGGCTGGGGGGCTGGTCCCTGGGGGGCATGCTGGCTTCGGAGTTGGCAGCACGACGTGGCGAGCGTTGCTGCGGCTTGCTGACTCTGGCCAGCAATCCCTGTTTTGTTGCCCACGAGCAGTGGTCCAGTGCCATGGCGGCGGAAACCTTTGACGGTTTTCTGGCCGGCTGCGCCGCTGATCCGCGAACGACCCTCAAGCGTTTTTCCTTGCTTTGTGCCCAAGGTGCAGGCGACCCACGAGGCCTGTCGCGGTTGCTGCTGGGGGGCGCGCCAACGACCCCGGGGCCGGTGCTGATGGCGGGCCTGGAGTTGCTGGCGCAGCTGGATACTCGCGCCGCCTTGCAGAGCTTTCGCGGGCCGCAGTTGCACCTGTTCGCCGGGCTCGATGGCCTGGTGCCCGCCGAGGCCGCCAGTGAGCTGCTGGCGTTGTTGCCGGATGTAGAAGTTGGCCTGATTGAACAGGCCAGTCACGGTTTTCTTCTGGAGGACCCCCACGGAGTGGCGGGGGCGATCCAGGCTTTCTTGCATGAGTCCGGTGATGACTGATTTGTCTGTTCCTGTCTTACCCGCAGGCCTGCCTGACAAGCGTCAGGTGGCGGCTTCGTTTTCCCGGGCCGCAGCCAGTTACGACAGCGTTGCCGAGTTGCAGCGTACGGTCGGCCAGCAATTGCTGAGCCGTTTGCCGGAAGGCTGGACGCCTGCGCGCTGGCTGGACCTGGGTTGTGGTACAGGGCATTTCAGCCGGGTGTTGGCAGAGCGCTTCGCCGGCAGTCAGGGGCTGGCCCTGGATATTGCCGAGGGCATGCTCAAGCACGCGCGGCCTCTGGGTGGCGCCGAGCACTTCTTCGCCGGAGATGCCGAGCACCTGCCGTTGCAGAGCAGCAGCTGCGAGCTGATTTTCTCCAGCCTGGCGGTGCAATGGTGCGCGGATTTTGCAGCGGTGCTCAGTGAAGCCCGGCGGGTGCTGAAACCGGGAGGCGTGCTGGCGTTCGCCAGTCTGTGTGTCGGCACCTTGCAGGAGCTGCGTGAGAGCTGGGGGCAGGTCGATGGCCAGGTCCACGTCAATCGCTTTCGTGAGTTCGCACGCTATAGGCACTTGTGCGATGCCAGTGGATTGCAGGTACGTAGTCTGGAAAGCGTTCCCCATGTCCTGCATTACCCGGATGTGCGTAGTCTGACCCATGAATTGAAAGCCTTGGGTGCACACAATCTGAATCCCGGTCGCCCCGGTGGCCTCACCGGACGGGCGCGTATCGCCGGGTTGATCGAGGCTTACGAGGGTTTTCGTCAGTCCCAGGGACTGCCGGCGACCTATCAGGTGGTGTATGCCGTGTTGGAGAAACCGCTATGAGTGCTGCCTATTTCATTACCGGCACCGACACCGATGTGGGTAAAACCACCATTGCCGCGGGCTTGTTGCATGCAGCTCGGCTGGCCGGGCTGAGCACCGCGGCAGGCAAGCCTGTGGCTTCCGGGTGTGAGTTGAGCGCCAAGGGCCTGCGCAACGCCGATGCTCTGGCGCTGTTGGAACAGTCGTCGTTGCCATTGAGCTATGAAGAGGTCAATCCGATCGCCTTCGAGCCGGCCATCGCTCCCCACCTGGCGGCGCGGGAAGCCGGGGTGGCGTTGACGGTGCAGTCGTTGTTGACGCCCATGCGCCACATTTTGGCCAAGGGTGCGGACTTCACCTTGATCGAAGGCGCGGGCGGCTGGCGAGTGCCCCTGGCGGATCAAGACAATCTGTCGGACCTGGCGATGGCTTTGGGATTGCCGGTGATCCTCGTGGTGGGCGTGCGCCTGGGCTGTATCAACCATGCATTGCTCACCGCCGAGGCTATTGCTCAGGATGGTCTGCAACTGGCTGGATGGGTGGCCAATATCATTGATCCGAAGACCTCTCGTCTGGAAGAGAACCTGGCAACCCTGGCCGAACGCCTGCCGGCACCTTGCCTGGGGCGCGTTCCGAGACTCCGGCCGGCCAGTGCCGAAGCGGTGGCCGAGCACCTGCAACTGGATCTGCTGGACTAGATTTTGTCTATGGCAAGGCATATTGCCATTAGTGTTTTTGACGGGTGTTTTCTTGACGGGTCTGCTTCAATAACGCCTGTCACTCATTTTCAAGGTCGAGTTCTCCTATGGACATTTCCGGGAACAGCGCTTTCTACGCCGGACTGAACGCGATTCAGACTGGGCAGAATCGTGTCGATCAAGGTTCCAGCCAGATCGCCAGCAGCGCCGTTGAGCGCTCTGCCGACAGCCAGGCGTCGGTCAATCAGGTCAATCGCCTGCGTGGCGTGGACCGCAGCCAGGAGTCGGATCTGGCCAGCAGCATGGTCGAGATGTCCATGGGCAAGGTCCAGGTGGAACTGGGTGTGAAGGTCGCCAAGGCCTCTGATGAAGTCCTCGGTACGCTGATCGATACCTACGCTTGATGCTCCTCTGCCAAAGCCCGCTTCCCATGGAAGGCGGGTTTTTTCTCATGCCTTTGCTTTCTTAAATACCCTTTATTCCTCTCCCTAGCTGATCGCCGGCAAGCCGGCTCCTAGAATTTCACGGCCGGTGCTGTGGGTGTTCGCCTGGGCGTTGATTTTGTGCCGGTGACGAAAGGCATTGGCGCGACGCTTGACAAGATTTAGGCGTAAACGTATGTTTCAAACAACTGTTTGACCGCTATAAAAATTCAACGCGGTTGTTCATTCCCGGTTACATCAGCAGAGGTTTATCGCTATGCCTGACTACAAGGCCCCCTTGCGTGATATTCGCTTCGTTCGTGACGAGCTGCTCGGCTATGAGGCGCACTATCAGAGCCTCCCGGCTTGCCAGGACGCCACTCCGGACATGGTTGACGCCATTCTCGAGGAAGGTGCCAAGTTTTGTGAGCAGGTGTTGGCTCCGCTGAACCGTGTGGGCGATCTGGAAGGTTGCACCTGGAGTGAATCCGGCGTTAAGACTCCGACTGGTTTCAAAGAAGCCTACAAGCAATTCGTCGAAGGCGGCTGGCCAAGCCTGGCTCACGACGTTGAGCACGGTGGTCAGGGCCTGCCTGAATCCCTGGGCCTGGCGGTCAGCGAAATGGTCGGCGAGGCCAACTGGTCGTGGGGCATGTACCCAGGCCTGTCCCATGGCGCGATGAACACCATTTCCGAGCACGGCACTCCCGAGCAGCAAGAGGCCTACTTGACCAAGCTGGTGTCCGGCGAATGGACCGGCACCATGTGCCTGACCGAGCCGCACTGTGGCACCGACCTGGGCATGCTGCGCACCAAGGCCGAACCTCAGGCTGATGGTTCCTACAAAGTTACCGGCACCAAGATCTTCATCTCCGCTGGTGAGCACGATATGGCCGACAACATCGTCCACATCGTTCTGGCTCGCCTGCCCGATGCGCCAGCTGGCACCAAGGGCATTTCGCTGTTCATCGTACCCAAGTTCCTGCCTAACGCTGATGGCAGCGTCGGCCAGCGCAACGCCGTGAGCTGTGGTTCCCTGGAACACAAGATGGGTATCCACGGTAACGCCACCTGCGTGATGAACTTCGACGCGGCTACCGGTTTCCTCATCGGCCCGGCGAACAAAGGTCTGAACTGCATGTTCACCTTTATGAACACCGCGCGTCTGGGGACTGCTCTGCAAGGTCTGGCCCACGCCGAGATCGGCTTTCAGGGCGGCCTGAAATACGCTCGCGATCGTCTGCAAATGCGCTCCTTGACTGGCCCGAAAGCGCCGGACAAGGCCGCTGACCCGATCATCGTGCACCCTGATGTGCGACGCATGCTGCTGACCATGAAAGCCTTCGCCGAAGGCAACCGGGCAATGGTCTACTTCACCGCCAAGCAGGTGGACATCGTCAAGTACGGCACGGACGAGGAAGAGAAGAAGAAAGCTGACGCACTGCTGGCTTTCATGACTCCGATCGCCAAAGCGTTCATGACCGAAGTCGGTTTCGAATCCGCCAACCACGGTGTGCAGATCTATGGTGGCCACGGTTTCATCGCCGAGTGGGGCATGGAGCAGAACGTTCGCGACAGCCGTATCTCGATGTTGTACGAAGGCACCACCGGCATCCAGGCACTGGACCTGCTGGGCCGTAAAGTGCTGATGACTCAAGGCGAGGCCCTCAAGGGTTTCACCAAGATCGTCCACAAGTTCTGCCAGAACAACGAAGGCAACGAAGCGGTGAAGGAATTCGTTGCACCGCTGGCAGCACTGAACAAAGAGTGGGGCGAGCTGACCATGAAAGTGGGCATGGCCGCGATGAAAGACCGTGAGGAAGTGGGCGCGGCTTCGGTGGACTACCTGATGTATTCCGGTTATGCCTGCCTGGCTTACTTCTGGGCCGAGATGGCGCGTCTGGCGGCTGAAAAGCTGGCAGCCGGTACCACTGAAGAGGCGTTCTACACCGCCAAGCTGCAGACTGCGCGCTTCTACTTCCAGCGCATTCTGCCGCGTACCCGCACTCATGTTGCGACCATGCTCTCGGGTGCCAATAACCTGATGGACATGAAGGAAGAGGACTTCGGCCTGGCTTACTGAGCCTGACTGAACGCTTCGAAAAAGCCGCTCGCCCCTTGGGTTGAGCGGCTTTTTTATGCCTGCAGAATCTTCATGAAAATTCCCGACTAAATCGCTAAGCAGAAGCGATTTCCTGCCGTTAAAGAGATGGCAATGTGATGTCTGTCACGTCGCATGTGCTTAACTTCAATAAATGAAGGCACAATGCCACCTATTGATCAGCCGGGTCGGAGTTTTACCCTTGCCGCGTTCTTCCGCTGTACGTTTCAGTCATTTTCTACCGTCTTTAGTGCTTTTGCTTGCGGGGCTGGCGGCCGCCTACGTCAAGGACCTCAACGTCTTCTTCACTTCACTGTTCAACGTGCTACCGACTCTGGTGCTGTTGCTCGGTGGTGCGTATTGCGCGGTGTATCGGCGTCAGCGTGAGTTGTTCCTGATGGTTACGGTGTACATCGCCTACTTTCTGTTGGATACCCAGACCGATTACTACCGGGATCACGGCTCGGTCCGTGAAGATGCGGCGGTGGTGTTCCACCTTTGCTGCCTGTTACTGCCTTTGCTGTTTGGCCTGTTCGCCGCCTGGCAGGAGCGCACGCACCTGTTTCAGGACATGGTGGCGCGCTTTGCCGTGTTGCTGGCATTTGGCAGTGTCGCCCTGGGCCTTGAGCAGAGTTACCCACAGGCGCTGCTGAACTGGCTGGCGGAGATCCGCTGGCCGGCGCTGCACGGCAGTTGGATGAGTTTGATCCAGTTGTCGTACCCGGTATTCTTCGCCTCCTTCCTGCTGCTGGCGATCCAGTACTGGCGCAATCCACGGCCACTGCATGCGGCGCAGCTCGTGGGGCTGTTGGGGCTGTTCTGGATGTTGCCCAAGACCTTCATCCTGCCATTCACCCTGAACATCATGTGCAGCCAGGTAATGCTGATGATTGCTGCTGCGGTGGCACATGAGGCTTACCAGATGGCCTTCCGTGATGAGCTGACCGGCTTGCCGGGACGCCGGGCCTTGAATGAGCGCATGCAGCGCTTGGGGCGCAGCTATGTGTTGGCCATGAGCGACGTCGATCACTTCAAGAAATTCAACGATACCCATGGTCATGATGTGGGTGACCAGGTGTTGCGCTTGGTGGCCAGCAAGCTGTCGAAAGTCACCGGTGGCGGGCGCGCCTATCGTTACGGCGGGGAAGAGTTCGCTGTGGTGTTTGCCGGCAAGACCCTGGATGAGTGCATGCCGCATCTGGAGATGATTCGCGAGGTCATTGCCAACTACAACATTCAGTTGCGCAATTCCGACAGCCGTCCCCAGGACGATCAGCAAGGTCGTCAGCGGCGTGGCGCTGCTGCGGCTTCCAGTGTTTCGGTGACCATCAGTATCGGTGTCGCCGAGCGGCTGATGGAGCATCGGACCCCCGAGGAAGTGCTCAAGTCCGCCGACCAGGCGCTCTACAGCGCCAAGGGCGCCGGGCGTAACTGTGTCATGGCGTTCGGGCAGAATCGCCGTGGTGCGGTACGCATGGATACCGCTGCGGGTTGAGTGATGATGGCGCATTCAGCGACTGGACAGTCATTGGCAGGCTGAGGGCGGCGGCAGTAGGTTGGGGCGATCTGCTACCGGAGAAATCACCATGCCCGAGTATCAAGCGCCCTTGCGCGACATGCGTTTTCTGATCGATCACGTCTTCGACTTTCATGCCGGTTACGCGGCGCTGGGGGCCACTGACGCCAGCCCGGACATGGTCAGCGCGATCCTTGAAGAGGGTGCCAGGTTCTGTGAGAACGTCCTGGCCCCGCTGAACCGCTCCGGTGATGAGGAAGGCTGCCATTTCGACAACGGCGTGGTGACCACTCCCAAGGGATTCAAACAGGCCTTCGCTCAGTATGTGGAGGGTGGATGGCACGGACTGGCGGCTGATCCCGCTTATGGCGGCCAAGGGCTGCCCCACTCGCTGGGGTTGGTGATCAGCGAGATGGTAGGTTCCAGCAATACCTCCTGGGGCATGTATCCAGGGCTGACCCACGGCGCTATGTCGGCGATTCATGCTCATGGCACCGAGGACCAGAAGCAGCTGTACCTGAGCAAGCTCACCGCCGGGCAGTGGACCGGCACCATGTGCCTGACCGAAGCCCATTGCGGCACCGATCTGGGCATCATCAAGACACGCGCGGTGCCCCAGGCCGATGGTAGTTATGCGTTGTCAGGGAGCAAGATTTTCATCTCCGCCGGCGAGCACGACATGAGTGAGAACATCATTCACCTGGTGCTGGCGAAGCTGCCGGATGCCCCGCCCGGAACCAAGGGGATTTCGCTGTTCATCGTACCCAAGTTCTTGCCGGACGCGGCGGGTGAGGCCGCTGAGCGCAATGGCGTGAGCTGCGGCTCCATTGAGCACAAGATGGGGATCAAGGCTTCGGCCACCTGCGTGTTGAACTTTGATGGTGCCAAGGGATTCCTGATCGGCGAGGCCAACAAAGGCCTGAACTGCATGTTCACCATGATGAACCATGCACGTCTTGGTACTGGGATGCAGGGACTATGTCTGGGTGAAACGAGCTTCCAGGGAGCGATCAAATACGCCAATGATCGCTTGCAGATGCGCTCCCTGAGCGGTCCCAAGGCTCCAGGCAAGGTGGCCGATCCGATCATTGTCCACCCCGATGTGCGGCGCATGCTGCTGACCATGAAGGCGTTCAATGAGGGCAATCGGGCCCTGGCTTATTTCACCGCCCAGTTGCTGGATGTGGCTCATTTGAGTCGCGATGACCGGCAGCGTCAGGAGGCCGAAGACCTCCTGGCGTTCCTGACGCCGATCTGCAAGGCCTTCATGACCGAGACCGGCCTGGAAGTGACCAACCACGGGATGCAGGTTTTTGGCGGCCATGGCTTCATTCGTGAATGGGGCATGGAGCAGTTGGTGCGTGATTGTCGTATTGCACCGATCTACGAGGGCACCAACGGAATTCAGGCCCTGGACCTGTTGGGTCGCAAAGTGCTGGGTAGCCAAGGACAGTTGCTGCTGGGGTTCACCAGGCTTGTGCACAAGTTCTGCACGGCAAATGCCGAGCATCCGCAACTCAAGGCCCATGTCGCGCAACTCGATGGCTTGAACCGCCAGTGGGGCGGGTTGACCACCAAGGTGGGCATGGCCGCCATGAAGAACCCGGACGAAGTGGGCGCCGCAGCCATGGACTACCTGATGTACAGCGGTTACATCGTCCTGGCCTACCTTTGGTTGCGCATGGCCCTGGTGGCTCAGCAGCAACTTGAAGCGGGGCTGGGCGATGGTGATTTCGCCAAGGCCAAGCTCGCCACCTGCGAGTTCTACTTCAAGCGGTTACTTCCACGTACGGGCGCTCATCTGGCGGCTATTGAGGCCGGCAGTGATTGCCTGATGAACCTTCCAGCAGAGTTGTTCGCCCTGTAAGTACGCTGCATGTCCTGGATACCGCCCGCTTATTGCGGGCTTTGCCATACTTGAACTTCGCTGTGACTAAAAATAACAAAAAGGTCACTAGTTGACCCTATGTGTCGCAAAAGTTGTTCGGGTACACTCGGCTTTTCGTAAATGGGCCTGTTTCGGCCCACTTGTTTAGATCTTGCGAGGTTTGCCATGGCTGACTACAAAGCCCCCCTGCGCGATATGCGCTTCGTCCTCAATGAAGTTTTCGAGGTCGCCAAGCTTTGGGCCCAGTTGCCGGCTTTGGCTGAGACAGTGGATGCCGAGACCGTCGAGGCGATTCTGCAAGAGGCTGGCAAAGTCACCGCCAGAAGTATCGCCCCGCTGAGCCGCAGCGCCGACGAGGAAGGTTGCCACTGGAACAACACCGTGGTGACCACCCCAGAGGGCTTTCCACAGGCCTATCAGACTTATGCCGAAGGTGGCTGGGTCGGCGTGGGCGGCGATCCCGAGTTCGGTGGCATGGGCATGCCCAAGGCGGTGTCGGCTCAGGTCGAGGAAATGGTCAATTCGGCGAGCCTGGCTTTCGGCCTGTATCCGATGCTGACCGCCGGAGCCTGCCTGTCGATCAACGCGCACGCTAGCGAAGAGCTGAAAGCCACCTACCTGCCGAACATGTACGCCGGTGTCTGGGCCGGTTCCATGTGCCTGACCGAACCCCATGCCGGTACCGATCTGGGGATCATCCGTACCAAGGCCGAGCCTCAGGCGGATGGCTCCTTTGCTATCAGCGGGACCAAGATCTTCATTACTGGTGGCGAACACGACCTTACGGAAAACATCATTCACCTGGTGCTGGCCAAGCTGCCGGATGCACCGGCGGGTCCAAAGGGAATCTCCCTGTTCCTGGTGCCCAAGTTGATGGTCAACGCCGATGGCAGTCTGGGTGAGCGCAACCCGGTGAGTTGCGGTTCGATCGAACACAAGATGGGCATCCAGGCTTCGTCCACCTGCGTGATGAACTTTGACCAGGCCATTGGCTACCTGGTGGGGGAGCCGAACAAAGGGTTGGCGGCGATGTTCACCATGATGAACTACGAGCGCCTGGGTGTGGGTATCCAGGGCCTGGCCACGGGTGAACGTTCCTATCAGAACGCGGTTGAATACGCCCGTGATCGTCTGCAGAGCCGTTCGCCGACTGGACCAAAAGCCAAGGACAAGGCCGCCGATCCGATCATCGTGCACCCGGACGTGCGGCGCATGCTGCTGACCATGAAGGCTGCCAACGAGGGAGGGCGGGCCTTCTCCACTTATGTGGCGATGCAACTGGATACTGCCAAGTTCAGCGAAGACACTGAGACTCGCAAACGTGCGGAAAGCCTGGTGGCCTTGTTGACTCCGGTGGCCAAGGCATTTCTAACCGACCTGGGTTTGGAAACCACGATTCATGGCCAGCAGGTTTTCGGTGGCCACGGCTACATCCGTGAGTGGGGTCAGGAACAACTGGTTCGCGACGTGCGGATCACCCAAATCTATGAAGGCACCAACGGCATTCAGGCCTTGGACCTGGTCGGACGCAAGATCGTTGGTAGCGGCGGTGCGCTCTATTCCGTGTTCGCCGACGAGATTCGCCACTTCACCGCGACCGCCGATGCTCAGCTAGAGGAGTTCACTCGCCCCTTGAACGCGGCCCTGCAGAATCTGGACGAACTGACGGCCTGGCTGCTGGACAGGACGACTGCCAACCCCAACGAGATTGGCGCGGCTTCAGTGGAGTATCTGCAGGTCTTTGGCTATACGGCTTATGCCTACATGTGGGCGCTGATGGCCAAGGCCGCGCTGGGCAAGGAGCAGGCTGAGGACTTTTATGCCAGCAAACTGGGGACTGCGCGTTTCTACTTCGCTCGTCTACTGCCGCGCATTCACTCCCTGACGGCTTCGGTAAAAGCGGGTAGCGAGTCGCTGTTCTTGCTGCAGGCGGAGCAGTTTTAATGAATAAGGGCGTTTGTAAGTAATCTCTTACATAACGAGCTGCTGATCGTCCATATCGGTAGATGACGGCTGAGGCTAATCTACTTCACATGGACGTCGCGCAGGAAGCGCAAAGCAACAACACGGACACGTAGGATTCTGCCAGGATGGCGGAGTGAAAAGGATGTCAGGGAAACAGTCTGCAAAACCCCGCTTCGGCGGGGTTTTCTTTTTTCGGACTTTTTATTTCAGCGAGTTCAACCCAGCGTTTCCGGCACTGCAGTGCCACCCAGGCGCCCATCCTGGGTATTCATCGAGTCCTCCAATAAAGTTCGCAGTAATTCCAGCGTCCCGTGCTGACGCTGCAGATCTCGACAGACCAACCCGACTTTCAGTGGCACCCTGGGCTCACTCAGTGGTTTCCACAGCAACTCCTTGTTGCTGTGCTGCTGTTGTGAGCGGCCGGGGAGTACGGTTGCCAGCCGCGTGTGGGGCAGGCTGTCGAGAATACCGGCCATATTGTTCAATTCCGCCTGCACCTGCGGGCGTCGTCCCAGGCTGGCCAGTTGTGCCTGCCAGATCTGACGGATCTGAAACTCCTCGCCCAATAGCAGCATCGGCAACTCCGCCGCCTGGCTCATGGACACTTTCTTGAATTCGCGTAGCGGATGTTGTTCGGGAATGACCAAGGTCAGTTCGTCTTCGTACAGCGGTACGCCATGCAGTCCCGGCTGGCGAGGCGGCAGGTAGCTGATGCCGATGTCCAGTGAACCATTGAGTAAGCGTCGTTCGATTTCCAGCCCGGTCAGCTCATAGATCTGCACCACCAGGTGTGGTTGGGCCTTGCGCACACGCTCGAGCATTTGCGGCACCAGGCCGGAGTGCACCGTTTGCAGCACACCAATGGCTAGAGTCCGTAATGCCTGGCCCTTGAAGTTGCCCAGGGCTTCACGGGCCCGTTGCAAACCGTCGAGCAGAGGCAGGGCGTGGTTGTACAGCGTATGGGCGGCGAGGGTTGGCAGCAGGCGCTTGCTGCTGCGTTCAAACAGGCTGACGTCGAGGTTCTGCTCCAACTGGCGGATCTGCTGGGAGAGCGCCGGTTGTGAGATTGAGAGGCGCTCTGCGGCGCGGCCCACATGGCCTTCTTCATACACCGCGACGAAATAACGCAGTTGCTTAAAATCCATAAGTATTTCTTATCGAAAAAGCTTAAAAATCGAAATGGCTTGAAGCCCGCAGGACGCCTAGTCTACCGCCTATTCACAAGGCTTACAGGGCCGGGAAGCGCGATGAATAGCGGTAATGTCGATGGCGTTTACATAGGCAAGGCAATAAATGTTGGCCAAGGTTTGGTCTGTGAAACCGACAACCCCCTGGTTGCAAACCGTCTCTGGTTATGTGCTCAAGGCCTGGGCGGCGGCGAACATCGTGATCCACGCTTTCACACTGCCCTTGAACGAGCACTGCAGCACTATCGCGACGAACACTCCGCCTACTTGCGCAAAAATGATCCACAGTTCGGACGCTGCGGGCCGGCTGCAGGAGAAAATCTCTCGACCCACGGTCTGGGTAAAGAGCAGGTGTGTCTGGAGACCCGGCGAGCATGAATCTGTTCAGTTCGCGCCGCTCCCCGCCGAGCCTGGATGATTTGGCTGTCGAGCCTTATGCGACCATCTCGGATGTCCCTTTCTCCAGTGAGCGTCTGATGCTCAGTGTGCAGCGTCCCCAGCCGGTGTTCGTGCGTGGTCAGGGCTCCTGGCTGTGGGACAGTGATGACCGTACCTACCTGGACTTCACTCAGGCCGGGGCCGCTAACAGCCTTGGTCACAGTCCTTCGGTGCTGGTCAGTGCCATCACCGCCCAGGCCCAGTCGCTGATCAACCCCGGTTCGGGTTTCTATAACCGTGGAATGCTCAAGCTCGCCGATCGGTTGTGCCGCAACACTGGCAGCGACCAGGCTTATCTGTTGAGCAGCGGCAGCGAAGCCTGCGAGGCGGCGATCAAGCTGGCGCGCAAATGGGGCCAACTGCACCGCGGTGGCGCGGCAGGGATCATCACTGCCAGCCGCAGTTGCCATGGTCGCGGCTTTGCGGCGCTGTCAGCGGCCGGCGACGGCGCCCCGGGTAACCGTTTCGAACCTCAGTTGCCTGGCTTCAGCCAAGTGCCGTTCAACGATCTGCCGGCTTTGCATGCGGCGGTAGATGCGCAAACGGTGGCGATCATGCTGGAACCGATCCAGGGCGAAGCAGGGGTCATTCCGGCGACTGAGCACTATCTCAAAGGGGTCGAGCGCCTGTGCCGGGAGCTGGGCATTCTGTTGATCCTCGATGAGGTCCAGACCGGTGCAGGCCGTTGTGGCACCCTGCTGGCTGAGCAGTTGTATGGCGTACGCGCCGATATCATTGCCTTGGGCAAGGGGCTTGGCGGCGGCGTGCCATTGGCGGCGCTGCTGGCACGGGGCAAGGCCTGTTGTTTCGAACATGGCGAGTTGGACGGTACGCACCACGGCAACGCCTTGATGACCTCGGCCGGCCTGGCGGTGCTGGACAGTCTGCAGGAGCACGGTTTTCTGCGGCAGGTACGCACCAATGGGCAGTACCTGGGTCAGGAACTGACTCGCCTGGCGAGCCGCTATGCACAGGGCCAGGTCCGTGGTCACGGCCTGCTCTGGGGCATGACCCTGGCGGACGACTCGGCAGCGGCGGTGCTCAAGGCGGCCTTGCATGAGGGGTTGTTGCTCAATGCCCCGCAACCGAACTGCCTGCGCTTCACTCCGGCACTGAGTGTCAGCAAGGGCAATATTGACGAGATGCTCCTGCGCTTGGCTCGGGCCTTCTCCCGGGTGCGTACCGCTCAATTGCAATGTCGCAAGGGAGTGGCCGTCTGATGCGCGTGCTGATCCTGCAGCATTCGTCCGCTGCCGGCCCGGGCCGGATCAACCAGTGGTTGCTGGAGCGGGCGAGTGCCGTGCACATCTGTCACCTGTATGCACAGGCCCGCCTGCCTCGGCTTGACAGCTTTGACCTGCTGATCGCTCTGGGCGGCCCGATGAGTGTGCATGACGAGGCACAGACTCCCTGGCTGGTGGCGGAAAAACGTCTGCTGCGCAAGGCCTTGTCTGCGGGTAAGCGAGTGCTGGGCATTGGCCTGGGAGGCCAGCTCCTGGCGCAGGCACTGGGGGCGCAAGTCCGTCCCAGCGCCACCCGCGAGATCGGTTGGTGGCCGGTGGAAAAGTACCCGAATGCCCAAGACTCGCCTCTCGGGCTGGCACTGCCGGAGCGCTTGATGGCTTTTCATTGGCATGGCGAAAGCTTCGACTTGCCCAAGGGCGCATTGCCGCTTTATCGCTCGGCAGCTTGTGTTCATCAGGGATTTATCTGGCAGGAACGGGCCATTGCCCTGCAGTGCCTATTGCAGAGCGACCTGCAGAGCATCGAGGCGCTTTTGCAGACTCGTCCCCAAGGCTGGTTGAACGCTGAGCACAGTGCAAAACCCGATAGTGTTGAAGACCCGCAAGCGATTCTCGCCGGGATCCCCCATTGCGGTGGCCTGGCACCAACCCTGTTCCGTGTCCTGGATTACTTGTCAGGGCCACATCCGACTTTACGTTGACTGAATTCCTGAACCGTCTCGCGGTATAACGCATCGCCCTGTGTCCGATTTTTCGCATGGGGCGTTTTTTTGTCTGCGTCCTTGAGCAGAAACACGGCATTGAGGCGCTTGCCTGGGGCAGGCAGTGATTGCTCTGAACCCTGGCGTGGGCCCAGGGTCGATTGCAAGTAAGGCTCACCCGAGCCGACTGCTATCAGGAGCTGCACCATGGACTTGATCCGTATTATCTTCGCCATTCTCTTGCCGCCCTTGGGCGTCTTTCTGCAAGTAGGCTTCGGCGGTGCCTTCTGGCTCAACATCCTCCTGACTCTGTGCGGGTACATCCCTGGCATTGTGCATGCGGTGTACATCATCGCTAAACGCTGATCCTGAAGCTGCCCGCTCCAGCGGAGCGGGCATGGCATGGGTCAGCGCTGGGCTTGCAGTACCTTTTGATAAAACCGCCATTCCTGCTCCAAGGCGTGGGCCTGGTTGCTGGCCTTGCGGAAGCCATGACGCTCATCCGGATAATAATGGGCTTCGGCGGCGATGCCCTGGTCTTGCAGCGCCTTGAGCATGTCGCGGGTTTGCTTGGGCACCACCACCGCGTCCAGTTCGCCTTGGAAAAACACCACGGGCACGCTGATATTTCCGGCATGCAGCAGCGGTGTACGAGCATGGTAGCGCTCTCTGTCTTGCTGAGGATCGCCGATCAGCCAGTCCAGGTAATCACCCTCGAACTTGTGGGTGGCCCGCGCCAGGGCAATGGGATCGCTGACCCCATAGAGGCTGGCGCCGGCACAAAAGACCTTGGCGAAGGCCAGGGCGCAAAGGGTGGTGTAGCCCCCCGCGCTGCCACCTCGGATGAACGCCTGCTGTGGGTCGACCAACCCCTGTTCGTCAAGATAAGCCACCACCGCGCAGGCATCTTCCACGTCCACTTCACCCCAGCGCAGGTGCAGTGCTTGCCGATAAGCCCGGCCATAACCACTGCTGCCCCGGTAGTTCAGATCGGCGACGGCAAAGCCGCGTTGGGTCCAGAACTGGATACGCGGGTCGAGCATCGGGTAGCAGGCAGACGTCGGACCGCCGTGGATGAACACCACCAGTGGCGGTCTGTTGACACCGTTCATGGCCGGATAGAAGAAACCGTGGGCCTGTCCTCCGCCGCTGGGATAGCGCAGGGTTTGCGGACGACTGATGCGTTCCGCCGGTAACGGCGCGACGCCACCCGCCAGCACGTGAACCTGCTGTGTTTTGCGTTCGATGGCGATGACTGCCGAGGGACTGACAGGGGAGGCCGCGATGCAATACAGGTAGCGCTGATCCAGCGCCAGGCTGCGAAAGCGGCTGTAGCTACCGGTGAAGTCCTGCTGCGAACCATCGTCATTGCGCAGTCCGAGGCGGCCAAAACCTTCCTCGCTCCAACTGGCCAACCAGGCGTCGCCACCCAGGGGCATCCAGGTGCAGCCGCCCAGTTGCCAGGGCGCCGGCGCATGATCCGCAGCAGCGCAGGGCAGTGGTCGTAAACCGCTATCTGACTCGGCCCATGGTTGCCAGAAACCCTGGCGATCGCTGAGGCAGTAGAGCCGATTGTGCTGATCGAAGCGCGGCTGTTGCAGCGACTCTTCCTGGCCTTCTCCCGCCAGGCAACGAGGGTCGCCCCAGGAGCCATTGGTCAGGCGTTCGGCGAGCATCAGGCGGGTGCTGGTCCAGGGTTGATGGGGGCGGTCCCATTCGATCCAGGCCAGGCGTTGGCCATCTGGGCTCAGGGTTGGGGCTGCATAGAAGTCGGCCCCGGCGGCGAGTAGATTGCGGCGCCCGGTTTCTATGTCGATGGCCACCAGGCGATGTTCGCTGGCGCATTCTTCGACGGCCAAGACCTGGCCAGCGTGATAGTGCAGATCACCGTAGCGGCAGTCGCCTTGGGTCAGGGCCGCAGGAGCGCCGCCTGCCAGGGGCTGCCGATACAGTTGCTGGTCCGCTTCGTTGACGAACAGCAGCATGTCATTGCTGAGGCAAAAGGCGCCGCCACCGTATTCGTAAACCCGGCTGCGCACGCTGAAACCCGACGGCGTCAGGCATTGGGCCTGGCCTTCCTGCCAATGCCAGATTCGGCAACTGGCATCTGTGGGGCGGTATTCATTCCAGAACACGCCATTGGCCGTCAGTTGCAGCTCGGCAAAATCGACCCCGGATGCTGTGGCTTGGCTGGCGCTGAAGGGCTCAGCCCTTGGCGATGAGGCGTGAGTTTCGTTCATTGCGGAAGGCCAGTTGCTCAATGGTTTGGGTGGCGGTTTCGGATTCTTCACGGGCCTTGAGAATCATCCCGTGGTGTTCCGATTTACTGCACACCGGGTCGGCGTTGCTGGCATCCCCGGTGAGCATGAAGGCCTGGCAGCGACAGCCACCGAAGTCCTTTTCCTTTTCGTCGCAGGAGCGGCAAGGCTCCGGCATCCAGTCGTACCCGCGAAAGCGGTTGAAGCCGAAGGAGTCGTACCAGATGTGCTGCATGCTGTGGTCGCGCACATTGGGAAACTGCACCGGCATCTGCCGCGCGCCGTGGCAGGGCAGGGCGGTGCCGTCCGGGGTCACGGTGAGGAAGATGCTGCCCCAGCCGTTCATGCAGGCTTTGGGGCGTTCTTCGTAGTAGTCCGGGGTGACGAAAATCAGCTTGCACGGATGCCCTTGGGCTTCCAGCTTGGCGCGGTACTCGTTGGTGATCCGTTCAGCGCGGACCAGTTGTTCCTTGGTCGGCAGCAGGCCGAGGCGATTGAGCTGGGCCCAGCCATAGAACTGGCAGGTGGCGAGCTCGACGAAGTCGGCTTCCAGGGCAATGCACAGCTCGATGATGCGGTCGATCTTGTCGATGTTGTGCCGATGGGTGACGAAGTTCAGCACCATCGGATAGCCGTGGGCCTTGACTGCGCGGGCCATCTCCAGCTTCTGGGCGAAGGCTTTTTTCGAGCCGGCCAGCAGGTTGTTCACCTGTTCGTCGCTGGCCTGGAAGCTGATCTGGATGTGGTCCAGGCCGGCTTTCTTGAAGTCGCTGATTTTCTGCTCGGTCAGGCCGATGCCCGAGGTGATCAGGTTGGTATAGAACCCTAGCTGGCGTGCCTCGCCGATCAGTTCGGCAAGGTCCTGGCGCACCAGTGGCTCGCCGCCGGAGAAGCCCAGTTGCGCCGCGCCCATCTCCCGCGCTTCGCGGAATACCTTGATCCACTGTTCGGTGCTCAGCTCCTTGCCCTGGTCGGCGAAATCCAGGGGATTGGAGCAATACGGGCATTGCAGCGGGCAGCGATAGGTCAGTTCGGCCAGCAACCACAGCGGCAGGCCGACTTCCGGCTTGCTCGGTACTGGCGCCGACTCAGCCGAGTTCGATCCAGTGTTGAGCACGGGCGACCTCCATGAACTGCTCGATATCCTCACCGAGCTCGGGCACCCCCGGGAACTGGAGCTCCAGCTCAGCGATGACTGCTGCCACGTTGCGCTCGCCATCGATCAGGCCGCCAATCAGCGCGGCGCTGTCATTGAGTTTGATCATGCCTTCCGGGTACAGCAGCACGTGGCCTTTCTGCGCCGGTTCGTACTGGAAGCGGTAGCCGGGACGCCAGCGTGGTGTTTTGCTGCGGTCGAAACTCATAGGGTGATTCCCTTATGCCAAACCCGCTGATCGGTGACGCTGTGATAGGGCGGGCGGTTCAATTCATAGGCCATGCTCATGGCGTCGAGCATGCTCCAAAGGATGTCCAGTTTGAACTGGAGAATTTCCAGCATGCGTTCCTGGCCCGCACGGGTGGTGTAGTGCTGCAGGGTGATGGCCAGGCCGTGTTCTACATCTCGCCGGGCCTGGCCCAGACGGGTGCGGAAGTACTCGTAGCCGGCCGGGTCGATCCAGGGGTAGTGCTGGGGCCAGCTGTCCAGGCGCGACTGGTGGATCTGAGGGGCGAACAGTTCGGTCAAGGAACTGCTGGCGGCCTCCTGCCAACTGGCCCGGCGGGCGAAGTTGACGTAGGCGTCCACGGCAAAGCGCACGCCGGGCAGCACCAGTTCCTGGGAGCGCAGCTGGTCCGGGTCCAGGCCCACGGCCTGGCCCAGGCGCAGCCAGGCTTCGATGCCGCCGTCTTCGCCCGGGGCGCCATCATGATCCAGCAGGCGCTGAATCCACTCGCGACGAACTTCCCGGTCCGGACAGTTGGCGAGGATCGCCGCGTCCTTCATGGGGATATTCACCTGATAGTAGAAGCGGTTGGCGACCCAGCCCTGGATCTGTTCGCGGGTCGCCCGGCCTTCATACATCGCCACGTGATAGGGGTGATGGATGTGGTAGTAGGCGCCTTTGGCGCGCAGTGCCTGCTCGAATTCGGCGGGGGACAGGGGGATATCAGTCATGTTGATTCTCCGGGTGCTTGGGCCTCTTTGCGGGCAAGCCCGCTCCTACGCAAATGGCCCCAAGATTCTGCGGTCGAGCTTGTGGGCGATCCGGCCTACAGCTCAATACTCATTCCGTCGTAAGCCACTTCCACCTTTCGGCGTACCAGTTCGGCACGTTCGGCGGAGTCTTCATCGAGGATCGGGTTGGTGTTGTTGATGTGGATCAGCACCTTGCGTTGGCGAGGTAGCTGCTCCAGCACTTCAAGCATGCCACCCGCGCCGTTCTGGGCCAGGTGGCCCATTTCCCGGCCAGTGCGAGTGCCGACGCCACGGCGCTGCATTTCATCGTCTTCCCACAAGGTGCCATCCAGCAGCAGGCAGTCGCTGGCGGCCATGATTTCCAGCAAGGCCGCGTCTACCTTGCCCAGTCCTGGTGCGTAGAAGAGCTTACCGCCGCTGCGCAGGTCCTCGACGATCAGGCCGATATTGTCCCCTGGATGTGGGTCGAAGCGATGGGGCGAATAGGGCGGTGCGGCACTGCGCAGGGGCAGTGGAGTGAAGCGCAGGTTGGGGCAGGCCGGGACGCTGAAGCTCTGGTCGAGTTCGATGCGGTTCCAGTTCAGGCCGCCGTTCCAGTGGCTGAGCATCTTGAACAGTGGGAACCCGGTGCTCAGGTCTTCATGGACCATGTCGGTGCACCAGACCTGATGCGGGCAGCCTTCGCGCAGGCTGAGCAGGCCGGTGGTGTGGTCAATCTGGCTGTCCATGAGAATGATCGCGCCGATCCCGGTGTCTCGCAGTGCGCGGCCCGGTTGCATGGGGGCGAAGCTCTGCAGTTGGGCGCGGATGTCCGGGGAGGCGTTGCACAACACCCAGTTCACGCCATCATCGGAAATCGCTATGGACGATTGGGTACGCGCCTGGGCCCGCAGGCTGCCGTCGCGAAACCCTGCGCAGTTCACGCAGTTGCAGTTCCACTGCGGAAAACCACCGCCGGCGGCGGAACCTAGAATCTGGACGAACATGGATGCTCCCTGGGGTGACGACTTAAAAAGGTGGAGAACTGAAAATAAAAACGCCCCGGACGGGCCGAGGCGTTGCGCTGCGTTTTCTGGCCAGAGGCAGAAATCAGCGGCTGGCGAAGTACATGGTGACTTCGAAGCCGATACGCAGGTCGGTGTAGGCAGGTTTGGACCAAGTCATAAAAATGCTCCTTTGAGGTGGGTGGGACGGGTGTTGCCTATACATATAGTCCACCTCCGGCGGGAGATGTTCAGATGCTTAGGGGCCTATCTTACTAAATTCCCGCTGCAGGTTGCCCGCAATTCTAAAGAAAGCTCATTGCAGCGTTGGTAATGATCATTCTGCCGCTTGCCATGGCGAACCCGGGCAAGGGCCGTTGGCCAGAGCCTGCCAGCCACCTGTAGCGCTTTTCAGGCCCCTGGCGGCCTGGACCATGGCCGCAGGTGTAAGGGCGTCGATGCAGGCTTGCAACTGTTGCAGGTAATCCGACGGGTGGCCGGCCAGCTTTGCTTGCCACAGCAGCTCTGCCGCTTGCTCCAAGGATAGCTCCTCAGGGTGAAACTGCCGGACCAGAGCCTGTCGCTGATCGTTCCAGGCGTGCTCGGTGAGCATCTGGAGTTGTTCTGGCAGGCGTTGCAGGTATTCCTCAAGGTGCTGAAGTATTTCCGCGAGCGTTGCGCTGGGGGACTGTACGCCGAGCAGCAGGCCGGTCTGGCCATTACGCTGGCGGATTGCGCTGAACACGGCATAACCCAACTGCAATTCGACGCGCAAACGCTGATAGAGCGGCGTCTGGCAGAGTTGGCCCAGCAGGCGCCAGGCCGCTTCATCTGCAAGAGTTCGGGTGGCTGTCGGGCAGAACAGCAGCAGGGCCTGCTCACTGGACTCCCCGGGCAACGCTTGCCAGCGGTAGCTGACGTCCGTTGGTGACGGTTGGCAGAGGCTGGCGTCTGCGGTACCTGGCATGTGATGCAGCGCCCGGCTGAGGGTTTCTTGAGTGCTGGACGGTAGCCCCAGGGCTAGCCCATCCCAGCGGGCCTTGGCCCACAGCGCTTGCAGTGTCTGCGGACCGGGAGTTGCCGGGCTGGCGGCCAGTGGCTGTTCACTGAAGGTTTTGAGCAACTGTCGGATGGGCATCAATGATGCCTTGCCTGTCGTGATTGCGCTGTGCTGCCAGAATGACTCCGCTGGGCAGCCCAAGGTCTTCAGGGCCTGTTGCAGCACAGCAGGCATGGGTTGATGCAGGCCGCTCAGTTTCAGCAGCCAGTCCTCACTGCAGGTGGAGAAACTCAGCTCCACACCTGCTTGACGAGCATCGCGACTCAATGGCTCCAGACTATCGAGTAATCGGCTGTGCAGGCCGGCCGGTGCAGGCGCTGCCAGGCGCCAGCGCAAAATCAGTGCCCCTGCGGAACCGTCCACGGGCAGTGCCTGGCTGAAGTTCAGTGCCGAGTTTTCTTTGCGGCCTCGGGAGCGATCCTGGGCAAAGCTACGCAAGCCACGGTGAGCGCTGGTCTGCCCGCGAATCAGTCCGGCCCTGGGCGCTTCGGTCGTGCTGCGCAGGAAGGGATTGGCAGAGGGCAGGCTCCAGACACTGCTGAAGTTATCCACAGCCCGGGGCTGCAACTGCTTGAGCAGAGCCTTGAGAGCAGCTAGTCCTTGTTCATCCAGCTCATCGGCTGCCTGTTGGCTGTCCCGCCGCGCCAGTGCCAGGGCGCTGCTGACCAGGCGCTGGCGTTGTTGCAGCAAGGCATATTCTTCACGCAATTCTGGCCAATCGGCCTGGGCGCTGAAGAAGCCCAGCCACTCCATCAATAATCTGTGGACCTGGGCCGGTGTTGCCAGATCTTCAGTGCCCAGGCCGAACTCCAGGTGCAGCAGGGCTTGCCCGGAAAACTGATACAGCGGTTGCGCTTTCAGGCTGTGGGCCAGTCGGCGTTGCTGGAGCTCGGCGAGCAGTCCTCCGGGCTTGGCGGATTGCAGCCAGGTGCAAAGAAAGTCCAGCGCCGATGCTGCACCTTCTGGCAGCTGTTCGAGGGTGAACAGCAGATCCAGGCGTTGTGCATCGACCTGTTGATAACTCTGCGAGCCCGTTGTCAGCAGGGCGGGTGGCGGGTTCTGTGCAAGGCGCTGGCCGCTCGGCAAGTCGGCACCGTAGCGTTCGGCCAGGGCGCGCAGCTCTTCCAGCGGCTGCGGTCCGGCAAGGCTCAGGGTCATTTGCCCGGTCTGGTAGAAATCACGATAGAACTGCTGCAGTGCCTCCTGAAAGCTGCTGTTGGGCAGGTTCAAGCTGTAGCGGTTGCCGGCGTGAAAGGCGCGCAACGGGTGCGCGGCGGACAGGCCATTGAACAGCGCGAACTGGCGTTGCGCGGTGGCATCCCGGGACCAGGCAATGAACTCTGCGTGCAGGACTTCTCGCTCCCGGAGCTGATCTTCCAGGTGCATGCGCGGACGGGCGAGCATGTCACACAGGCGTTCCAGGCCACCGGCAAAGGCGGCAACCGGCAGTTCGAAAAAGAACTCGGTGCAGCGCTCACAGGTCTTGGCGTTCAACTGCCCGCCCTGGGTGCGCACATAGGCCATCAACCCCTGGTCGGCGGGAAAGCGTTCGGTACCGAGAAACAGCAGATGCTCAAGAAAGTGCGCCAGGCCCGGCCAGGCCAGAGGCACATCGTGGCTGCCGGCAGCTACCCGCAGCACAGCCGCACAGCGCTTCAAATGGGGAGCATGACGCAGGGAAACCTGCAGGCCGTTGGCCAGGGTTTCCAAGTGAGGCAAAGGGTGGTTCAGCGCGGGCATGAGCACTTCCAAGACAGAGATGCGCTCATGCTAGCGGATATCCCGGGATCAGCGCTTGCTCAGGTCGTCGTAAAGCTCGGGGCGGCGATCGGCGAGATAGCGGTTGAGCCGCCGGGATTCAGCCATCAACGGGCGCTCCAGAGTGCCGATGATCAAGGCCTCGTCGAGCCCGGCCAGGGCAATTCGGCTCCCGTCGGGAGCGGCGATGCTGCTTTGGCCGCAATAGCGGATCTGCTCTTCCCGTCCGCAGTAGTTGGCGTACGCCACGTAGCACTGGTTCTCGAAAGCCCGGGCACGAATCGTCACATCGGCGACGAAGTCATAGGGAATCATGTTCGCCGTCGGCACCAGAATCAGCTCGGCCCCCGCCAGTGCCAGGCGCCGGGCGTTCTCCGGAAACTCGATGTCGTAGCAGATCAGAAAGCCGAGTTTCCAGCCGTCGAGTTCGACCACGGGGAAGTCATTGTCACCGGCGCTGAACATCGAGTGGTCGAGGTCACCGAACAGGTGGGTCTTGCGGTAGTTGCACAAGCGCTGGCCATTGGCGTCGATCAACTGCACAGCGTTGTAGATCTGGCCATCGGCGCCGCGCTCCGGGTAGCCGTAGAGAATCGCTGTGCCGGCGGCTTGTGCAATGGCGGCAATGCGCTGGGCCGAAGGGCCATCCTGGGCTTGCGCCAGAGCACCGACCGCTTCGACACCGATGTTGTAGCCACTGAGGAACATCTCCGGCAGCACCAGCAGATCAGCATCGGTAGCTTCCATGGCTACCTGATGCAAGCGTTGCAGATTACCGGTCACATCCAGCGGCAGTGGCGGACACTGATACAAGGCGACACGCATGGCCTTTACTCCTCTCAGTTGCGGAACCGGCCACCACTGTAGCCGATGTCGCCGGCCCGGGCCGGGTTCGCTCTGTAAGCCCCGCCGGGGCCTCCTGCGTTCGCAAGCACCGCCCCGGCTTCAGGCTTCAATCAGCCAGAGCAATCGGCCCGATCTCATGGAATACATCCCCCGGCCCCGGGTTCTCGGCGTGAGTGGCACCGCCGAAATGTTTCATGATTCCCCATACGGCGTTGAGCGAAGTCTGCACTGCGCCCTCGACCCAGGCTGGAGTCCAGGACACATCGTCACCGGCGATGAAGATGCCCCGCTGTTCGGCGGGCATCTGCTCTTGCATGAAGTGCGCATACATCCGCTGGTTGTAGCGGTAGTGGCCCGGCAGCGCGCCCTTGAATGCGCCGAGGAAGTGCGGATCGGCCTCCCAGGATACGGTGATCGGGTCGCCGATGATGCGGCTGGCGATATCCACCTTCGGGTAGATCTTCTTCAGCGCGTCCAGGGCCAGTTTCACGCGCTTTTCCACTGGCTGTGGAAGCATCTTCAAGGCGTCGCTCATCCACGAGTAGGACAGGCAGATCACTCCCGGCTTGTCGTCGCCGTTGTCGAACAGGTAGGTGCCGCGGGTCAGGCGATCGGTGAGGGTCATGCTCATCAGGTCGCGGCCGGTTTCCGGGTCCTTGTCCTTCCAGAACGGGCGGTCGACCATAACGAAGGTCTTCGACGATTGCATGTAGCGGGTGCGGTCCAGGGCCATCCACATCTTCTGCGAGAACAGCGATTCCTCGCATTCGATCTGGGTGGTCAACAGCCAGCTCTGGCAAGTGGTCAGCACTGCGGCGTATTCCCGAGTGTCACCCCAATTGTCGGTGACGCTGAAGCGGCCATCGGCAGCCCGGGCAATGCGCTTGACCCCAGTGCGCGGTGCGCCGTGGTGCAGTGAGCTGAGGCTGGTGCCGGCTGGCCAGTGGGCGCAACGCTCCGGCACATGGCGCCAGATGCCCAGGGGCACTTGCTCGACTCCGCCCACCACCAAGTGCTGGTGGTCGTCGCAGTTGGTCATCACTACGCGGAAGATTTCCAGCATCGAGTTGGGGAAGTCGGAATCCCAGCCGCCGGTGCCGAAGCCCACCTGACCGAACACTTCGCGATGATGGAACGAGAGCTTGGCGAAGGCCTTCGAGGTGGCGACGAAGTCGTAGAACGTGCGGTCATCCCACAACGGCACCAAGGTGTTCCACAGTTCCTTGAGGCGCGGTACATCGCGGTCACGGATGGCCTGCTGGATCTCGCCGAAGCGCGAGCCGTCCTCCAGGGCGTCGGCCCAGGCGTCGGCAACTTCCTGGAACAGGGCGGGCAGGTCGGCGAGCTTCTGTGCGTAGTGAGTCTGGCCTTCGAGGTCGATGACCGTGCTGCCAGAAGCCGGGGTCAGCGGGTTGGGAAAGGGTTTGGTCTGCAGGCCGAGCTTGTCGACATAGTGATAGAAGGCCGTGGATGACACTGGGAAACGCATGCCGCCCAACTCGGCAATGATCCCCTCGGCGCCTTCGAAGGCCTGGGAGCGCAGGCGGCCACCCATCTTCGATGCTTCGTAGACCACCGGCTTGAGACCCAGCTTCATCAGCTCGTAGGCCGCCACCAGCCCGGCGATACCGGCACCGACAATCGCCACCTCGGTGCCATGCTGCGCTTCGGGAATACTGCCTAGACCGGCGGGATGCTCGATCCAGTCGTCGAAGGCAAAAGGGAAGTCCGGGCCGAAAATGGTGATCGGCTTTTTACCGTCTGCAGGATGGCGATTGTTCTTGTTCATGGCTGACCTTGGCGGGCGGCTCAGCAGCGTGCTGAGTATAGGAAAAGATGGTAGCCATTCTAGAGAGGGTGAAACACGTAGATAAGACGCAATCTGTCGTCGTTATGTGCTGTTATTTATCAATATGACGAATTCGTTTAGCGAATCGACGAACTGTTTGCCTGGTGATCTCACAGCGCATGCCCGCGATCAATCTTGCTGCTGAGGATGATCGAGGTGGTGGTCTTCTCCACACCGTCGACGCTACCGATCTGGTCCAGCAACTGGTCCAGTTGTTCCGGCGAGTCAGTGCGCAGCCAGGCCACGTAGTCGAATTCGCCGCTGACCGCACACAGTTGCTGAACCTGGGCCATGCCACTCAGGCGGCGCAGTACTTCCTTGCCGGAGCGGGGCTGGACCTTGATCCCTACATAGGCCTGCAAACCGCCATCGACCACCCGTTGACCCAGGCGCACACCGTAGCCGGTGATGACCCGGGTCTTCTCCAGGCGTGCCAGGCGCGAGGTGACGGTGGTGCGGGCAATGCCCAATTGCCTGGCCAGCATTGCCACGCTTTCGCGAGCGTTGATCTGCAGCGCGGCGATCAACTGACGATCGACTTCGTCAAGAACAGGAGGGCGGCTATCGGACAAGGTGGGCTCCAGCACGGCTATCGAGGAGCGGACATGTTACAGCCTCGCGCAGACCATCGCTTCCGATCCCTGTGTGATGGCTGGGCCGGCGACGGCTCTTACCCGAAGATGAATTTTTTTGAAACAAATAGCCTGCGACAAGTTGTCATAAGTAACTAGTTAGTACATTCTCGCGATCTGGTTTTACAGATGGGAGAGATTTCACGATGAAAAACACTGGGGCTGCCGGGGGCAGCAAATGGTTGCTCGCGGGGTTGGGCAGCCTGATTGCCTTGATCGGGCTGGGCCTTGTCGGCGGCGGGGGCTACCTCGTCAGCTTGGGAGGCAGTGCCTACTTCCTGTTGATGGGCCTGGCGATGCTGGTTTCCGGGTGGTTGATCGCTCGGCGTAAGCCGCGTGGCGCCTGGCTATATGCCGTGGCCTTGGTGCTGACAGCCATCTGGGCGGTTTGGGATGCGGGCCTGGAGTATTGGCCATTGGTCTCCCGGGTACTGACCTTCGCCGTGATTGGCCTGGTGGTGGCGCTGATCTACCCGGCTCTGGTGCGTGCCTCCGGCGCCCGTGCGGGGCGCGGCGCTTATGGATTGGCGGGGCTTTTGGGGATCGGCGTAGTGGCCACCCTGGCCTATATGTTCGTGCCGACCCATGTGGTCAAGGCGGCTAGCGTGCCGGCTCTCCAACCGGTGGCTCCGGGCTCTGAGCAAAAGGATTGGGCCCACTGGGGCAATACCACCGCGGGCAACCGTTTCGCCGCGCTGGACCAGATCAACAAGGGCAATATCGACAAGCTGCAGGTGGCCTGGACCTTCCGCACCGGCGATATCCCTGAAAGCACCGGAGCGGGTGCGGAAGACCAGAACACGCCGTTGCAGATCGGTGACACGGTTTACACCTGCACCGCCTACGGCAAAGTGTTTGCCCTGGACGCCGACACTGGCACCGAGCGCTGGAAGTTCGATCCACAAGGTTATGCGCCCAACTGGCAGCGTTGCCGTGGCCTGGGCTATTTCGATGCCTCTGCAGCCCCTGTCGTCGAATCTTCAGCAGCCCCGGCCACCTGCTCCAAGCGCCTGTTCTTGCCGACCGGCGATGCGCGACTGATCGCGATCAATGCTGAAACCGGCAAGCCCTGTGAAGAGTTCGGGGTAAAGGGCACTGTCGACCTGAAAACCGATATGGGCGAGATCAAGCCGGGTTACTACCAGCAGACTTCGACCCCCCTGGTGGCGGGGACTGTAGTGATAGTCGGCGGTCGTGTGGCGGACAACTTCTCCACTGGCGAACCTCCGGGCGTAGTGCGCGCCTATGACGTGCGCAGCGGCGAACTGATGTGGGCCTGGGATCCGGGCAACCCCAACACCACCAAGCGTCCTCCTGCGGGCGAGACCTATACCCGCGGCACCCCGAACGTCTGGTCAGCGATGTCCTATGACGCCAAGCTGGGCCTGGTGTACCTGCCTACCGGTAACGCCACTCCGGACTTCTTTGGCGGTCAACGCACCGAGTTCGATGACAAGTGGAACTCCTCGATCGTCGCCCTCGATGTGAAGACTGGTCAGGTGCGCTGGCATTTCCAGACCACCCACCATGATCTCTGGGATTTCGACCTGCCAGCACAACCGTTGTTGTACGACATTGCGGACGACAAGGGCGGCGTACAACCGGCACTGGCGCAAGTCACCAAGCAGGGTGAGATCTTCCTGCTCAACCGCGAGACCGGAAAACCCATCGCGCGGGTGGAGGAGCGTCCGGTGCCTCAGGGCAATGTCCCGGGTGAGCGTTATTCGCCGACCCAGCCGTTCTCGGTGGAGATGCCTTCGATCGGCAACCAGACTTTGAGCGAATCCGATATGTGGGGCGCCACGCCGTTCGACCAACTGATGTGCCGCATCCAGTTCAAGGGCATGCGCCATGAGGGTGTGTACACCCCGCCGGGCCTGGATCATGCATTGCAATTCCCGGGTTCCCTGGGTGGCATGAACTGGGGCAGCGTGTCGCTGGACCCCACCAGCAACTACATGTTCGTCAACGACATGCGCCTGGGGCTGGCCAACTACATGATCCCTCGGGACCAGATCGCTGCCGGTGCCAGTGGCATCGAAATGGGTGTGGTGCCTCAGGAAGGCACACCGTTCGGCGCCATGCGCCAGCGCTTCCTCTCGGCTGCCGGCATTCCTTGCCAGAAGCCGCCGTTCGGTACCATGTCGGCCATCGACCTGAAGACCAAGAAACTGGTGTGGCAGGTGCCGGTTGGCACGGTGCAGGACACTGGCCCGCTGGGGATCCGCATGCACTTGCCGATTCCAATCGGCATGCCTACGCTGGGCGCTTCCCTGGCGACCCAATCCGGCTTGCTGTTCTTCGCCGGTACCCAGGACTTCTACCTGCGGGCGTTTGATACCGGTAACGGCAATGAGATCTGGAAGGCACGTTTGCCAGTGGGCAGCCAGTCCGGACCCATGACTTATGTGTCGCCCAAGACCGGGCGCCAGTACATCCTGTTTACGGCGGGTGGGGCTCGTCAGTCGACGGACCGTGGCGACTACGTGATTGCCTATGCGTTACCCCGGTAATCACTGAAGTACCCAAGCATGAAAAAGCCGCGCACTGCGCGGCTTTTTCATTGCTGAAGGACGTGCTCTTCAGCCCTGGGTGACCTGGGCGAAGGCTTGGCGAAAACGCTGCATGTCCTGTTCGGAACCGACGCTGACTCTGGCCCAGTTCGGCCATCCATTCCAGACCCGACCGATTTTCACATGCTGCGCGGCCAGGGCATCGACGATCTCCTGGGCGGGGCGCCGAACGTCGATCATGAAGCAATTGGCCTGTGAGGCGGTGCAGGTGAAACCGCGCTCTTGCAGCCAGGCGATGGTTTCGTCGCGCAGTTGATTGTTGTGTCGTTTGCGCTCGGCAAGCAGCCCCGACTCTTCAAGGCTGGCGATGCCCCCCAGCAGAGTCGAGGCGGCCGGCACGTTGTAACCGCCGAAGATTTCCAGACGCTTGAGCAGCGCGGGTTGGCCCACGGCGAAGCCCAGCCGTGCACCGGCCATGCCGTAGATCTTGGAAAAGGTCCGCAGCACCAGCAGTTCCGGCTGCTGCTTGACCAGGGGAATGCAGGTGTCGGCTTCGGAGAAGTCGATATAGGCCTCGTCGATCACCAGCACCGCTCCCTTGGGCTTTCGTGCCAGGGCTTGTTCGATATCTTTGCGGGGCGTCAGGGTGCCGGTGGGGTTGTTCGGATTGCACAGGTAGATCAGCCCGGGGCTGCGGTCGACAGCGAGCATGGCTGGCAGATTGTGGCGGTGATCAGTGTCGAGGGGGACTTCGTGCACTTGGACCTTCCGGCTTTCGGCGGCCTCTCTGGGCGCTTCATAGGAAGGGCTGGCCATCACCAGGCTGCCGTTCTGGGTAAAAGCCATCACCGCGTGCTGCAGCGCGGCCTTGGAACCGCAGAAACTTTGTACGTGATCTTCGGGAATGCCCTGTTGCCGGGCGAAGAGCGCGTTGAGGCGGTACTGAGTCTTGTAGGGATAGCGGCCACTGAGGGCGATGCCTTGTTGCATCGCATGGTGGGCGTTTCGAGAGGGCCCCCAGGGGCTTTCGTTGAAGTTGATCAGGGCATCGTCGGAGGAAGGCAGGATTGGTAGCGGGGTGGGCTCGGCGGCCTGGCTCCATCCAGGCAATGACAGCAGCGGCAGGGCTGTTGCGAGCCCCACCAGTGATCGGCGTGTGATCTCAACCATTGATAAATCCTTTTGTCATCGCGAAAGACGTCTCTACGTCTTTTGTCCTGCTTGGACATGGATATGACGATGACTTGCGAGCGGGATTTAAGGTGGCGGTTTAATACCTCGGCGTGGATCACAGAGATCGCAAGGCATGAAAAAGCCGCGCAATGCGCGGCTTTGAATGTGGTGGGCCCACACGGACTTGAACCGTGGACCAAAGGATTATGAGCCCGTAAAAGTAGTCTGATATGCCTGGTGTTCTCCAGTATCGCTATGTTTTTAAATGATATTTAAGGATATGTGGGATACGTTTCCGCTTCAGGTGTGGACGGAATGTGGACGTTGGCCGCTGCGACAGTACAGTGAAGCGCTTTGAAACCCTCCACCGCCTATGTAGTTGGCTACAGGCTGCAGCCAGCCTGGATTTCGTAGCTTTGGCCTCGCCTGATCAAATTCGACCAGGTCAGCAATTTTTGGAGCAGTCCCGGTTTTGAAAACAGGGGGTCTGCCGTGTTTTTCAAGTTTTCGTCCAGGCTGGCCGGGGCTCTTATAATTACCGCCTCAACATAGATGCCACGGCGTGTCGCGCAAGCGCATGACATTTCTCTGCATAACCTTGCACACGGTGCAATTGCTAAACGTCCCGCAGACCTCGCAGCGGGCCTGGGCGGGCCTATGGTTTGCACCACCCCTTGGCTTTGCACAAAAAAACGACGCAAAGCCCGTCGGCGGGAGGGGGATAAGTGGTTTTTCAGGTGTTTTTTTCTTAGTCAGACGAATTTCGCCGTCTCCGCTAGGAGCGTGGACGCTATCCGCTGATCCGGGGCAATGTGATGGTGAACTCAGAGAACAACGCCGAGCTTAGTAGGAACGCCAATGTAGCTAGATTATAGGTGGGGATGCCTCTTGACCCATTACCACCGTTACTGGACCCAACGCTGGCGGGGATCGCTGTGACTGGGTTCGTGTAAGGTGGATTGAGTACATCGACGGCCGCGCTATGCTCAGCCTTGGTTACGCCGCTTGGGATAGAAATTGTCAGCATCGACGAGACACAAATGATGTCCCGTCGATGTTCTTCAGTTATTTACCGAGTTTCTCCAGGAAGCTTATCGGTGAAGTACAGAGGGTGTTGCTTGACTATTCGCCTTGCTGGAACCAATGCTTGCAACTCGCTACTCAAAGTGCTTGTAGCTACTAGGCCTGCTCCAAACATCTTCGTTAGCGTATCGACCCAAGGAACACCAACTACCGTAGCTATTAAACCCGTACCATTTGCCAAATACGCCCCACCCACTGCGCCTAGCCCCACCTTACAAATTGCGGCAATCCTTAGTTTTTCCCACTCTGTAGCTAATTTCTCCTTAGCAACTCTAAATTCAAGATTTAAATTTACAAGTGCCTTTTGATAAGTGTCGGGCTCAAGACTTGAAGCTTTTCCTTGCAACTGGATAGATCGCTTTAAGTAAGCCCGTAAGTTATTCATCCCTGGCAGTATGTACTTTCGAAGCTTCTGGACTTCATTCCAACTCATTTCCTTCAAGACGCTCTGAAACTCCACAGGTTCTAGAATATCAAAATCAAGCTGCATAGGCCCCTGGCTGAACTCCACCTCTACGGATTGATGCTGAGTTAATAGCGATCCAAACTCTGCACTGGCATTGAGTATTCTTTGATTTGGCAGATCAAACGCAAGCGGAGTCAAGCCCAAAGCGTTAGATAGACGTAAGAACTTTAGTGCTCGACCTAGTCTCAGGGTTGCAAATATTGACCACTCGTCATCCACATCAGAAAACCTCGCAGGAGGGCGCGTCTCGATCATTTCATACTTTGATTTGAAATTTTTCACCGACAATACGCCACCTAGCATATAGCCGCTAATCCCTAATGGGGGCTTACTCTGCTGATACCTATCTGGGGCTGCCGCTTCAATGAGGCTGGCACTAGTAATCGCGCTATGCCATATCAAATAATTCATACCTGCATCGAGAGTTGGAAGAGGCCCTGCTGGGGTTAACCGAACTACCCCTCTACTTCGTAAACTTGAAGTATCCGACAAAATACGTTCCATTCCATCCAAATAATCCGGAGTCCGAGGGAAATCGTTGCGATTAGCCCACCCCACAGACATACCGTTTGGAAACTTCTCAATGACCTCCATATTATTGACTAATGCACGGTCAACGGGATTGACCAAAGTTACAGAATCAAAAAATAGAATTGCTTTTTTTATGGCAACATCACTTGGAGAGTTATCCGCAGGGACAATCAGAGCATCAAAGCTTTCAGCCATAAAACTTCTCCCGCCAATTTTAATTTTCTGAAGCAAAAATATTTTTTCTGCGAATGGATTACAGCACAAACCCTGCCCTGCTAGGAATATCCAAGTAGGAGCTTAAAATTTATGAGTTGACGGGGAGTATCAGTGGGGATCAGAGCGTGATCGGTTTCAGTTTCGTTGCTAGAACCAAAGCTTGTGCCGCTTTCTCTGTGAATGCTGTCGCGTCAGTCGAGCTTGGCGTTGGCCCTGGTGCGTGGGTGTGGGCAGCCAACTGGATGTTCATCTGCTGCAGCAGGTCGAGCATATCGCTCACTACCTGAAACAAATTCACACTGCCGGACCCGATCCAATTCTTCGACGCCAACAACTGCTGACTCACACCCGCCACGCTTTTGCGCAGCCCCTGAATCCTTTCCTCCATGTCGCCACCCACCGTGGCGTTGTGCTTCTGGCCCACCACCAGGTTCAGGTCGCGGCCGGTGGCCTGGTGCAGGTCATCTACGGCCGCCAGGCTTGCGGACCCGCCCGACAGCAGCTTGAGCGCGCCCAGTGCCTCGATCGTCTTGATCCCACCCACTGACTCTTTCGAATGGTCGTCGACCGTCCTGGTGTGATTCTGGAAGCTCTCGATGTTCTCCAGGGCTTCCACTTCGCGCTCGATCGCCTTGTCCTGGATCTTGCCATCGGTTTGGCGCAACCAGTTGCCATCGGCGTCGACGCGCTGCTGGCACGCCTCGCTGTGCTGCCAGACCTGGTCGCCTTTCGGCACCCGGGGCAGGCTCAGGCCGTGCGGCAGGATCTGGGTAATAAAGGGCTTGTTCGGCATGCCATAGGCGAAGCTGACCACAACGGTGGTGCCTTCCTCGGGGAAGCCGAACATGCCGGCTTCTTGCCCGCCCATCGGCGCCGGCAGCGGCAGGCCGCTCAGGATCGGTAGCGCTGGATCTGGTTCCCCGTCGGGCAGCAGCACTTCGACGTCGACGCCAAAGCGCGGCCGGAAGTCGTCGCACAGCCCGGGCGCCGCCGGCGCATCCGGAACGGCCACCACCCGGCCAAAGCGTGGCAGGTGGTAACCGCCAGTGAGTTCGGGGAATTGCCGCTCTACGCTGCGACGGATTGCGTCGTCCATTTGATCGCCATTTGGTTGCCGGCAAGGGTCACGCTGGTGATTCTCTCGCCCTGGTTGAAGGTAGCGCCCGGGCGAAGTCCTGGAAGGACCGCAACCACTGCGCTCTGATTGCCCTGGTAGCCGTCAAACAGCCCGTTGGGCAGCTGCAGCGGTGCCCGGGTGCCGAAGAAACTGTCGGCCCAACTGCCCACAAAGACTTCGCCGTCGCCCTGCTGTTGCCAGATAAAGTCGGGGATGTTGAACACCTGGGCCAGGCTGTCCATGGCCAGGTAGCCGGTGGCCAGGCTGTAGAAGAACGGCGCCTTAACCCTGGCGTACGGCTGATCAGGCGCCCGAAAGCGAAGCCCGGTTTTGGTGCTGATCTCGGCCAGCACCGCCTGCAGGTCGACGTGGCGCAGGTTGAGCGGCAGCGGGTTGGCCAGGATCGCCGCCAGTTCGCGGCAGACCAAGATCTGCTGCATCGCATTAACCGCGGTCGATCGCTCGACGTAGCCGATGAAATGGCGCTGCAGCGTGCGCTCGTTGTAGCCGATATCCAGCGTTACCAGGCCTTTGACCGGGGCCCCGGCCTGGATAGTGAATGTCGCCCGGCCGGGGCTTTTGCTGTCCAGCCGCACGTCGTCCTTGACCAGGACATAGGCCTGGCCACCGATTGTCAGCACCTTGTGCAGTTTCATGCCTTGCCGCCGCCCAGGTAGTCATCCACCTTTTTCAGGACCGATTCAAAGCCGCTCAGCTCCTGGGCAGCCTCGCCGGTACCGCTGCCACCTTCACCACTCACGGCCTGCCCGGGCGCCGCTTGCGCGCTGACCGCATTGCCGGCGCGGCGCTTCTCGACCTTTTCCGGGTTCGACAGCTTTTCGGACAGGGTGAACTGGACCAGCCAGGCGTTCAGCGAGTCATCTTGTCGGGCGCTGACCCCCTCTGAAAACTGCACCTCGCGGATGCCAAAGGCTGCGGCCGTGTCGTTGACTATGCGGTACATCTTGAGCTGGCCACCGCCGGCGGTGGCCTCGGCCAGGCGCATCAGGTCGCGCAGCTGCACCTGGTCAACAAATGGAATCATCAGCGTGACTGCCAGGGTCTTGGGCTTGAAGCCCTTGTGGGCCGTCTCGGTGTTGCTGGTTTGGCCAGACAGGTCGTCGCTTTCAATACGCAGGTTGGCGGTGACCTTAAGCCGCTTGCCCCGGACTTGCTGGCCGTCGAGTAAAAGCGTCATAGGCCCACCAGTTCACGAACAAAGCTCAGGCCCTGGTGCGACCCAACCAGCAGCACACCGGCAGACAGCACCCATTCATGCCCCGGGGCGTCGCCCTCGAGCAGGGACCGGCGCAGCTCGGTGGTGTTGCCGGGGCCCAGGATCCGCGCGCGCATGCTGTGGTCTGCATTGCCGCCGGCGAGCAACGCTTTCAAGTCGTTCAGTTGCTGGTCGCGGCCCTGCTGCTGAGCGGCCTTGCGGCCCGCCAGTGCAGCCAGGTCACCCATGGGCGAGCTGTCGGCCGCGTAGCTTTCCAGCACGGCGATCTGACCGGCCATCGATTGCTTGGCTGCTTTGACCACCGTGCAGCGCTCCAGGGGCAACGACTGCCAACGGGGCAGCGGGCCGGCCTGGGGCATCACCCACTTTTCAGTCTCCAGCTGGGCCAGGTGACGAGCACGTCGCTCAGTGCGCACCAGGTCAGGAATCGGCAACAGCGCATTGAAGCGCGCCAGGGTGTCGGCCAACTGGTCGTAGCGCGTGCCCAGGAACAGGATCGACAGCGCGTACTGCGGCCCGATCGGCAAGCCGCCGTCGCCGGCGTCGGTCAGTTTGTCGGCCAGCTGCTGCAGCAAGTTGGGCGCGGACAGAAAACGCTGATGCCCACGGCCCTGGCCGATCCCGCTTTGAAACGGGGTCACCGCCAGGCACGCCGGCGCGTCGCCCATCTGGCCGGCCAGTGCGGCGCGACCGGCGGCGATCGCGCCTGCAGCAGCGGCGCCGACCGGCCCCGGGTTGGTGCTGGCCATACCGTCCAGGCCCGCCAGGCGTTGCGCGGTGCTGGCCAACTCGCCGCCGGCCAGGTCCTTGGCTGCAGACAACTCGCCCATCCACTGGGTGGCCTGCTCAGGCCAGCGCATGGTCACCGGTGCCCAGGTATTCACTGAACGCTCTCCCAGGTCACCGCCTCGATCGCCGCGAGATCACCGGCGGCCAGGGCCTTGTCCAACTGTTGCTTGAGCTGGTTCGCCTTGCGCAGTAGCTGCAATTTAAATGCGGTGAAGTCATCACCCACCTGGCGGATCTGCGCCAAGGTATGGTCTCGAAAGTCTTTAACTCCGGCCTCGTCACGGCAGGCATACAAAGTATCCAGCCCAGCAAGAATGACGCCGGTCAGGTTCAATTGATCATCCAGCTGGCTGTTATAGAGGTAGGGAGCGCCCAGGGCACTGGACCAAAAGCCGCCCGTTATTGCCAACTCGCACGAACGATTGATTGCTTCAAATTGACTGTTGTAGAGCCGTTTCAATTGATCGTCCAAAGGCATGGGTGGCGGGTCGATCAAGATCGGCAGGCCCTCGAGGTCATGCCCTCGGACCTTTCCCGGAGCAGGCTCAGCAATAACAGATAGATACCGCTCCTCGCTGATTAGCTTGGCATCCTCTGGCATGACGCTGTGTACGCGAGTCAAGTAGGTGCAACCGGTCAGTTGGCTGTAGTAACGGCTCATGTTTATCAGTTCCCGATCAGGAAAAGTTTTGCCGGCAGGCTGGCCCTGCCGACATAGGAAGGGGTAATAGATGAGCCGCTAACCACCATGCTGGTGGTCGTTGGAACGCCTTCGAAATAAAGCGAGCTCGTAAGGGTGCCCGCGATTTGCGGTAGCCCCGCACAGCCAAGGAACTGAGTGGGGAAAGCCATCGGGTAGGGAACGGTGGTGCCTCCTGACGCTGATGTCGTAAAGCTGACCCATTGAATGATCAGCCCACCCAGCCATACGGGAAACACGATGTAGCCGTTTGTTGTGAAGCTGACCGTGAAACCCCAACGCATTTTTTTTGAAGTGATATAGGCCGTGTCGTCGGTCCCTGCGTTGGCTTGTGCCTGGGTAGCCACCTTTGCACCACCTGGTACCGCCTCGGTGGCCTGAGTCGCAGCCACGGTTATGACCACATCGGTGGAACCGTCAAAATCGACATTCCCCGTAACGGCGCCATTGAGGGAGATCTTGCGCAAAGCCGCGAGTTTGGCCGCTTTGCCGACCACTGTTACACCTGACACGACATTGGCGATAGCAGCCCAAATCACGGTAGCGGCAGCTTTCACCGCCTTCGTGGTGGCCAGAATGGCGCTGCTGTTGGTATCCGGGTCGTCGCTCAAAGCATTGGGCAGATTGCCCAGTTCGACGTCGTCCTTTGTGGTTGCACGGGCCCGCAGGTTCACGTAATCACCTACGCGAGCAGCGAAATGCTGCACCAGCGGCCCGCCGATCGCCTCTACAGAGCGGCGGTCAGAAAGGGCATTCACGCTGGCAAGGTCGGCGATGGGCACGCAATAGTGTTTTACGCCGCCACTATCGATGTAGTCCGGGCATTCGGCCGCACACACCACTTGCCAGCTGGCCACCGCATCGTTCTGCTCTCGCTGAAGCGAAACATCAAGCCAAGCCGTTGTGGGGAACACTGGTGGCACGATCGGCAAAGCCACTGCACTGTCCAACCGAATACCTTCGATGTACGCAGTGCCCGGTTTGACTTGATACGTGGCTCCGACCTTTTCCATTTGCAGCGAACTGCCGAAGAAACAGGCACGGCCAAACACGTCACGATTGCTCAGCCGCTCGCGCTCATCGATGCCGGCCAGTCGTACGGTGAAGTCATGCTGCCAGGTGTTGGCATCGATGGTGATTCCGGTCAGCGCCTGGGCGCCGTCGAACACCACCAGGAAGTTGCGGGTCAGGTTGTTACCGATCTGCAGCGGCGGGATGTTCCGGCGCTTCTGCTGGAGTGGCACATAGGCCACGGCAAACAACACTCCCTCGGACGTCTCCAGTCCGATCCAGTTGAAGTCCCAGTCGCCGATGTCGGAACCGATCTGTGCGCTGTACACGACCTGGTTAGGGTTCACATAGCCGGCCTGGTCGTCTCCGATTGGTTGGGTGTGGACGATCTGCGCGGCAGCTGGTCTACCTGCAGCGCGATCCACCAAACCACCTGTGTCTAAGCCGGGTACATGGGCAAAAATGAATCGAGAGACTTTCAGCCCTGTGTTGGCGGCTTGTTTTTGGGCGATCAGGTTTTCACCTGCAAGGGTAATGCTGGCTCCCATGGGGGCTCCTACAGGCTGGCGACCAGCGTTTGCTGATCGTCGTGGAAGTGAACGATGGTGGCCGACAGGCGCACCGGTGTGATGGTCGAGAAGTCGTATCGCCTGCAGGTGCGCCCGTATTGCTGGATCAGCACACGCAGCAGCTCGGGGTTCTGCGACAGTTGCGAGTCAGAGAAGCGGAGCAGCACCACATCCCAGTCCCGATCCGGCTCACGCTCCTCGATCTCGACGTAGCCCACGCCCAGGCGCTCCAGGATGCGTTTCATCCCGGCCGTGCTGCCGGCGTCCACGGCGTTGATGAATGCGTACTTGACCCGTAGCCGGTACAAGCTTTCGGGCTCGCCCTTAAAGCGGCTGATGTCGCGCTGCCAGGCCAACAGGTCGAGCACCACCAGGTGACAGGTGTCGGCGTCCATCTGCAGCAAGGGCCAGCGCAGCCAGCCCTCGACCTTTTCCCACCAGGCCTGTGCGGCCTGTTTGAGCTTTGTAAGCTCAGTGCCGGCCAGCCAGAACTTCAGGTTGATCTTAATCACGCAGCACCACCTGCAGGCTCTGGATCCGGGGAATGTTCAGCTCGGCCAGAATGTCGTCGGTGGCAAAGTGCAGCGACTCGATGCCGGCGAACTGCTGGTGCAGCTCCTCGGCCAGGCGGCTAAAGGAGAAGCGCGACTGTGGATAAGTCAGGGTCGGCTGGTAGTCACTGGCGGTGCTCTCGCGGAATGCGGCCCTGATGAACTGCTCGGCCTCGTCCTGCAGCTTTTGCCGCTGCTCGACGGTGACGGTTGAACGTGGCCAGATTTCCACCTGCAGCGCGTGGAAGGTCTCCGGCATCACCATCACCAGCAGGTCATCCCCGTGGCCATGGTTTCCCTGGTCGCGGATATGGGCGTTGATCTGCTCCAGGTACGTCGCCGCCGGCACACCGGCTTCGAACAACACAAAGGCGTTGGCACTGCCCGGGCCGCGTGGCGCGCCATGCTCGAAATAGACCCCGTCCGGCCGTACGCCCGGGAAGGTCGAGATCATGGCCCGGTATACCGCGTCGGTGTGCCATTGGTTGACCGCCGAGAACTGGTTTCGCACCCGCAAACGCAGCTCGTCGTTGGGCTCAGGATCTGCACCTGGTGCAATCAACCAACCGTCGTTATTGACCACCTGGGCGATACCCGGCACCGGCACGGGCAGGATGGCGTAGTAACCCGGGGCCAGGTTGTAGCCGGATCCGGCGTCGGTGGCCTTCACCGGGATCTCCAACTGCATCAGGCCATCGGTGAAGGCGCCGGCCACGGTGGTGGCCAGTTGGTAAACGTGGCCATTGATTGCTGCAGACTGGATCAGGGTTCCGGCGGGTACGACCAGGGCGCCGCCGGCGGTCATGCGGGTGAACAGCAGCACGCCCTCGGCCTTTGTCGCGCCCTTGCGTGTCACGTTAACCGCCCAGGCCAGCATATCCAGCCAGGCGCCGCCGGCGGTCTTGACGAAAAAGTTCGGCAGAACCGTGCTGACAAAGAAGTCGAGGATCCACATAACCGGCTTGGTCACCAGGGCGGTGACCACACGCCAGAACGGCGAATAAGTACTGGTGTTGCTCAGTTTGCAGCCCTGGGCCGCCACCTCGATCTCCCAGGCCTGGCGCAGGCCGGCCTCGGTGGTGGGAATGCCGGCGTCACTCAATGCCCGCTTGAAATCTACGTCGCTCACAACGTCACCTCGATATTGCCAAATTGCAGGGTGGTAGCCGTGACCAGGTACTGGCCTGGCTGCAGCTGGGTGATGAGTGCGGTGCCCGGCACCAGGCGCTCGTCCGACTCCACCAGCAGCTCCAGTTGCTGGATACAGTCACGCTGCCGGAGGCGATCACGCTCGGCGACCAGGGTCACCAACAGGCCGCTGTCGCGGATCATATGGGCGATGTCCTGGGCGATACTGGCCCGGTCCTCGATCAGCAGCGGCTGTCGGGACGGATCCAGCACCAGGTCGTTGTCGACGATCCAAAGGTCTATGTATTCGCTCATCCGCCCACCGACATGGCCATCATGTTTTCAAGCTCCAGCGGGGTCATGGCTTTCCCTGTGTGGATGTTCACGTTCTCAACGCGGGTGCCGCTGTTCTGGCTGCTGTTGTTCTGGATGCTGGTCAGCAGGCCGCCCGGGGGCACCGCGTTAGGCCGCGCCGGCGACAGGCTTGGAATGGCTCCGCTGATGGTCTGCTGGGCTTTCTGCGAAGCGCTGGCCACCTCTGCGGCGTTCACCGCCTGCTCGGCGCCGGGGATCTGCGGCATATCGCCCAGGCGGGCTTCGATATTCACGCCGGGGATCTTGTTGATCATCTCGATCAGGCCGTTGATGGCCTTCTGAAAGATGCCCACGATCCCGTCCCACGCGCCCTTGGCCATGCCGGCCCAGCCGCCCATTGAGTCGAACCAGTTAGAAAGCGCCTGCAGCTGCTCGAGCACCCACTTGAAGGCCTCGCTGTTGGTCAGGGCCGCGGTCCACTCGTCCCAGTAGTAGACGGCGGCGATCACGATCGCGACCAGGGCGGCAATGCCCATCACCACCACGCCGATCGGGTTCGCCGTCAACGCCACGTTGACCAACCAGATCACGCCCTGCCACAGCATCATGGCCACACGGATGATGCCCATGGTGGTGTAGAGCACGGTCAGACCCGCCACATAGACGGCGATCACCGCCGCCTGCAGGAGGAAACCCGCCACGGTGCGCAGGTTGATTAGCTGGACCACTTTCCAGATCGTCACCAGGGCCATCCAAGCCATGCGGCAGGCCCCGACAGCGAAGGTCAGAAAGGAAATGGTGGCGATGATCGCCAGGATGGTCAGCGTGGTGATGCCGATCACCCGGGTGATGTTCGGGAAAAGCTGAGTCCAGCGGGTCAGCGTGCCGGCGATGCTGGTCAGCTTGGCCATCAAGGGTGTCAGGATCGGAATCAGTGCCTGGCCGAAGGCAATGCGCAGCGCCTCGATCGCGGCCGCGAACTGTTGCCACGGGTCGACCATGGCCTGGGCCATCTTCTCGGCCTCTTCCAGGCCGCGCACCTTGCCCAGCTTGTCCATGCTGTTGCGCAGGCGGTCCGAGTCCTTGGCCAGCGCCCCGATCACCTGGGCGCCTTCGCCGCCGAAGGCCTCCATGAGTTTGGTGCCGGCCGATGCGCTGGTCAGGTCGCCCAGCTTGCCTTCCAGTTTGGCCATGATGTCGAGCATGGGCAGGGCCTTGCCCTGGTTGTCGGTGAACTTCATGCCCATCTTTTCAGACGCGGCGCCGAGGTTTTCAAAGAACGCCTTGTACCGGCCGCCGGCGTCGCCGCCTTCCATGGTGCTGCTGAGCGAGCCGATCACCGCGAACTGCTCGGCAATGTCGACGCCGCCGGCGGTGGCGATCGCCCCGACTTCCTTGAATGCGTCCTTGAGTTGCGCGCCGTCCGTGCGGAACAGCTGCACCGCAAGGGCCGTCTGGCCGCTCATTTTCTCGACCCATTCCGCCTTCCCCATGGCATCGGCCTGGCCCTTGAACAGGTTGTACATGGTGCCGACGTAGGCCCCCATGGTGTCTGCGTCCGATTTGGTGGCCTTGGCCAACAGGTTGCTGGCGTTGGTGAACGTCGCCAGCTGGCTGCCGGTCAGGCCCTTGATAGCGCCCTCGATGCTGTACGCCGAGGCCACAAAGTCCCGGGCGTTCTCGCCGTAGTTCACCGAGAACTCCAGGGCTTTCTGATTGAGCGAGGTCAACGCGTCCTCAGCCACGCCCAGCGATCGGACCTCGCCCAGGGCGCGGTTCATCTCCAGGGCGGGCTGCAGCGATTCATTGATGCCGACAAAAGCGCCCGTCATGCCTGCCAGGCCAAGCCCCATCGTCTTGATGTTCTTCTCGCTCTGTTCGGCCAGGTTGGAAAACCCTGTTTTAACCTTGCCCAACGGTGCGGTGACCTTGTCGGTCAGGGCCAGGATGAAGTCCAGGCGGGCGCTGCGGTCAGCCATGCTTTTTTATCCGTTCAACGCATGGGCGATGCCGTTTGCCACGGCAATCTCCATGCGTCTCCAGTGCTCGTTTTCCAGCCACTGCGCTGTGCCCATGTTCTCGATTGAGGGCTCAGCGCCAGGCAGCCAGCGGTTTGTCAGGGCCATCAACTGGCCCAGGCCGTCTTCGGTCAGGCGGTCAGCGCGTTCGAGGGCTTTTTTACGATGATCTCGACGTCAGGTGCGTACTCCTCGAGGAGCGCGCCGGCGATCTGCATGGTCGTCACCGGGTTGGCCAGCAACTCACGCAGGCCTGCGCGCTGTTCCTGGTTGACGGTGGTGCTCAGCAGGTTGTGCGACGGCGCGACCTTGTTGGTTGCGGTCATGGCGTTGAAGTACTTGGTCACGTCCTGGGGCGACAGGGTGAAGCTGAATTCTTTTTCGCCGATTTCCAGGGTGATTTCGCGGGATTGGGTCATGGTCTGTTTCTCTGGTTGAGGTTGTTGAAATAGGTGTCGAGGCACTGCTCGAGGCGTTTCTCAAATCGCGCCTCGAGCTTCTCCAGGGCTTTGTCGAACGACTCCATTCGCCCGTTGTGCGTGGCTATCTCGATGCGCAGCTCCAGGTGCTCCCGGCGGGCCGCACTGACCTGTTTGAAAAGGAACACCTGGAAGCCGACCACGCCGGTCAAAACCAGCTCGGTCAGCATCAACAGCACGCTGATAGCCATCGCTGAAAGCTCCATTAACGCCCCCAGTTGCCACGGCCGCCGATGCGCACTGCGGCGAACATCAGCCAGGCCAAGGGCTTGGGCATGCCCTCCTCGAGCAAGGCGTCATAAAAGACCTGGTCAGCTTCGGCCTTGGTGAACTTGGCCGTGCCGTGGGTGTAAATGAAGTCGTGAATCACCGAAGGCCGGCGGGCAAATTCGTCATCACGTGGGATCAGCCACCACACCGGGCGCGGCACGCTGGCCAGGTCGGTGCGGTAGCCCACGTGCACGACCACCGATCGGTTGTCGGCTGTCACGTAGAACAGCGGCCGCGTGAGCTGCCATTGCTTGGTGCCGAACACGGCCTTGACCTCAAGCGAACTTCTAAAGGGCATCGGCGGCGCACCCCACTTGGATGCGGTTTGGCGCGGTATCGGCGGCAATTTGGGCGCGCAGCAACGCGCGCGCCGGCGCCGGGGTCTTGCAGTACGCGGCCACCAGGGTGGAAGCGCTGCGCGCCACCACGGCGTGGGAATCGCTCAGCGCACAGCCCACCAGGGCCACGGCGACGAAAGAGACGGCAATCAACAGGCGGTTCATCTCAGTAGCTCCACAGTGCAGGGCTTGGCAGGCGTCCGCCGATCGGGGCGCGGCCCAGGTGAATAAAGCGGCTATTGCCCTTCTGGCTGATGCCGATTCGGGTAAAGCCCAGGTTCAGCGCCAGGTGCAGGATCTGCACGGCGTCGGCACCACGGATCTGCACGTCGACGGCCAGGCCCATGGCGTGCTCGCCTGGTTCGGCTTTCCTGGCCTCTTCGGGGTGCCGGCGGCAGCGGTACGCGCTGCTGAGTACCATCGGCTTGCCGAACCGCTCGCGCAGCTGCTGCAGGCTGTCCATGAACTCGGGCTGCATCTCGCTGCCGTCACTGCCGCACTTGCCGCATTTACAGCGCAGCTCTTTGGCCGAAAAGTTCGGCCAACGGGTATTGCTCATCGACGTTGTCCTTGTTCAAAGAGGGATTGGCACGGCACACAGCGAGTCATGCCGCCCAGTGCCCGACGCTGCTCGGGGATCGGCTTATCGCAGTCCTCGCAATGGGTCAGGCTCGGCCCGTTCGGACGCGACAGGGCAAGCTGAGCAGTGATCGCCTGGTCACGCTGGCGTTGCTCCAGCTCCTGGGCGCGATCGAACGGGCACACCATCAGCGCAGGCCCTCGATCTCGGCTGCAGCCAGGTACGGCACGCCGTTCACGCGGATAAAGTCCGGACTGGTGACGTCAAACGGCACCTTGTGCTTGGTCTTTTCGCCGCCCTTGGGGTCCACGCTGAGCAGGCTGGAGACCTTCAACTTGCAGCCGAAGGCCTCAATGCGCAGTTCCTCCTGGCCCGCCTGGGCAAAAAACACCACGTCGAAGGGCTCCAGCTGGCGGAAGCTGCCGGCAGTGCGTGCGGCCTCGATCAACAGATTGAAGTTGTTGCTGTCGAACTCGAGTTCACCGCTGGCCGCCACGTCGCCATCGACGTAGCCGTCCGGAACACCCCGGGACTGCGCCACGGCGGTGTTGTCGGTGATATCCAGGGTGCAGCTCTCGACGTGGGCCTGGAGATCCCCCAGGGCAATGTCGAAGTTTTTGCCACCAATACGCGACATGGGTTACTCCGAATCGTCGTTGGAAAGATCCAGGGCGATGTTCGCCGTGAGGTCTTTCGGGCAGTTGAGGGGTTTGATTTTCAGGAACAGCTCGACGCTGGTTTTGCTCTTCCAGGTCAGGACCACGTCGCCGTCCTTGGGCGATTCGATCTCGCCCGGGAACACCTGGCCGGCAAAGGTGGTGGACTTGGCCATGGCGCGCAGGGGCCTCATAAACGCGCTGACAGCGGCGGCCATGCTCGCCGGCGAGGTGTTCAGGCGCCGATCGGCGACACGACGAATCAGCAGCGGCCGGACCTGGCGAGCGGCCTTGTCAGCGAGGCGCAGGTACTCGATCACCTGGTAGTCGCTGGCCGGTGCGTCGAGCATGTTGCCGTCGCCCCAGTACACCCCGGGATAGTCCGGGTAGGTCTGAGGGACCGAATAACGGGCCTTGTCCAGCTCGGCGAGGATGGCGGAAGGCAGCGGGATTCCTTCCTTGTCCACTGGCGTCGGGCCCAGGCCCAGCAACGACCCCGTGGCCACGCGCATTGGGCTGTCAGCGATGCTCACGGCAGCGTTGGCCAGGCGGCCGGCGAGCACGCCCAGGTCGTTGCCATGCAGCTGGGGAACCAGCAGGACGCGCGGCGCCAATACGTCCTTGGTCAGCGCTTTGCGCTCGACCAGGTATTCGTTCCAGGTCTGCTGAACGGTGATACCAGGCGCAGACGCCATCACGAACAGGCGGCGCCCGTAGGTGTTGGCGACGGCCTCGGCCGCGTCATGCATGGCCAGCAGTTCGGCGCCGGTGCTGACCGGTTTGGTCAGCAGCACCGCTTCGACTGAAAAGCCTTGCTGCTGGGCCTTTTCCAGGGCGCCGGTCCAGTCACCGTCGGCAGCGATCGGAGCCGCTACACAGGCCCAGCGGTCGCCGCCGTTCTGGCGTGCGGCCTTGACCTGGGTTTTCAGGTCACTGTCAGGAATGCCCAACTGGGCTTCCAGGTCGCTGTCGGTGTTCAAGGGGATCAACTGGCCGACGTTCTTGGCGCCGGGACCGATGATCAGGAAATAGCGCTCGATCTCGGTCACGGCGCCCTGGCCGAGGTTGAGATTGTTGACGCTGACTTTGCCGAGTGCCATGCAGTGCCTCGTTAGCGGGGTGAATTGAGGATTTGTTCCAGCACCTGGTTCACCAGCAAGCTGGTGTCCCGATCGGTGCTGACGCCCAGGAACTGGCGTTTGGGCAGGGTGATTTCCCAGCTTTGCGCACCGGTGCCTTCGGCTTTTTCATCGGAAAGAATGCGAATCAGCAGGCCCGCCTGTGCGTACCCGACGTGTTCCTGGATCCACGCCACTGCGGGCCGGGTCAGGCTCTTTTTGCCCTTCTGGCGTACCTTGAAGCCCAGCCGGCGCAGCCGCTTGGCCTGTTTGTCGGTCGCGGCCAGGCCTTCGGGAACCTTGTTCCACCGGCGCATCTGGGCAGCGGTACGGCGCTCCGACGTGCCGTTGTGCTGCTGGGCAGCGACCCAACTGGTCAACCCGTTGCGCCAACCCAGGACGGCTTCGTCCGGACTGACCCGGGTCACCTGCAGCAGCTTGCCCAGGCCGGCTTCCATCTTCTTTTTGCCCTTGCTATCGCCCTTGCGCGCTTCAAAGGGTGAGCCATCCAGGTTCTGCTGCTCGCGGATCCGCTTACGGCTCATCGTCCGTATGCGCTTGGTGACGTTGTTCAGCAGGCGCCGGCGCAACTGCGGCGGCAGGCTCAGCAGGGCCAGTTGTTCACGCACGCCCAGGTGGCCCCGAACATCCAGTTCAAAGGTGCTACGCGCCATGGCCGCGCACCTCGCCGTGTTCGGCCGTCCACAGGTCGAAGGCGACCAGGCCCCACTTCTTGCCGAAGGCATCGATCAGGCCATTGGGGTCTTCGGCCAGGTGCTGGGGCTCGATGAACTCCAGGGTCAGTTCCAAGTCGGCTTCGTCCGGGGTGACCTGGTCCACCGCAAAGGTCGGCGCCGGCAGGTCGTCGTCGCGATCGGAATCGTTGGATTCCAGCCAGCCGCCCAGCAGCGCCATCAGCAACGCCGGGTTGCCGGCGAATCGCTCGATCACGAACACGGCGCGGTAACGCATGTCGCCCATGTGCAGGCCTTGGGTGCCTGGTTTCCAAATCAGATCCAGGTTGACCTGCTCGGCCCAGCTGTCGATCTGCTCGGGCAGCACCAGGTTGAGGCCGATCAAGTAAGTGGTCAGGGCGCGGAGCTTGTTCATAGCAGCGCCGCCGTGATGCGGCCACGGCCCTGCAGCGAGCGCACGGCCTGTTGACTGAATGCCAGGAAAGTTTCCGGACGGTCCGGCAGTTCCTTGCCCAGGTTCTCGGCGCTGTCGCGGCGGATGATGGTCACGAACTGGGTCAGCAGGTTGGCTTTTGCGCGGCAGTAGACGGCACGGTGATAGGTCGCAACCTTGAAAGTGCGCTCTGGCAGAAGGCGCGAATCAGCGGTGCTCACACTGTCTATGCCAGCGTCCTGCCATTTGGCTTTGCACTTGGCCAGGTCGGTATTGACCTCGGCCATGGCAGTGGTCAAACCATCGACCAGCGTTTCCACCAGGTACTCCCCAGGAAGGCGATAGGCCTTCTGAAACTGCGACAGCGAGAGGTTCGGCCAGAAGCCGTCGTTCTCGATCTGCAGTTCCACAAAGGTGGTGGGTTTACCCGAAAAGCTCATTGCTGGTCGCTCGAATAGGGCGGGGAAACTGTTTCTCGTAGGGCGGGCCATAAATGGCCGACTCACGTCCACAGTTCCCCGCTGGGGGGGTAGTCGGTTACTCGGTGGCCGGTGGGGCCAGTTGTTTGGCAAGTGCCTTGCGTGCGCCGTCCAGGCGCGTCCCTACGCCGATCTCCTTGTAAAGCTCGGTGGCACGCTCAAAGTGGGTGATTGCCTTCGCCCAGTCCTTGGCCTCAATGGCCAAGATGCCGAGCAACTTGTGGTAGCGAGCCGGGATGCGTTCGAACAGATCCCAGCGGCCATCGACCCAGGTCAGCAGGTTGGAGACGTAAGGCTCAGGGCTGCGGCCGGCTTTGTGTTCGGCCTCGGCCCAGTCGATCAGCTCGTCTGCAACGAAGGTCGGCACGTCGCGGTTGAAGCGCTCCGGCATGGTCTGGCCTTGCTCAATGGCGAAGTTCGCCAGCTCCAGGCCCAGTTCGAACTGGACCGTGTCGAACAACCACACCAGGACCTGCATCACCACCGGGTTGGGGTAGTTCAGTCTGCTGTCGCGGTAGCGCGTCACGTACTCCAGGTACTTGGGTAACAACTCGTCGCGCTTGAGCTTCTGGCGGTCGTCGCGGCTATTGATCGCGCTGATGCGCTCCAGATCACCGGCCAGCGCCGACACCATCAACTGCAGGTGTTTTTGAGCGTTCGCAGGGCTGGCCAGGGCGGTGTCGGGGGAGTAAGCCACCGCCAGTTGAGCGGCGGCTAACTCTGGCCCCAACGCCAAGAGACGGCGCTTGTGCGCCAGGGCCAGGCTCATGGCGCAGGCACCGGCAGCACTACCACGTTTTCGGCAGCTGCGAATTTCTCCAGTTGCTCGATCACGTAGCCCTCGTTGCGGCTGTTGTAATCCTCGGTGCGCGAGCGTTTCGGGTTCTCGACCAACTGGCGGCGCCAGCTGCTGTCCTGAAAGTAGATCGAAAGGTTGTCCCAACTGGTGACCGTGACAGCGTCCACCGGGAAGAACGGGACGATGAAGCTGGGCAGACCGCCATAGGTGGCAATCACCTGGGCGCCTTCAATACGCTCCTTCTCGGTCGGGGTGTCGCCCTGCTTGGAGTACAACTTGCCCTTGTCATGGGCCAGCAGGTCGCTGCCGATGATCGCAATCAGGTCGCCGGCGTCGCGGTGGACCGGGTCGATCATCTGCTTGACGTCATGCACCAAGAGGTCGAGGTTGGCGTAGTCGCCGCCGACACCGAGGGTGATTTTGCCGGCCTCTTTACCTTCCTTGAGCACCTGAGCCGGGATCTGTTCGCGGGCGATCTGCAGCCAGCCCTTATTCACGTCCTGCAGCATTGGAAAGGCTTTCAGGTCGGTTTGCGGCGCCGCGTGGGTGCCGTGCCAGCCGATCATGATGCGGTCCAGGGCAATCTGCCGTTGAACAGCTGCCGCGTAGCGCTCGGCAAAGTCGGGGAACTTCGCCCATGCATCGATCTTGGCGTACGGCAGGCCCACGTCAGACTCGGTCGGGAACAGCTCGTAACCGTGCTTATCCAGGCCGGAAACGTCGCGGGCTTCGCGATCGGTGGTCTTGGTGTTGGTGCGGCTGGTCACCGGGCCAGACACGCCGAGCATGACCTTTTCGCCCTTGACCTCGGATACGCCGATTACGTTGATGCGACCCAGAAAGTCCGATTTCTCGGTGATTTTGTCGTTGAGTTCCTGGGCTACGGACGGTTCAACGCTGAACTGCTGACTGGCGTCGTCGACGCTGTACGCCTCGGCGATCGCCAAGCGCAGCAAGCAGTACTGATTCAAAGCATGATTGGACAGTGCTTTGCTCATGTCAGACCACCCGCTTCTTGGCAGGGCCGGCAGGGCCAGTGGTGCGCGATACCTGACGGGTTTTGACGGTGCTGAAGGCCTTGGTCAGCAGGCTTTCGATGTTGGCCAGGCGTTTGTCGGTATTGCCTCTTCGGGCGAACTCACGATCGGCCTCGGCCTGTTCAACAATGCCGGCGACTGCGGCTTCAACATCGTCGATTGGAGCCTGTTCGGGCTCTTCGATTTCAGACGTGGCGGGCTCGATCACTGCTTGAATGCCGGCAGCAACGAGCAACAGCTGCTCCAGCAATGCCTGCAGCGCCTTGGCTGTAGCTTCATCCATTGGGGGTTTGCTCTCGGTTGGGGTTTGCGGGGTTGCGGGGGTTTCTTCGAGGCCGAAGTGCTTGAACAGGCGCGTGAACATGGCCGCGAGCCGGCCGATCTCACCCTGGGGCTGGGCGTCACGGAACGAACCGATGGCCACCGAAGCGGCGTAATAGGCGGTCTTGTTGGAGCGTTTCGAAAAGTACAGTTCCTGGGTGCCTACGCTTGCGGGTTCGTCGGTGACGCCCAGGCCGGTCAGGTACGCTTTGCCTGTCTTTCGGAAGTTCGGGGTGATCTCGATGCTGGTGAACAGCTTCTGGCCGCGATCATTGAGGTAGAGCAGTTGGTCGTTGGGCTTCAATTGCGCCTCAAGCGCAACCTCACCTGGTTGCAGATCGTCGCCTTCCTCGACCAGACGCACCGCATAGACGGTGCCGTGGGAGCCCGGCCAGCGTTCGTGGTCGCACCAGATCACAGCGGTGTAGAAAGACGGCTTGTAGGTCTCGGCGATGTCGCGCAGATCCTGGGCCAGAATATCCCGACCATCGGCGGTCAGGCCGCTGGTGGCGACGCGTTTCCAGAACGAAACAAGGGAACGGGGCATGGGCGTTAACTGCGCTCAATCGGTTGAATGAGCCGCCACGATAGGGAGCGATTCCGGCCCAAACAAACGGTTCAAATCTGCGGTTCTCCTAGATTCACGATCTAGGAAGAAGGCGGAATTTAACCCCGCGTTTCCCGCGTTTTCGCCGCATAGACTGCGGCCCATGTTCTATTCAGTCGAAGTCAAAGAAGCCGCAAAACGCCTATTTCTGCGCCGCCACAAGGCGAAGGAAATTCAGGCGCAACTCAACCTGCCGAACATCCGGATCGTCTATTACTGGATCCGCCAGGGCGGCTGGGAGGACATGCTCACGGATGAGGAGCCGCTGACCGCCGTCAGCCGCCGTATCACCTTGTTACTTGAAAAGCCGGGCACGCTGACCCCGGGCGAGTTGAACGAGCTGGACCGCCTCACAACGCTTCGCGAGCGCCTGGCTAAGCAATGCCTAAAGCCAGTGCCGACGCCGATCGGTGAGCCGCCTGCAGAGCACCAGGACGGCCGCGATCGGTCGCGTGGTGATCGCCGGGAGCGCGGCGACAAAGGTGGCAAGAAGCGCGAAAAGAAGGTGAAGAACGACGTCAGCGAGCTGACCGAGGTCGACTTTCTCGACAAGTTTATAAGCAAGATGTACGGCTATCAGAAGGAGCTGTTCGCGGCCAAACAGAATCCGCTGACGATGCGGATCCGGAACATTCTCAAAAGCCGCCAGGTGGGTCTGACCTACTACTTCGCCGGCGAGGCGTTCATGGACGCGGTGCTGTCCGGGGACAACCAGGTCTTTCTATCCGCCAGCCGCGCCCAGTCTGAGATTTTCCGTAGCTACATCATCGCCTTTGCCCAGGAGTGGTTCGGTCTGGAGCTGACCGGAAACCCGATAGTGCTCAGCAAGAATGGCAAGCCTTGGGCCGAGCTGCGCTTTCTCAGTACAAACGGGGCAACCGCCCAGGGCTACCACGGCCATGTGTACGTCGACGAATACTTCTGGATCCGCGATTTCGAGAAGCTGAACAACACCGCTAGTGCCATGGGCACCCACTTCAAATGGCGCAAAACCTACTTTTCGACGCCCAGCGCCGTGTCGCACCAGGCTTATCCGTTCTGGACTGGGGAGAAGTTCCGCAACGGCAAGCACCCGGACGCCAAAAAACCATGGCCCAGCGACGACCAGATTGCAGCGGGCGCAACCTGCCCGGATGGGCAGTGGCGCAAGATCATCACCATCCTGGATGCGCTCGCCGGCGGCTGCAATTTGTTCAACCTGGAGCAACTGCAGCTTGAGTATGACGAGGACAAATTTCAGCAGCTGTTCATGTGCAAGTTCATCGACAGCACTCAGAGCGCCTTCGCCCTCAAGGATCTGGAACGCTGTTACTCCGATCAGTCGTTGTGGACCGACTTCGACCCCGACCATGAGCGGCCCTTTGGCAACAGCCCCGTCTGGCTGGGGTATGACCCCAGTCGCACCCGTGACGACGCCACCTGTGTCGTCATCGCGCCGCCATTGGAGCCCGGGGCCAAGTTCCGGATTTTGGAAAAGCACAGCTGGCGTGGGCATTCGTTCACGTACCAGGCGGCCCAGGTCAAGAAGCTCACCGAACGTTTCAACGTTCAACACATCGGCATCGATACCACCGGTATCGGGTACGGCGTGTATGACCTGGTGCGCGACTTCTACCCGCGTGCAACGGCTATTCACTACAGCCTTGAGGCCAAGAACGCGCTGGTGCTCAAAGCCCAGGACACGATCATGGGAAGCCGGATTGAGTGGGACGCGGGCTGGAACGACATAGCCCAGGCGTTCCTGACAATTAAGCGCGGCACCACCAACAGCGGCCAAGTGACCTATAGCGCATCGCGCACCGACGCCACCGGCCACGCCGATGTGGCCTGGGCAATCATGCATGCCCTGGCCCATGAACCCCTCAACACCAACAAGCAGCGGCGCAGTCGCTATGCACTCAGCGGATCAGGTAATGGCCAACACAAAAAAAGAGCACCAGGTAATTCCGGCACGACGGCCCACGCGGGCCTTCTCGTTCGGGGCACCAGAGCAGGTACTGACCGAGAATATCGGGCAGTACCTGGGCGTCTTCGCCAGCGACAACGGACGGATCTACACGCCGCCGGTGTCCCGCCAAGGCCTGGCCAAACTGCTGCGCGCAAACGCTCACCACGGCGCCATTCCAGGGTTCAAGCGAAACCTATTGCTGCGTGAGTTCATCCCGTCGCAGGGTTGTGGGGTCGCCACTGCAGGCCGTGCCTTCCTGGATTTCGTGGTGTTCGGCGAGGCGTATTTACTGCGCCACTCCAACGCCTTCGGGCAGGTGCTGGAGCTGGAGCACCTGCCGGCGATCAACATGCGGGTAAAGGTGGACGGTGGGTTCGTGATGCTGCGCAAAGACGGCAAAGAAGAGGAATTCGACCAGGACGAGATCGAGCACGTCATGAACTACGACGTGGAACAGAACATCTATGGCATCCCCGACTACCTGGGTGGCCTGCAGTCGCTATTGCTCAACGAGGCGGCGACTCTGTTCCGCCGGCGCTATTACAGCAACGGGGCCCACGCGGGCTACATCTTCTATACCAACGACGCGAACCTGTCGGAAGAAGACGAGGACAACCTGCGCGATCAGATCAGCGCCAGTAAGGGCGTGGGCAACTTCAGATCGATGTTCGTGAACATCCCGGGGGGAACAGAGAAGGCAATCCAGATCATCCCCGTGGGCGACTTCCAGGCCAAGGACGAGCTGGAGAAGGTCAAGAACATCACCCGCAACGATGTAATCGCCGCATGGCGTATGAACCCGGCGCTGGCAGGGATCATTCCGGAAAACAGCGGTGGCTTTGGCGATATCGAAAAGATCGATCGGGTTTACACCAGCAACGAGATCAGGCCGATCTGCCAACTGTTCAACCAGCTCAATGACACGCTAAGAGACGATCGGCGTATTGCTTGGAGGGACGCGCCTGACCCTACTGTAACTAGTTGATATGGGCGGCTTTAGAGAAGGTGCCACTACAGATATGGCATAATAGTGCCGAATAAGGAACCCTGGGGAGGGCAGTTGATGCGGGTGTATTGCGCGGAATGTGGCAGTAAAGGGCGGATTGCTTCACGGGATGATCTGTCGAAGAAATTTGCCAAACTCTACTGCCAGTGCGGGGATATCTCGTGTGGTCACACCTGGGTGGCCAATCTCACCTTTTCTCACACCCTGAGCCCTTCAGCGCAGGCGGTTGATCGTTTGTTGTTCGATCGTCTCCGCGACCTGCCCCGTGCTCAGCAACGAGAGTTGTTTGATCAACTCGGTGTATTGCCATCAGTGTGACTGCACACTTTCGAAACAATGGCATTGAACTGGTTAAAACAATCAATCCGGAACTGCGCAAACCCGGCTTGAGCATGTTCGGAAAACTCGGAATTAGAGGGCAGTAACTCTAGGGCAAACGCTACGGAATTTCGGCAATCCTGCAACTCCTCTCGAAATTCTTTCGACGCAACAACTGAACTCATAACTGAAAACTCCATATTCGGCAGGTCTTGATTTGGCGAAGTTTAGATGGTGGCTTTTTAATTCGTCAAGTGTTCTAAGATCTACATTTTTTGAACTGTAAACTGATAGTAAAATAATATTGTACCGATCATTTACAGGCGTGCGGCTCTCTGGTGTAGAACTTGAGGAAGTAATTTTTAGCTTGGTATTTCAGTCTTTACTTCACTAGAAGGCTTTAATTTTGTGATCAATTACAATGAGTTTTGTTGTGGTTTCTCATGCTTAAAGATGTATTCGATTGCTGTTGGATAAATTGAAGGCATAGGCAGTATATATGTTTGATGTGTTGTTATTAGTTGATTTGAACTGAGGTTCTAGAGGGAAAAAAAGGGCGCCGAAGCGCCCTTTATGGATTGGGAGTCTATTTTTTAGTCTCTAAAATTGATTTTTAAAGGGGGAAGAGTCACGACGCCATACTGACGATGGCCCGCGGTATTTTCAAAAGCTGCGACGACCAACCCGGCAGGCAGTGGGATTTGAGCAATGCCGTTCCCAGTGTCGTGGTGGAGGAGGGCAGTGGCTTCGACCAGGTGAAAGTCTGAAGGCAGCTCCAGCTGTTTGCGGGCGTGAGAGTACTGCGCCTCACTTATGGCGATGAATTGTCCGTCGATCAGCATGAGGAGGCCTCCTTTGATTCCAATGCATCAATGCGTTTGAGCAACTGGGTAATGAGTTCGTCCTGCTTAGCTTGGAGTTGTTCCAGGACGAGAGAGCGCTGCAGGCGGATGATGATTTCCCCATTCATGCTGCGATGGTTGATTCGAGCTATGGCCGCGATCTCGGGGCGTAGGCCATCCGGCAGACGCACCACAAATTTATCTTGCTCACGAGAATCGCTCATAAGGCCACCTCGACCAACGCCAAGTCCTCAAAGTCTGGGAGCTGGACATCAGCGGCGACAACGCGGATTCCACACCATCCGAATTCGTCCCCATCAATGCCTCCTCCCCAGCCCTCTGTTTCCTGAAGGGTCCTAGTCGCGCAACGAGCGGGATAATCGTTGCAGCCACTGGAAAAGTTGGCACCGCCGTCTTCGAGCATTTCACAGATCACCTCGAGCCCGGCCAGGTGAACGACACTGCGAATGAGGTCGCCGTCTTCCTCGTCCCCACGATCTTCAGCCCCGGTCCAGTAACTATTGATGAGCCCAGCGCGCTCCGCTGTCAGGCGGTCAAGGTTTACCTCAAGGGTCACCTCATAGCCCTTCCAGGTGTCTTTGACATTGTACCGCTTGATGTTGGTTTGCTCAGACATGGTTTCGCTCCTGCATCTGCTGGATAGGGTTATTGGAAGTGGCGAGAACTTGGGCGACCACGAGCGCTTCAATGTCGGTCAAATCGCCCTGGGCTTGGGCCATGGTTGCCAGTGACTCGAGGCGGATCCGGGCGGCCGCCGTCTTTTGCACCTGGTAGTCGAAAAGTGCAGTCCCAACGATGCGGATGGCCATCAAGTGACGTGCCTTCTGCATGCCTTCGGCCGGTGATGTGATAGCCTTCGAATCGCTGCTGCTTGGGTGCTGTGCTTGCATGGTGTTGCTCCTCTTGTGGTGGTTGGTGTCGAGGAGGTGCGAACTCCTCGACACCGTCTTTATCAGGCTTGCCGCAATTGGCTTGCCGTGAATACAGGGCGCTGCTCACAGCGCACTTCAAACAATCCCAAGTCTTGACCGTCGACCTCCAGCAGGTGAACGACGGTGATGATCGTTGGGGTTTCTTCTGAATGGTCCTGCCAGTGCGCAATGGTCACTATTTCGGCAAGATCTTCGGGTGTGCATAGGTCCACGTAGTAGCTCGGTAATTGCAGACTCCCGTTTAGAGCATTGGCGCTGTATCGAATGTTCATGGACGTCCCCTTTAAGCCTGCTGCACCAGGTGGATCACCAAGTACTCCGGTAACCCTGAATTGATGCCGCGTGCACGTAGGTCGTGCACCGCTTTGATTTGAGCCCTGGTGCAGTCGTCCGCCAGAAAGTGTTTGGCCCCGGCCATAGCCCGGCTGGAGATCTGGTTCAGAAAGAACGGAGTGGTGCAGCTCGCACCGACGATGATCGGTGCGTCGATACCTTGGCTGGCCAGCTCGGTTTGAATCGCCTGTAGCTTGGTGGTTTTGCCTGTGCCCATATGGCCGGTGATGACTTGTAGTTGCATGGTGTTGCCTCTCTCTGGTGCTGACGCGGAATCCCCGCGCAAATAAAAACGTGTGTAGTCCCTTCATACGTCCGGAACATCCGGAACATCTGAAAGCTGAATTGCTGGACCCCTTGATTTACGGGGCCTCCAGCGGTGCGAAAATGTTCCGGTGTCACCGGAACATGCCGGAACACGGGTTTTTGTAAAAATGGCTACAGGCCACGCTATACAAGGGCTGCAGCCATGTTCCGGTGGTCAGTCCCCACTGGAACATTGGCGGAACATGCCGGAACAGATTTTGTTCCGGTGCGTTCCGGCATGTTCCAGCAGTGCCGGAACATTTTTTGTGTTCTAACTACCTGTATTTATTAGGTTTTATATCGATTAAATAGAAATGTTCCGGATGTTCCGGCTGCTCTGTTGGGCTTCGCACAAAAGCAGTCATCAGCCCACGAACACCCCTTTCCCCCCTCGCACCCATACGTTTCAAGCGGCCTCCCCGCGCTTGTGGAAGAACCACAGCCACAGAGAACGCTTCTCCAAACGGGAGCGTGCTTTACGGGTTTCGATGAACTTGTGGGTGGTGCTACTGGCTAGGGCGCGGCGCAGTTGGGTATCCGGAATCACGTCCTGGCCAGCCTTTCTGCAGGCCTGTTGGAAGTGCTCAATGTTGATGCCGATCAGCTCCTTATCGATGCTGTGGTTCAACGTCTCTCGGATCTCTTCTCGCTCGCCATCACCGTCGATGGTCGTCACCACGTCTTCATTCAGGTAGTGATAGATCTGCCAGAACTTGGCGGCGGTGGGGTTCTCCGATCGGCAACGTTGCTGCCTATCGATTGCACGTGCCTCAAGCTGTTTGGCCACGCTCTCGGTATCGCGGTCCGTCCACTGTGAGAACAGGCCTTGTGTGGCGTAAGCAGCGGCCATGATCTGCGCATGGCACTGGACGATTCGCCCCTCAGTAAGCGCACCGACTGACTGAAGACGCTGCTCATAGCGGGGGAAGGCTTCGAAGTATCTGGCCAGCCACTGCTGCTCGTTAGCCAGGCACTTGCGCAAGTACCCGCCCAGCTCTTTTGCTTTCAACACCTTCAAGCGGTCGGCCAGCGGCTTGAGCGCGAGGGAGTGGTGTTCTGTGGTGCAGTGCAGGTGCACGATCCGCGACAAGATTGCCTCCGAACCGTCGACGGTCTCGTTCTGAGAGATGGCCAGGGCGCCACGCCAGATACTCACCCTGGTTTCGTTGCCCGTGGTCTTTGCGCCCGTTACACGAAGCGGGGCGTGGTAGTCGAACAGGGTCTTCACTTCGTCCCAGCCGAACTGAACGGTCACCGTGCGGCCGTTGGCGTCCACATAGGTACGGTCCGATTCAATCAGTACGACCGGCAGGTTGCTCACTTCCGCGAAGGCCCGTGACAGGCCGACCGCACTGGCGCCCGTACCGCTAGGTTTGATGCCTTCCATGTTGTCGCGGCCGATGAGACGCCACAGGAAACGGAGCAGGGTGGACTTACCAGCGCCAGGGTCACCGGTGAGTTCCAGGAACGGGAACGATGCCTGCTCGGTGCCGATCTGTTGAACGAAGAGAGAGGCGGTCCACCAGGCAAGAGAAGTCAATCCGTTCAGGTTGTGCACGGCGAGGAAGTCCGGAAACCACGCCCCGTCGAAGTCGTCGCCGCGTTCGAACCTGGTGTTCACCAAGGAGGTTTTCACGCCTGCCCCTTTCACCTGGATGTAGCCGTGGGTGTTCACCGCCAGCTCGCTGCCGCTGTTGAATCCAAACTTGGGATAGCAGTAGGTGCCGCTCTCTTCGTCGTAGCCCAGGAATGGCAGGCTTCGAACGGTTGGCACAGGTCGCCTCTCGTCGTTCAGCCATTTGTGCTTGAGCATCGCCAGTTCGCGGGCACCACCCTCGAAATTTCCGCCGGGGGTGAAGTCGAGCAGGGCGCGCACGAAGCCGCGAGGCTCGGCGATCGCGCTGGACGGCAGGGGCGCCTGGCAGCTGCGGGTGCGGTCTGGGAACTTGAAGTCGAAGTAGTAGCGTTGTTCCCCGGTAACAATGTCCTTTTCCAGATAGTCCAGGTTGGGAATGCAGTTGGAAATCTGATCGATACGGAGGTTGCTGTAGAAGACCTCCCGATTGCCCTCTACCTTTTCCTCTCCTAGGGCCTTGCTCAGCTCTGCCTGGTTAACGCGCGCAGAGTAGAGCTGATTGCCAAACTCAAGCAGGTAAAAGCCAGAAGGGCGCCGCAGGTACACCAGGTAGGCGAGTTTCCGGGTGCTGCTGGCCGTGAACAGCCGCCCGCGATAGCAGGCCTCGTCCATGAACGCCTTGTCCAGGTGGCCATCGCGGTACACGTCGTCCCAATCGCGCTCGCCGGCGAGCGCTACCCAGGCGATCTCTGACAAGCCGCGCAGCATCTTGAGGTACTTGGGGATGTACTTGTGGCCTGCGCTATCGTCGTCCAGGGCAATCACCCAGGTAACGAGCTTGCCCTTGTTCGCCTCGACGATCTCCCAGGGGAAGTTGACGCAACTTATCGAAGCGATGACCTTGAAGCCTGCAAGATGCAGTGCGATCGCATGGAAGATTCCTTCCACGACGTAAACGGTATCGCTGCGCTCGATGATTTGGCCAGGGGGCATCCAGCCGCTGTTGGTGTAGCTCATACCGCCCTTGATGCCGGCCTTCACACCTTCGTTCGCGGCCACCATGCGCTCGTCGATGATGCGCTCCCAGTGGCCGTTGGAGAGCGAGAAGCGAACAGTGTCGGCCCACTCCTCAGTTTTCATCTTGCGACGGCCCTGGGTGTACCAGCCGGCCAGCTTGGCCACATCGAATCCGCGGTTGCGCTGTAGGTAGGCGTCGGCGGTTGCGTGTGGGTTCTCGTCGGTTTTGGGGAAGCGTTGGCTCAGGTTTTCAAACAGGTAGCTGTAGCGCTCTCGGGTCTTCTCGTCGAACTGGCACTTGCCCTCTCGGCTGCACTTCAGTTGGTAAGGCTTGGCCTTGCTGATGAACAGCTCTCGCTTGCTGCAGCGCGGGCATACACCCTCTGACAGGTACTTCTCGTTCTCTTTCTTGAAGTCCAGGTCACGATCATTCAGCAGCGCGTCGACCACATCGTTTCGATAGATAGCGTCGAAATCCATTCGAGTTCCCATTACTTGTTTACAGCTTTGTTGCTGCGTTGGACGAGCACGCGTTCTGCCTGTTCGGCTGCTTCCATCAGAATGTGCACCATGTTGATAAGCACGGCGGACTTAGAGCCTTCCGCTTTCGGACGGATGATGTAACGGCCCAGATCGATCTCACGGCGGATGGCTGAGTCGGACTGTCCAGAGCGCTTGGCGTATTCGCCGACCGTGACATAGGGCGTGTCGATGGTGATCTGCATTCTGCTAACCTCTGCTGAATATTGGGGATCAAAGTTCCAAGTAGGGAACCATGATGGTTCCAAGATTGGAACCTGTCAAGAGGTGATAAGCAGTGGATCTGCCGGCGAAAATGAAAGCCATACGAGCTAAGGAAGGCCTTACTCAGACCGAGTTCTGCGAATTACTGGAGATCAGTATCAGCAGTTGGAAGAAGTACGATGCGGGGATAACTGAGATGGGGCTTGCTCCGTTTTTGAAGGTCGCAAATCACCCACGCTTAAAGAAATACGCACTGTGGTTGGTCACTGGTGACGTTGCACCAGAGTCTGGTCAGGTGAGTCCGGTTTAAGCATGGCTATCAAGAAACAGGATGACGGGCAGTGGCTTGTCGACTGCCGCCCAGGGGGGAGAGCAGGGCCCCGTATCCGGCGACTGGTGCAGTCGAAGAACGAGGCTATGCACTTGGAACGTCGCATCATGGGCGACGGTTCCCGAGGTGAGTTCGAAAAGGCACCGAAGCTTGATGAGCGCCGGCTAAGCCAGTTGATCGACCTTTGGTTCAAACTACACGGACAAACCCTAAAAACTGGTGAGCAGCGCCTATCCCTGCTGCAGTCCATGGTCCAGCGTATGGGAGATCCCAAGGTCCATAAATTCACGGCCAATCACTTTGCGAACTACCGTGCCGAGAGGGCTGAGGGAAAACACACCAGGACTAGTCTTGGGCGTGGTCGCAGCAAGACGGACGAGAAGCCGAAGCCCATCAGCGCCAATATGCTGAACCATGAGTTGGCCTACTTACGGGCTGTGTTCAATGAGTTGGAGCGTCTGGGTGAGTGGAAAGGGGAAAACCCTCTGGCCAAGATTCGCAAGTTGAAATTTGACGAGGCTGAGATGGCCTATTTGTCGGTCGACCAAATTCCGGAGCTGTTGCAGGCTTTGGCTGCGGAGGATTCGGACGCGGGCCTAATAGCGCAAGTTTGCCTGGCAACTGGCGCAAGGTGGGGAGAAGCCGAAAAGCTGTTGCCGCGCCAGGTACGTAATTGCCTAATTCAATTTAACAAGACGAAATCGAGCAAGAATCGATCTGTTCCAATCAGCGAGGAATTGCAGCGACTGCTCGACTCTTCACTGCCCTTCCGTCACGGTTACAACATCTTCCGTAAGGTGGTGCGTCAGCTTGGTTTGGAGCTGCCTGAGGGGCAGTTGACACACGTACTGCGACATACATTCGCGACGCATTACATGAGGGTGGGAGGCGATATTCTGACTTTGCAGCGAGTCCTTGGACACGCCACTTTGGTCATGACCCAGAAGTATGCCCATTTCAGCCCAGGTCATCTGGCAGACGTGGTGAACCTCAATCCGCTTTCTACGCATTGTGAAGTGAAGCAGGGAGAATCAAATGGAGCAAAGGGATAACTCTACGTCGACAGTACTTGAGCAGAGGAAGGCCGCTTGGGAGAGTGGGGAGTTGCAGCGCGAGCTGATCGGCCAATTGCTGGGCCCACAAGTACTTCTTGAAATCGGTTCAGCAGTTCAACAGGTAGGTGCAGTTGTTAATCAAGTGATGAGGCCGGAGGTGATTGCTTCAATACAATCGGTGCTTCATCAAATCGGAACAGTGCTAACGTCTCCTGAGGTGCTCCAAGGCGTCCGTACCGCTTTGACAGTTGGTAAAGAAGTAGAGCGGATCCTGAAATCTCCACTCGTTGCGTATTTGCTGTCAGATCATGCGCCGGAACTCGGAAAGTTTGTCGAGGGAGCAGGGGAGGCAACTTTATCGCTCAAGGTCACTGGGGATGCGAGGATTCTCAGTCACGGCCAGCTCGAGCTTGAACAGCAGATTGTTAGTCATTTGGTGGGAGGCGAAGACGCCGCCACACTGTCTGACACGCAAAAGAACTATCTGCATGCGATGCTCAATATTCTATTGGTGATCTGCGCTTACCTTGCTACCCAAAACGGAGTTCGCGAAGAGCTTTGCTTTTTACAGCCCAAATTGCTGCCGTCAATGACGTCAAACCAGATAGGGAAGAGTGTTCGGGCTGCTTTGTGTGATTCGCCTATTGAACAGTTCAGTGCGTATCGATCTGTGAAAGGGGTGGGGGTTCGTCTGAGAAGTGCCCCAAAGATGAACGCTTCATTGGTCCAGGTGGTGCTTCCTGACCGTGCTCTATTGGAAGTTCTGGATAGCAGCAACCGTGATTGGTTGTTTGTTGCGGTAATCGGTGAGGAGGGGGTGGAAGGATGGATATCTAGGAAATACACCCATCCGATACACCGCTGACTAAGCCTGTGTGGACGTAATGTGGACGTAGAGAGAAAGTTTAGACCAGGCTTTTAGTGTTGCGAACAGCACAAAGCCGCGCAGTGCGCGGCTTTGAAGGTGGTGGGCCCACACGGACTTGAACCGTGGACCAAAGGATTATGAGTCCTCTGCTCTAACCAACTGAGCTATAGGCCCTCAGTAGGCGGCGGATTATAACGATGGTTTCTCGGCTGTGCTATCCGAAAAATCGGAAACCCGGATCTGCAGGAACGTCGCACAGAACTCCTCGGCATCCAGGGGCAGGCTGACAAGGTAGCCCTGGATCTGTTCGCAGCCTTCCATAGCGAGGAAGGTCTGCTGGTCCTGGTTTTCCACGCCTTCGGCAATGACCGTGAATTGCATGCTGCGCCCCAGGGCGATGATGGCGCGGACAATTGCCACGTCGTGGGGGTCGTCCGGCAGGCCGCGGACAAACGATTGGTCGATCTTGAGAAAGTCCAGTGGCAGGCGCTTGAGATAGCTCAAGGATGAATACCCGGTGCCGAAGTCATCGATGGCCAGTTGCACTCCCAGATGCTTGAGTTGATGCAGCACCTCCAGGGCTTCTTCGGCTTGGCTCATGATGAAGTTCTCGGTGATTTCCAACTGCAGCATTCCAGGCGGCAACTCATAGTTACGCAGCAGTTGTTCGATGCGTCCCAGCAGATTGGGTTGGCGCAACTGCGCACCGGCGAGGTTCACCGACAGTGGGCCGAAGCTTTCGTAGTCCTGGCGCCAGGCGCTGAGTTGCTGGCAGGCCTGCTCCAGCACCCAGTCACCGATCAGCAGGATCATGCCGTTCTCTTCGGCCAGGGGAATGAAGTGCTCTGGAGGTACATCGCCGAAGTTGGGGTGACGCCAGCGGATCAGGGCCTCGGCGCCTACCAGTTCATGGGTGCTGAGACTGATCTTGGGTTGGAAATACAGGAACAGTTCATTGCGTTCGATGGCTCGTCGTAACTCATGCTCCAGGGCCACTCGCTCGCTGGCCTGGGCCGTGAGGTCGCGGGTGTAGTGCTCGACCCGGTTGCGTCCCTTGGCCTTGGAGCGGTACATGGCGGCGTCGGCATTCTTGATCAGGGTGGCGACGTCGCCACCGTCCTCGGGGTACAGGCTGGTGCCGATACTGGCGCTGATGAAGAACTCATGTTCGCCCGCCTGGAATGGTGCGCTAAAGCAGTTCAGCAGCTTGCTGGCGATAGCGTCCGCGTCGCTGGCCTGGTGCAGGCCCGGGAGCAGGATGATGAACTCGTCCCCACCCAGGCGAGCCACGGTATCGATATCCCGCAGTTGCTCCTTGAGGCGCACGGCAATGCCTTTGAGCAGTAGGTCGCCCACCGGGTGGCCGAGGCTATCGTTGATGTGCTTGAAACGATCCAGGTCGAGGAACAGCACGGCACCTTGGCCGCCGCTGTCCTGTTGGCTGTTGAGCGCTGTCAGCAAGCGGCTTTCGAACAGCGTGCGATTGGGCAGGCCGGTCAGTGGATCGTGGTGAGCCTGGTAATCGAGTCGGGCCTGGGCGTGCTTGAGGCTGGAAATGTCGGCAAATACCGCGACGAAATGGGTGATCCCCCGATCCTTGTTGCGCACCGCATTGATGGTCAGCCAGTTGGGGTAGAGCTCGCCGGTCTTGCGGCGGTTGGTGATTTCACCCTGCCAGTGGCCTTCAAGGGTCAACTGGTGCCACATCGCCGCGTAGAAGGCGCTGTCATGCAGGCCGGAGGCTAGCAGGCGCGGGGTGTGACCAAGGCTTTCACTTTCGCTGTAGCCGGTGATTTCGCTGAAGGCGCGATTGACCGCGCTGATGCGCTGCTGGGTATCGGTGATCATCACGCCCTCGGCGGTGCTTTCAAACACCGTGGCGGCCTGCTGCAGTTTTTCCTGCATCAGGTGACGGTCAGTGATGTCCCGGGCAATGGTCAGCATGCAGTCATCGTCGCCAATGGGTAGCGGCCGGCTGGACAGTTCGCAAAGGCGGATCTGACCATCGTTACGGCGGATATGGCAGCTGAAGTCACGGACGAAACCATCGCGCAGCAACAGGTCGAGCATCTGTTTGCGTTCGTTGAGATTGACCCAGATTCCCAGGTCAAGGGTTGAGCGATCCAGTGACATGGCGCTGTTGAAACCGGTGATACGGCTGAAGCCATCGTTGACCTCGATCAGCAGTCCATCCCGCTGCCGGGTCAGCAACAGGCCGTCCGGTGAGGCATGGAATGCCTTGGCGAACTTCTCCTCGGAGGTCTGCAACTGCTGCTGGGTTTCCTTGAGTTGGCTGATGTCGCGCACCACCACCACCAGCGCCGGGGTGGTGTCGAGGTCGAAGGGTTCGGCGGAGATCAGGCCGGTGAAGAGCTGGCCGTTGTGACGGCGGAATGGCATTTCCAGGTTGCGGATGCTGCCGGCCTGCAAACGCTGCAAGAGACTCGGGCCGACACCGTGGATGCCCCAGATGTTCAACTCGGTGGCGGTCTGGCCTATCACTGTCTTGGCGCTCAGGCCGATCTGCTCCTCGAAGGCCTTGTTGACCTCCAGCAGGCAGCCGTCGGACAAGCGTGCAATGACCAGGATGTCCGGGCATTGCCGGAACACTGAAGCGAACTTCTGCTCGGACAGGCGCAGCGCTTCTTCGGTGTGCTTGGCCTCGCTGATGTCGATCATCAGGCCACGCATCACCGGCTCGTGGCCGTGTTCGATCAGGCTGACGATGTCACGCACCCAGAGGCAACGCCCGTCGGCGGTGATCACCCGATAGTCGAGGCTGTGATCACGCCCGGCTTGCACTTCGTGGTCACAGAGCGCCTGGGCGCGGGTCAGGTCGGCGGGGTGAATGATGTTGCGCCAGAACCCGGGGATCAGCCAATGGGACAAGGGATAGCCCAGCAGGGCTTCGGCGTGGGGCGAGACATAGCTGTAGGTGAAATCGCTGATACAGGCTTCCCAGGCGATGGCAGAGAGGCTTTCTACCAGGCCGCGGTAATGGTATTCGCTGCTACGCAGTTCTTGCTCCAGCGCGACTCTGCGGGAAATTTCCGAGCTCAGGCGGCGGTTGATACGGATCACCACCGCCAGCACGGTGACCAGCAGCAGCAAGCCCGGCAGACCGTAAAGCAGTACATCGGACCAGAAGGTTCGATGGTCGAGCACGCTGCCTACCCAATGCTGCTGAATCGCGCTGATTTCATCAGGGCTGAGGTCCGCAAGGACCTTGTCGAGAATACTTACCAGAATCTTGTTGGCCTGGGGCACGCCCATCGCCAGTTGGTAGCGATAGGGGGTTTCGCCGCTGACGTAGAGGCCATCGAGCTTGAGCTGGCGCAGGCTCCAGACACTGGAAGCCAGGTCGCCGACCACGGCGTCCACCTCGTCGGTGGCCAGGGCTTGCAGTGCCGAGCTGACATTGGGCAGGGCCACCAGGTTCAGGTCCGGGTGATGGGTCCGTAGTAGCTCGTGGGGGGCGTAGTTTTCCACCACGGCCACTTTCAGGCCGTACAAGTCCTGGAGGTTATGGGGTTGCGCACCGCCCTCGTGAGCGAGAATCACGATGGGAAAGTCCAGATAGGGACGAGTGAAGGCCATGTAGCTCTGGCGCTCCGGGGTCGACATGATTCCCGGCAGCAGGTCCAGTTTGCCTTGCTTGGCGTCCTCGAGCACGGCGGTCCAACTGGCGGGCTCGACGGGCTTGAGGGTGATTGACAGGCGTTCCTGGATCAGATGGATGTAGTCCGCTGCCAAGCCCTGATAGCGGCCTTCCTCGTCCCGATACTCGAAAGGTGGCCACGAAGCATCAACACCCAGGCGCAGTTCCGGGTGAGTCTTGAGCCAGCTACGTTCTTCGTCGGTGAGAGTCAGTGCGCCAGCCGTTGCGGTCCAGGTAAGCAGCGCCAGCAGGAGCATGGCCGACAGTCTGGGCATAACCGTCTCGTTATGGCACGGGGAATGTTTCGAGTGTAGACGGGCTATGCGGCGGGGGGAGAGGGAGGAGCTGCAAAAGGCAAAACCCCCAGCAGGGCTGGGGGTCTTGGGCTTACTCGTCGAGGAAGGAGCGCAAATGCTCGCTTCTCGTCGGATGGCGCAGCTTGCGCAACGCCTTGGCTTCGATCTGACGAATCCGTTCACGGGTCACGTCGAACTGCTTACCGACTTCCTCAAGGGTGTGGTCGGTATTCATGTCGATGCCGAAACGCATGCGCAGTACCTTGGCTTCACGGGCTGTGAGGCCGGAGAGTACTTCGCGAGTCGCTTCTTTCAGGCTCTCAACGGTGGCCACATCGATTGGCGACTGCATGGTCGAGTCTTCGATGAAGTCGCCCAGGTGGGAGTCTTCGTCATCACCGATCGGGGTTTCCATGGAGATCGGCTCTTTAGCGATCTTCAATACCTTGCGGATCTTGTCCTCAGGCATTTCCATGCGTTCGCCCAGCTCTTCCGGGGTCGGTTCGCGACCCATTTCCTGCAACATCTGCCGGGAAATACGGTTGAGCTTGTTGATCGTCTCGATCATGTGCACCGGAATACGAATGGTGCGGGCCTGGTCGGCGATCGAGCGAGTGATCGCCTGACGGATCCACCAGGTGGCATAAGTCGAGAATTTGTAGCCGCGACGGTATTCGAACTTGTCCACCGCCTTCATCAAGCCGATGTTGCCTTCCTGGATCAGGTCGAGGAACTGCAGGCCACGGTTGGTGTACTTCTTGGCGATCGAGATCACCAGACGCAGGTTGGCTTCAACCATCTCTTTCTTCGCGCGGCGGGCCTTGGCCTCACCGATCGACATGCGACGGTTGATGTCCTTGATCTCAGCGATCTTCAAGCCAGTTTCAGCTTCAAGAGCGGTCAGCTTCTGCTGGCAACGGATGATGTCCGGCTGCAGGCGAGCAATGGCTTCGGCGTATTTGCTCTTGCCTTTGGCCAGGGCGTCGGTCCAGCTTTCATCGACTTCGTTGCCCGGGAACTGGCGCAGGAAGTCAGCACGCGGCATACGAGCATCACGTACACAGAGCTGCATGATGGCGCGTTCTTGCTGACGCAGACGATCCAGCGCGCTGCGTACACGTTCAACCAGGCCTTCGAATTGCTTCGGTACCAGTTTGATCGGCATGAACAGCTCGGCCAGGGCCAGCATTTCGGCGATAGCTTGCTTGCTATCACGACCGTGCTTCTTCAGTACCTTGCGGGTGATCTCCATCTGATCGGAGACGGCGCCAAAGCGCTGTGCGGCGATGACCGGATCCGGACCGCTTTCGGTTTCTTCCTCTTCTTCGGTCGCTTCAGCTTCTTCTTCTTCGCTGTCGTCGTCCGCTTTCGCGGTTTTGGGGTCGACAGGAGGAGGCACTTCGGCGGCAGGCGGCGTAATGCCGTCATCCGGGTCGATGTACCCGCTGAGAACGTCAGACAGGCGTCCACCTTCGGTGGTGACGCGAGTGTATTCGGAGAGGATGTGATCAACCGTGCCAGGGAAGTGCGCGATTGCGCCCATCACTTCACGGATGCCCTCTTCGATACGCTTGGCGATTTCGATTTCGCCTTCACGTGTGAGCAGCTCTACCGTACCCATTTCGCGCATATACATGCGCACTGGGTCGGTAGTGCGACCAATGTCGGTTTCCACAGCCGCCAACGCTGCGGCGGCTTCTTCAGCTGCTGCTTCGTCGGTGTCGGCTTCGGCCAACAAAAGGGCATCCGCATCCGGAGCACTCTCGAATACGTTGATCCCCATGTCGTTGATCATGCGGATGATGTCTTCCACCTGTTCCGGATCTGAAATATCCTCCGGCAGGTGGTCGTTGACCTCCGCGTAAGTCAGGTAACCCTGCTCACGTCCACGGCTGATCAACTCTTTGAGGCGAGACTGCTGTTGCGCTTTTCCGGACATAACACCCTATCCACTGAAGGTCTTGGCGGGCAAAAAACAAGCCGAGGATTATACCCGAGCTATGACCTCACGCGCCAGTTGAGGTCGGGTTTGATGCGGGAACATTGCGTTTTAGAAGCTCAACCAGCTGTTTTTTCTCTTCGCCGCTGAGCTCGCTTTGACGCGATTTCCTGAGAAGTTGCTCTAAAACACGCTCACGTTGGCGAGCGGACAAACTATTAATGGTGTCGAAAAACTGTTGTTCAAGGTTATCTCCGTCGATCAGCCATTCTTTTTCCGCCAGTGCAGTAAGCAGATGCCCTTGCTGGGTGCCGTGCCAACGCGCCATCAGCTGATGAATAGAGCGTAGCTTAGGATTTTTCTGCACGGCTTCGATCAGGGCCACCAGCAACTGAGTGTTGGTGTTGTCGTCATCGGCAAAATATCCGGCATCTTCAACTTTTTCTGCCAATTGCGGGTGATGTAGCAAGGTTCGCAGGGCTGACAGCGTCGGAGGCTCTACTGCCGCCGGTACGCGCGGGCCTCTAGGTTGGTCGCGATCTTCTTGACGCTTGCCCTTGCCGTTCTTGTCCCAGGGCTTGTTTTCCCATTTCTTGCCGCCACCGCTTTTCTTCGGTGTCCACTCCTGTTGAGGGGCATAGGCTTCCTGGTGAGGCTCATGGTAGTCGGCGTAATCCGGCATGGCGTCGTAATTGATGCCTGCGTCATAGGCCGGCGGCGCCTCTGGTGGGGCGCTGTGGACCAACTGGTTGACCGTTTCATGGGTCAGGCCGGTGATTTCACTGAGGCGCTGGCGCATCAGGGTCCGCAGGTTGGCTCCGGGGATTTTTTCGATCAGCGGTGCGGCTAGGGTTGCAAGATGAGCCTTGCCTTCCAGTGAGCGCGGGTCTGCTTCATCGATCAGCTGCTGGAAAAAGTAATCGGCCAGCGGTTGTGCATGCTGATTGATCCGGGCGCGGAAGGCGTCAGTGCCCTCGGAGCGAACCAGGGTGTCCGGATCTTCGCCTTCCGGGAGGAACAGGAAGCGCGCGCGGCGTCCATCCTGCAGGCAGGTCAGGGTTGCTTCCAGAGCGCGCCATGCGGCCTTGCGCCCGGCTTGGTCGCCGTCAAAGCAGAACAGGACGTTGGGCACTATGCGAAAAAGGCGCTTGAGGTGCTCTTCGCTGGTGGCGGTGCCCAGGGTTGCGACGGCATTGCGCAAGCCCTGTTGGGCCAGGGCGATCACGTCCATGTAGCCTTCGACGACGATGATCTCGTCGAGATTGCGATTGTTCTTGCGGGCCTCGAATAGGCCATAGAGCTCTTGGCCCTTATGGAATACCGGTGTTTCCGGCGAGTTCAGGTATTTGGGTTTGTCGTCCCCTAAAACTCGGCCGCCGAAGGCGATGATCCGGCCGCGAGAGTCGCGGATCGGGAACATTACCCGGTCGCGAAAGCGGTCGTAGCGCTTGCCGGTCTCGGCGTTTTCGATCAACAGGCCGGCATCGATCATGGCCTTTTGCTGCAGGGTGTCGCTGCTCAAATGCTTGAACAGGTTGTCCCAGCCGGGCGGAGCAAAGCCCAGGCCGAAGTCCCGGGCGATTTCGCCGGTGAGGCCGCGCCCTTTGAGGTAGTCGACCGCCGCCCTGCGTGCCGGGTGGCTTTTCAGTGCCTGGCGATAGTAATCAGCGGCTGCTGTGAGCAGCGGGTACAGCGGCGAATCGGTAGGTTGCCGGGGTTTTCTATCGCCGCGGCTGCTTTCCTCTCGAGGGATCTCCATGCCTGCGGCTTTCGCCAGTTCCTCGACGGCCTGGGGGAAGTCCAGGTTGTCGTGGTCCATGATGAAACCGAGGGCATTGCCGCCCGCGCCACAGCCAAAACAGTAGTAGAACTGCTTGTCGGGGCTGACGCTGAAGGAGGGGGTCTTTTCTTTGTGGAATGGGCAGCAGGCGGTGTAGTTCTTGCCGGCTTTTTTGATCTGCAGGCGCGAGCTGACAACATCGACGATGTCGGTGCGGTTCAGAAGGTCGTCAATAAAGCTCTGGGGAATGAGCCCGGCCATGGCGTTCTCGTCATCACTGCGCGGAAAAATAGCCCTGGCGACGCTATCGAAAGATCAGGTGCAGCGAGGCTTTGACCTTGCGCGGCTTGACCCTGGTTTTCGGCGTGATCGCAGTCGGGAAGTGTATCTGCCGAACGTCCACTGACGTTAGTTTCAATCAGTATTCGACTTGAAGGTGTTGCGCTGAGTCCGACAGTGGCCATTGGAAGGCCTCGGATAGCTCATTAAGCGGGCGCTGGAGAAGGGCGCCTTGGGCTGATCGTCTGCAGGAATCAGTAAGGGTGTGCTCGTCAGTAGCCTTGGAAGGCTCGTCAGAAAAGACGTGCACCGCTGGCAGGAGCCAGGTCTGACGTGGTGAAGCAGGTTCGTCTGGGTCGCATGTGCGGCTTTGACGGTGAAGCATCAAGCGTAATCCGCAAATGCCATTAGCCCGGCTGAGGGCCGGGCTTGGCAGAAGCTTGCAGCGAACGTCTGTGTATTAGTACAGACGTACGGCGCGGCGCTGTTCGCGCTGAACTTTCTTGGCGTGACGCTTAACAGCTGCTGCTGCTTTGCGCTTACGCTCAGAAGTCGGCTTCTCGTAAAATTCGCGGCTACGAACTTCAGCCAGAACACCGGCTTTTTCGCAGGAGCGCTTGAAACGACGCAGAGCTACGTCGAAGGGTTCGTTCTCTTTAACTTTGACGGCTGGCATCCAGAGCTACCTTCATTCATTACCGGGGTCAACGTTCTCGTCGCAAAAATCGCGGCTGAGGTCGTCGGTTTTTAAGGGTTGCGGATGTTAACCCCTCAACGCTCGGAATGCAAAGCCTCTGATCGAAAACCGCTGGTCGGGCGCGGGAGTGGCGACTATTATGCGCGCCTTCGAATTCAGCCTCTACAAGGCGCAAACCCATGCTAGTACTGGGATTAGAAACCTCCTGCGACGAAACCGGCGTCGCGCTTTACGACAGTGAGCGGGGCCTGTTGGCCGACGCGCTGTTCAGTCAGATCGACCTGCATCGCGCCTATGGTGGCGTGGTGCCGGAACTGGCCTCCCGTGATCACGTCAAGCGCATGCTGCCGCTGATTCGCCAAGTGTTGGCGGAGGCTGACTGCGTGCCCACCGAGATTGATGCCATCGCCTACACTGCGGGTCCCGGCCTGGTTGGCGCCTTGTTGGTGGGTGCTTCCTGTGCCCAGGCTCTGGCCTTTGCCTGGGGCATTCCGGCCCTGGGGGTGCATCACATGGAAGGGCATCTGCTAGCGCCGATGCTGGAAGAACGACCGCCGGAATTCCCGTTCGTCGCTTTGTTGGTATCAGGCGGTCATACACAGCTGGTGCGGGTTGATGGTATCGGCCAATACGAGCTGTTGGGCGAGACTCTGGATGATGCGGCGGGCGAGGCATTCGACAAGACAGCGAAGATGCTCGGTCTGAATTATCCCGGTGGTCCTGAAATCGCCCGTCTGGCGACCCAGGGGGTGTTGGGGCGTTTTGTCTTCCCGCGACCGATGACCGATCGCCCTGGGCTGGACTTCAGCTTCAGCGGCTTGAAAACCTTCGCCTTGAACACCTGGCAGCAGTGTGTCAGCGCTGGAGACGACGGTGAGCAAACTCGTTGCGACATCTCTCTCGCGTTCCAGCAGGCGGTGGTGGAAACTTTGACCATCAAATGCAAGCGCGCCTTGAAGCAGACCGGTCTCAAGCGTCTGGTGATTGCCGGGGGCGTAAGCGCAAACCAGGCCTTGCGGGCCTCGCTGGAAAAAATGCTCGCTGAAATGAAAGGCAATGTGTTCTATGCCCGTCCCGAGTTCTGCACCGACAACGGCGCGATGATTGCCTTTGCCGGCTGTCAGCGTTTGCAGGCCGGACAACAGGAAAACCTGGCGATCACTGTGCAGGCCCGTTGGCCGATGGAGCAGTTGTCAGCCCTCTGACGGGGGCGCAGGCAACTGCCAAGCTGAAGCCTTTTCATCGGCAGGATTCAAAAATGCCGTTCGCGCCCGGCAAACAGGTCGCGTAAATTGCCGCGATGGCGCCAGACGATCAGCAGCGTAAGCACGCTCATCGGCAGCAGTGCCTCAGGTTCCTGCCAGGCCAGTAGCGGCAGGGTCAGCGGCGTAGCGATCAAGGCGGCCAGCGAGCTGGTGCGAGTGAGGTAGAAGGTCAGCGCCCAGGCGGCGATGGCCAGCAAGGCGGCCGGGGGGTAGAGCCCCAGCAGCATGCCGGCGGCGGTGGCGACACCTTTGCCGCCCCGGAAGCGGAAGTACAGTGGGAACAGGTGACCGAGTACGGCATAGAGCCCGACCCAGGCCTGTTGCTGCAGTGAGAGCCCGGCTAGGTGAGCGATCAGTACAGGTACTAGGCCTTTGCACAGATCCCCCAGCAGGGTCAGGATCGCGAGTTTTTTGCCGGCCAGGCGCAACATGTTGGTGGCGCCGGCATTGCCCGAGCCACTCATTCGGGGGTCGGGATTGCCCGTAATGCGGCTGAGCAAAATGGCGAAGGACAGAGAGCCAAGCAGGTAGGCGAAAATCGCCAGTAACCAAAACATGCTAACTATTCCGGGCGAGGATGCCCTGATTCTAACGGCGCATTGCGCCCTTGTCGTGCAGCGGAGAAGAGTGCTTGGACAGAGTGTTTATCGAAGGACTGGAAGTGGACACTGTGATTGGTGCCTACGACTGGGAGCGTGGCATCCGACAGTGTCTGCGTCTTGATCTGAGCTTTGCCTGGGACAATCGCCCTGCCGCTGCGGGAGATGATCTGACGCTGGCGTTGGACTATGCCAGTGTCTCTACCCGGGTTCAGGCGTTCGCCGAGCATGCCCAATACCAGTTGGTGGAAACCTTTGCCGAGCGTCTGGCTGAAGTCTTGATGAGCGAATTTCACATCCCTTGGTTGCGCTTGAAGCTGACCAAGCCAGGTGCCGTTCCGGCTGCCACGGGTGTGGGCGTGGAGATCGAGCGCGGATGTCGCTGACTCAGGTTTATCTGGGGCTCGGTAGCAATATCGAGCGTGAAGTTCACTTGCGGGCCGGACTCGATGCCTTGGCCGGTTTCCTGGTGGACATGCGCTGCTCGGCGGTGTTCGAAAGCCAGCCGGTCGGGATCAAGAGCGGTCCGTTCTTCAATCTGGTGGTGTCGGCTTTTACCGATCTGTCACTGACTGAACTCGACCGCCGATTGAAACTCATCGAGGCGGACAACGGTCGTTATGCTCCTGATCGTAAAGGCCTGCCGTTGGACATCGACGTGTTGCTGTACGGTGATCTGACCGGCAATTTCGATGGGCTGGTATTGCCCCGTGCCGAGATTCTGAAGAACGCCTTTGTACTTTGGCCGTTGTCGCTGATGGCTCCCGAACGCGTACATCCGCTGGCAGGCAAGAGCCTGGGAGTGCTTTGGGATGAGGCGCAGATTGATCAGGTACTGGCGCCCGTGGCCTTCGAGTGGCGGGACCAGCAGCTGACGCCTTCTGAGTTGTAGCGGTGCTCAGTTAGAGCGCGGACAAGGCTTGGGCCTTGCCCGCGTCTATCATGGCGCGTGCTGCTCCTTGTAGGCCTTGAGTGCTCTCAGTCGCTCCAGTCTCAGCGCTTCACCCAACTCCGGACCCTTGAAGCCCTTCTCCAACAAGGGTTGAACTGCAACCGCGCGAGCAGTGGTCGCCGCGCCGCGCAGGTAATCGGCTTGGGGGTAAGGGCGCGATTCGAGCCCGAGTCGGCCGCGGGCATCCATTTCACAGGCGGCAATGAACTCTTCAAAGCGCTGCGGGCGCCGGAATACGTCGAAGCTCTGCAGCAGCTCGAGCAATGTCGAGGCCTTGAGCTCCAGCGCCTTGTGGCCATGGGTGTGATATTGGCCTACCAGCAGTGACAGTTCCTGGCATTCCCTTGGAGTCTTGAAGCGCTCATTGACCTCCTTGATCGGCTCCATGCCCGTGTATTCATGGCCGATGTGTCGTGGCCACTCCTCTTGAGGGGTCAAGCCTTTACCGAGGTCGTGCAGCAGGCAGGCCCAGCGGACATTGAGTGGCTGCCGGTGCAATGCCGCTTGTTGCAAAACGCTAAGGGTGTGCAGGCCTGTGTCTATTTCCGGGTGGTGGGCCGGTGGCTGGGGAACCCCGAACAGGGCGTCGACCTCCGGCATCAGCACAGCCAGGGCACCGCAGTCGCGCAGTACCTGGATGAAAATCTGTGGCTGATCTTCCATCAATGCGCGGGATATCTCTTTCCAGCTGCGCTCGGCTGTCAGGGCTTGAAGCTCGCCTGACTGGCTGAGTTGGCGCATCAGCTCAAGGGTGTCTGGTGCCACGCTGAAACCGAGGCTGGCGTAGCGAGCAGCGAACCGTGCAACCCGCAGTACACGCAAGGGATCTTCGGCGAATGCCGGGGAAACGTGGCGTAACAACCGATCTTCGAGATCCTTCTGGCCGTTGTAAGGATCGGTAAGCACACCTTGAGCATCCTCGGCCATGGCGTTGATCGTCAGGTCGCGGCGAATCAGGTCCTCTTCCAGGGTGACTTCCGGGCTGGCATGAAAAGTGAAACCGCCATAACCGCGTCCGCTTTTGCGCTCGGTTCGGGCCAGGGCGTATTCCTCGCCACTTTTTGGGTGCAGGAACACTGGGAAGTCGGCGCCCACTGGGCGAAAACCCTTGGCGACCATTTCTTCCGCGCTGGCACCGACCACCACCCAGTCGATGTCAGTGACCGGCCTGCCCAGCAGGCGATCTCGTACGGCACCGCCGACTTTGTAAATCTGCATAAAAAACCTCCGTTAGCGCGACAAGGATAACCCTTGTGTCGCGCTTTCGGAGGCTTGTTGTCGGGCTTAGAGGTGGATTACAGCCAGGTCCAGCCGACCATAGTCATTTTCGTTGTGATCGCTCTTTGGCGGCACGTGGAGGGTTTTCATTATCTGATCGCCCTGTAGGGTCTCCAGATGGATATCGAAGCCCCAGAGACGGTGCAGGTGCTTGAGCACTTCGTCGGTGGAGTCTCCCAGAGGTTTGCGATCATGTTGCTGGTGCCGCAGGGTCAACGAGCGGTCTCCACGCCGATCGATGCTCCAGATCTGCACGTTGGGTTCGCGGTTGCCCAGGTTGTATTGCGCAGCCAGGGTTTCACGGATGATCCGGTAGCCGCTCTCGTCGTGGATGGCGGGCACCAGCAGGTCGTCCTTCTGGTCGTCATCCATGATGCTGAACAGCTTGAGGTCACGGATTACTTTGGGCGAGAGGTACTGCAGGATGAAGCTTTCGTCCTTGAAGCTGCTCATGGCGAACTTGATGCTCGACAGCCAGTCGGTACCTGCCAGTTCCGGGAACCAGCGATGGTCCTCTTCGGTGGGGTCTTCGCAGATGCGCCGGATATCGCGGTACATGGCAAACCCGAGGGCATAGGGGTTGATGCCGTTGTAGTAAGGACTGTCGAAGCCGGGTTGAAACACCACGCTGGTGTGGGAGGTGAGGAACTCCATCATGAAGCCGTCGGTCACCAGGCCCTCGTCGTACAAGTCATTCATCAGGGTGTAGTGCCAAAAGGTCGCCCAGCCTTCGTTCATCACCTGGGTCTGGCGCTGCGGATAGAAGTACTGGGCGATCTTGCGCACGATGCGCACTATTTCCCGCTGCCAGGGCTCCAGTAGCGGCGCGTGTTTTTCGATGAAATACAGGATGTTTTCCTGGGGTTCGCTGGGGAACCGCGCATTGTCCTTATCGCTGTACTTGTCTGCGCCTTTGGGGATCGTACGCCACAGGTCGTTGATCTGTTTCTGCAGGTGTTCCTCCCGGTCCTTCTGTCGCCGCCGCTCTTCTTCGGCGGAAATCGGGTAAGGGCGCTTGTAGCGATCGACTCCGTAGTTCATCAGGGCGTGGCAGGAGTCCAGCAGGTCCTCCACGGCATCGATCCCGTGGCGTTCCTCGCATTGCATGATGTACTGCTTGGCGAACACCAGGTAGTCGATGATCGAGCTGGCATCGGTCCAGGTGCGGAACAGATAGTTGCCCTTGAAGAAGCTGTTGTGCCCGTAGCAGGCATGGGCCACTACCAGGGCCTGCATGCAGATGGTGTTTTCCTCCATCAGGTAGGCAATGCAGGGGTCTGAGTTGATGACGATTTCGTAGGCCAGGCCCATCTGGCCGCGGGTGTAGGACTTTTCAGTGCTCAGGAAGTGTTTGCCATAGGACCAATGGTGGTAACCCAGTGGCATGCCCACCGAGGCATAGGCATCCATCATCTGCTCGGCAGTGATCACTTCGATCTGGTTGGGGTAGGTATCCAGGGCATAGCGTGCCGCGATACGGCTGATTTCGCGGTCGTAGGCCCGGATCAGCTCGAAGGTCCATTCCGAGCCGGTGGAGATGGGTTGGCGCTTCTGCTCTCTGGCGGTCATGTCACTAACCTGCGCTGGAAGAGTTCACGGAAGACCGGATAGATATCCCCGGCCGATACCAGTTGTTGCTGGGCGAAGGTGTCGGCAAAGGCCTCGGCAATTCGCTCGTATTCGAACCACAGGGCCTGGTGTTCCCGTGGGGTGATTTCCACATAGGTGTAGTACTGCACGAACGGCATGATCTGATTGATCAGGATATCGCGGCAGATGGGTGAGTCGTCGTTCCAGTTGTCGCCATCGGAAGCCTGGGCGGCGTAGATGTTCCACTCGTTGCTCGGATAACGCTCGGCCATGATCTCCTGCATCAGCTTCAAGGCACTGGAGACAATGGTGCCGCCGGTTTCCCGGGAGTAGAAAAACTCTTCCTCATCCACCTCGCGGGCGCTGGTGTGGTGGCGAATGAAGACCACGTCGATCTTGTCGTAATTACGTTTCAGGAACAGATAAAGCAGGATGAAGAAGCGCTTGGCGATGTCTTTGGTGGCCTGGGTCATGGAGCCCGACACGTCCATCAGGCAGAACATCACGGCCTTGGAACTGGGGTTGGGCTGTTTGATCAGCAGGTTGTACTTCAGGTCGAAGGTGTCGAGGAATGGAATGCGGTGAATTCGGGCGCTAAGACGTTCGATTTCCGCCTCGACTTCCTGAATATCGCCGAAATTGTCCGGTTCTTCACGTTTTAGCCGCGCCAGCTCTTCCTTGGCTTCCCGCAGTTTCGCCCGGCTGCTGCCAGAGAGGGCAATCCTTCGGGCGTGGGCTGAACGCAGGGTGCGGATGATGTTGATGCGTGCCGGGTTGCCTTCATTGCTGATGCCGGCGCGTACGGTCTTGAAGGTGTCGGTGCCGGTCAGGTTGCGTTTGACCAGGTTGGGTAGTTCAAGGTCCTCGAACATGAATTCGAGGAATTCCTCCTGGGTGATCTGGAACACGAATTCGTCCATGCCCTCGCCAGAATTACCGGCCTTGCCACGGCCTGCGCCTCCGCCGCCGCCCCCTTGGGGTCTGGCTATATGCTCGCCTGCAGTGAACTCCTTGTTGCCAGGGTGAACGACGGTCTGTTTGCCGCCACGCCCATGGTGAAGCACCGGTTCGTCGATATCCCGCCCGGGAATACTGATTTGTTCGCCATGTTCCATATCGGTGATGGAACGGCGGCTGACGGCCTCTTCGACGGCCTTCTTGATGTGGTCACGGTAGCGCCGCAGAAAGCGCTGGCGGTTAACCGTGCTCTTGTTCTTGCCATTGAGTCGTCGGTCGATCACATAGCTCATGGGGAGCCCTCCGGGCAGCTTCAAGTTCCCAGCAGCTCCAGGCAGCAAGCGCAAGCGCAATCACGATGGACGTACTTGGTGCTTTCAGCTTGCTGCTGGCTGCTGCTTCACTGCCTTACTGCGATTTTCTGACCCGCAGATACCATTCGGATAGCAGACGTACCTGTTTGTCGGTGTAGCCGCGCTCGACCATCCGCGTGACGAAGTCGTTGTGTTTCTGCTGATCCTCCTTGCTGGCCTTGGCGTTGAAGCTGATGACCGGCAACAGGTCCTCGGTGTTGGAGAACATCTTCTTCTCGATAACCACCCGCAGCTTCTCGTAGCTGAGCCAGGTAGGGTTCTTGCCATTGTTGTTGGCTCGGGCGCGCAGGACGAAATTGACGATCTCGTTGCGGAAATCTTTCGGGTTGCTGATGCCCGCCGGCTTCTCGATCTTTTCCAGTTCCTCGTTGAGGGCTACGCGGTTGAGAATCTCGCCGGTTTCAGGGTCGCGGTACTCCTGATCCTGAATCCAGAAATCTGCGTACAGCACATAACGGTCGAAGATGTTCTGGCCGTACTCGCTGTAGGACTCGAGATAGGCGGTCTGGATCTCCTTGCCGATGAACTCGATGTAGCGTGGTGCCAGGTATTCCTTGAGGAAGCGCAGATAACGCTCGCGGGTTTCCGCCTGGAACTGCTCCTGTTCGATCTGTTGTTCCAGTACATACAGCAGGTGCACCGGGTTGGCGGCTATCTCATGGGGGTCGAAGTTGAAGACTTTCGACAGGATTTTGAAGGCAAAGCGGGTTGATAGGCCGTTCATCCCTTCATCTACACCGGCGCTGTCGCGGTATTCCTGAATCGACTTGGCCTTGGGGTCGGTGTCTTTCAGGTTTTCGCCGTCATAGACCCGCATCTTCGAGTAGATATTGGAGTTTTCTGGCTCCTTGAGGCGCGAGAGCACGGTGAACTGCGCGAGCATCTTCAGGGTGTCGGGCGCGCAATGGGCCTTGGCCAGGGAGCTGTTGAACAGCAGCTTGTCGTAGATCTTCACCTCATCAGTGACCCGCAGGCAGTACGGCACCTTGACGATATAGATCCGGTCGATGAACGCTTCGTTGTTCTTGTTGTTGCGGAAGGTATGCCACTCCGATTCGTTGGAGTGGGCCAGCAGAATGCCGGTGAACGGGATTGCGCCCAGGCCTTCGGTGCTGTTGTAGTTGCCTTCCTGGGTCGCGGTCAGCAAGGGGTGCAGCACCTTGATCGGCGCCTTGAACATCTCGACGAATTCCATCAGGCCCTGGTTGGCCCGGCACAGTGCCCCGGAGTAGCTGTAGGCGTCAGCATCGTTCTGCGGGAACTCTTCCAGCTTGCGGATATCCACCTTGCCCACCAGGGCCGAGATGTCCTGGTTGTTCTCATCCCCCGGCTCGGTCTTGGCCACGGCGATCTGGTTGAGAATCGATGGATACAGTTTCACCACTCGGAACTGACTGATGTCGCCGCCGAACTCTGATAGGCGCTTGGTGGCCCAAGGCGACATGATGGTGTTGAGGTAGCGCCGGGGGATGCCGAAGTCCTCTTCTAGAATCGCACCATCTTCCGTGGCGTTGAACAGGCCCAGTGGCGACTCAAAGACGGGGGAGCCCTTGATGGCGTAAAAAGGCACTTTCTCGATCAGTTGCTTGAGCTTTTCGGCCAGGGACGACTTGCCACCGCCCACCGGGCCCAGCAGGTAAAGAATCTGTTTCTTCTCTTCCAGGCCCTGAGCGGCGTGGCGGAAATAGGAGACGATCTGGTCGATGCACTCTTCCATGCCATGGAAGTCTTCAAAGGCCGGATAACGCCGGATCACCTTATTGGAGAAGATTCTCGACAGTCTCGAGTTGGTCGAGGTGTCCAGCAGTTCGGGTTCGCCGATGGCTAATAGCAGGCGCTCGGCGGCCGAGGCATAGGCGCTTCGGTCCTTTTTGCACAGCTCCAGGTATTCCTGCAGCGAAAGCTCTTCCTGGCGTGTGGATTCGAAGCGTTGTTGGAAGTGGCTAAAAATACTCATGACGTCACCTCGCTCGATACGTGGAGCCGGCGTCGGATCAGTCAGTCAAGTGCTGGCATGCAGCTGAGTTTCCAGCTGCTGTTTACCCCCCAGAACACTTTCAAAGCTATCGACCTTGAAAGCTAGTACCGATGACCCGCTCGCCGGTGTACCGGCTCTCCCCTGATTTGGATGGCCTGAGGCTAAGGATAGTTCGGAATCCGAGAGGTCAAGGAGAGATGGGGAATTAGTTGCGGACTACCGTTCGTCTGGTGCAGCGTCAGCCCGTGTAATCCGCGGGCTAGAGCTGCAGAAAAAAATTATTCGGCGTTGCCTTGGGCGATTTCCGCTGGGTAGGTGCTGCGCCAGAGTTCGAAGCCTCCATCGAGGCTGTAAACGTCGGAAAAGCCCTGGCTGACCAGGTACGCCGCTGCACTCTGGCTGGAGTTGCCGTGATAGCAGACCACCACCAGCGGGGCGTCAAGGTCGGCACCGCGGATGAAGTCGGATATGGAGTGGTTATCCAGATGGTGCGAGCCGCTGATGTGGTTCAGTGCATAGGTCTGCGGATCACGGATGTCCACCACTACCGCACCTTGCTCGCGCAGTGCCTGGGCCTGTTCTGGGGGGATGCGTTTGAATTCGCTCATGGCGGGCTCCTGAAGCCTGATGATCAGCGCGCGTTTAGCGCGTTGCCGGGACGGGCAAGGGGTCTGGGGAAAGAGGTGCTGTGTGGCCGTGTGCATCGCAGTCGCAGGTCAGGCGCACGCCGGTGTCGACATTTAGCAAGGTCATGGTTCCACCCCAGACACAACCGCTGTCCAGGGCAAAGATGCCGGGTTCGTTGCAATGGCCTTCCAGGGCCGCCCAATGGCCGAAGATGATCTTCAGGTTGCGGGTCTTGCGCTCCTTGTGACTGAACCAGGGGGCGTAGCCCGGTGGTGCGGTGTCCAGTCCTTCCTTGCTCTTGAGGTCGAGCTTGCCCTCGCTGGTGCAGAAACGCATGCGGGTGAAATAGTTGGTGATGACTCGCAGGCGAGTCACGCCTTTGAGCTCGCTATTCCATTTCACAGGTTCGTTACCGTACATGCCGTCCAGGAAAGGCTCGAAGAGGTTATCGTCACGCAGCGCCTCTTCAACCTCGGAAGCGCATTTCAGGGCTTTCTTCAACGACCACTGTGGTGCGATGCCAGCGTGTACCAGGGCGGCGTTGCGGGCTTCGTCGTAGTGCATCAGCTTTTGCCGGCGCAACCACTGCAACAGCGCTTCGCAATCCGGAGCTTCCAGGACCTCGCGCAGGGTATCGGATTTTTTCAGGCGCTCGATGTTGCGCCAGGCAGCCAGCAGGTGCAGGTCGTGATTGCCCAGCACGCAGACCAGCGAGTCGCGGATTGAATAGAGGTAGCGCAGGGTTTCCAGCGACTGCGGGCCGCGATTGACCAGGTCGCCCACCAGCCACAGGCGGTCCCGGGCTGGATCGAAGGCAACTTGTTCAAGCAGGCACTGCAGCGGCTCCAGGCAGCCTTGCAGGTCGCCGACAGCGTAGGTCGCCATCAGTGCAAGGCTCCGGGTACTGCGAGGCGGAAGGGCGCGATGATGGCGTCGAACTGTTTGCCGTCTTCGGCCACCATCTGATAGCTGCCCTGCATATTGCCAACCCGGGTGGTCATCACCGTGCCGCTGCTGTAGGTGTGGCTTTTACCCGCGGCGATCAGCGGTTGCTGGCCAACCACCCCAGAGCCGCGGACCTCTTCGACATGCCCGTCACCGTCGGTGATCACCCAGTGCCGTGACAGCAGCTTGGCTGGAAGCAAGCCGTTGTTCTGGACCGTGATGGTGTAGGCGAAGGCGAAGCGGTTTTGCTCGGGTTGCGATTGGTCTGCCAGAAAGCGGGTGACGACGCTGACGTCGACCTGATAACGAGGATCGGACATGCAAAAAGGCCTTTCAAAGCAAAGCGGGCGCGGGACAAAGCTGATGGAGGTCAGTCTAGGTCAAGTATCAGGTAGTAAACCAGACATCCTGTCTGGCGTCCTACCCGTTATCGGCCCGGGGCGTTTCAGTTGGCGTCGGGCTTGACCTGGTCTGCCAGCTGGTCGGCCAAGCGCACGAAGGCCGCCAGGTCGAGCTGCTCGGGGCGCAGGCTGCCGTCGACGCCTGCGGCCTCGATCTCGGCGTTGCTGAGGAGGGCCTTGAGGGTGTTGCGCAGGGTCTTGCGACGCTGATTGAAGGCTTCGCGAACGACGCGCTCCAGCAGGCGGTGGTCCTTGGCCGGGTGCGGCAGTACCGCGTGCGGTACCAGTCGTACGATCGCCGAGTCGACCTTCGGTGGGGGATTGAAGGCGCCGGGGCCGACGTTGAACAGGTGTTCCACGCGGCAGTGATACTGAACCATGATCGACAGGCGACCCCAGTCACCACCGCCAGGGCCGGCAGCCAGGCGCTCGACCACTTCCTTTTGCAGCATGAAGTGCATGTCGCGGATCAGACCGGCGTTCTGCAACAGGTGGAAGATCAGCGGGGTAGATATGTTGTAGGGCAGGTTGCCGACTACCCGTAGGCTTCTGGGTGCTGCACCCAGGGTATTGAAGTCGAACTTCAGGGCATCGCCCTGGTGCAGGTTGAAGTTGATCTTGTCGGCGAATTGCTGGTTGAGAATCGGGATCAGATCCTTGTCCAGCTCCACCACATCCAGCTGCGCACCGCTGTTCAGCAGGCCTTCGGTCAGGGCGCCCTGGCCCGGGCCGATTTCCAGCAGACGATCTTCGGGCTTGGAATGGATAGCCCGCAGGATACGGTCGATGACGCCCGCGTCGTGCAGGAAGTTCTGGCCGAAGCGCTTGCGCGCCCGGTGTTGGTATTGCTCGCTCATAAACGGTTCTCGGCCATCTGGTAGGCGGTTTCCAAGGCGACCTGCAGGCTGCCGGTGTCGATCTTGCCGCTGCCGGCCAGATCCAGGGCGGTGCCGTGGTCGACTGAAGTGCGGATGATCGGCAAGCCGAGCGTTACGTTGACAGCCGCGCCGAAACCTTTGTATTTCAGCACAGGCAAGCCCTGGTCGTGGTACATCGCCAGCACTGCGTCGCAGTGCTCCAGATATTTGGGGGTAAACAGAGTGTCGGCAGGCAATGGGCCACGCAGGTCCATGCCTTCATTGCGCAGGCGCTCTAGGGTGGGTTCGATAATGTCGATTTCTTCGCGGCCCAGGTGCCCGCCTTCGCCGGCATGGGGGTTGAGCCCGCAAACCAGGATGCGCGGCCGGGCGATCCCGAACTTGTGCTGCAGGTCGGCGTGCAGAATCCGCGTGACTCGTTCCAGTCGCTCGACGGTAATCGCGTCGGCGATCTCCCGCAGGGGCAGGTGAGTAGTCACCAGTGCTACGCGCAAGCCATGGGTGGCGAGCATCATCACGACCTGTTCGGTGTGGGTCAGGTCGGCGAGGAATTCGGTATGGCCGGAAAAGGCGACCCCGGAATCGTTGATCACGCCCTTATGTACGGGGGCGGTGATCATGCCGGCGAAATGCCCATCGAGACAGCCCTGGCCAGCGCGAGTCAGGGTTTCCAGGACAAAGGCGGCATTGGCCTTGTCCAGTTGGCCACTGACCACTGGTTTGCCCAGAGATGTATCCCAGACATACAGGCTGTTCGCCGGAGCGGGTACCGTCGGTAGTTGGTCCGGGGTCACCGGTAGCAGATCGACCGCCACACCCAGTTGCGTGGCCCGCTCAAGGAGCAGGTCACGGCTGGTAATGGCAATCAGGGGATGTGGCTGGGGTTGCGAGGCGAGCAGCAGGCAAAGGTCAGGACCTATGCCCGCAGGCTCACCGGGTGTCAGTGCGAAACGTCTGGGTTTCAATGTGCCGCCTGTTCCGCGCCTGGCAGTTTGATCTCGACATAGGCTTCATCACGGATCTGGCGTAGCCAGGTCTGCAGCTCTTCGTCGTATTTACGGTTACGCAGGACGGTCATGGCTTGCTGCTCGCGGGCTTGGCTGGTGCTGTCGGTGGCACGACGGCCGAGGACTTCCAGGACATGCCAGCCATAAGGGCTCTTGAACGGCTTGGACAGCTGACCTTGCGGGGTCTTGGCCATCACTTCGCGGAATTCCGGCACCAGAGCGTTCGGGTCGATCCAGTTAAGGTCGCCGCCGTTGAGCGCCGAGCCCGGGTCTTCCGAGTAGCTTTTCGCCAGTTCGGCAAAGTCTTCGCCGGCTTCGATGCGATCGTAGAGCTTCTGCGCCAGGCGCTTGGTCTCTTCTTCGCTACGAATTTCGCTTGGCTTGATCAGGATGTGGCGTACATGCACTTCGTCACGCACCTGATTGCCGCCGCCACGCTTGTCCAGCAGCTTGAGGATGATGAAGCCGCCTGGGGTACGCGCTGGTTGAGTGATTTCGCCCACTGCCATTGCACTCAGTTCACGATCGAACGGAGGGGGCAATTGAGCGGCTTTACGCCAGCCCATGTCGCCGCCTTCCAGGGCGTTGTCACTGCCGGAACGGGCAATCGCCAGTTGCGCGAAGTCCGCACCTTGCTTGAGCTGTTGGTACACATCCATAGCCTGACGGGCCGCGTTCTGAATGGCCTCGGAGTTGGCGCTTTCCGGGGTCGGAATCAGGATGTTGGCCAGGTGCAATTCTTCGGAGAGCTGCATCTTGCCAAGGTCCGAGGCGAGGAAGTTCTTCACTTCCTGCTCCGATACCTGAATGCGCTCAGCCACACGGCGTTGACGCACACGGCTGATGATCATCTCGCGGCGAACCTGGTCACGGGCATCGTCATAAGACAAGCCGTCGTGAGCCAGGGCTGCACGGAACTGCTCGATGCTCATGCTGTTGCGCTGGGCAATGGTGCCAATGGCCTGGTTCAGTTCTTCGTCGGTGATACGGATGCCTGAGCGTTCGCCAATCTGCAGTTGCAGGTTTTCAACGATCAGACGCTCCAGAACCTGTTGTTCCAGGACGCTGGTCGGCGGCACGCCACCGCCACGCTTGGCGATGGTTTGCTGAACTTCGTGAACCCGCTGGTCCAACTGGCTCTGCATGACCACGTCGTTGTCGACGATGGCCACGACCTTGTCGATGGACTGCACGGCGGCGCTGGCCGCAGTGCTCAGGAACAGCGCGCCCAGCATCAGCGGGCGCAGACAATCAGAAAGCTTGGTCTTCACGTTCACGATAACCTTGAATGCCTTTGTCGAGGAAGCTCTCTACCTTGGTGCCCATGACGCCACCGAGTCCCTTCAGAACAATTTGGAGGAAGATGCCGCGGTCGCCTTTCTCGTTTTCCGGAGCGTTCTGACTGAACTCGTCATACTTGACCCAGTAACGGCTGATCAGGCGCAGTTTCCAGCAGCAGTTGTCGTATTCGAAACCACCGAAGGCCTCGAGCGTGCGGTTACGGTTGTAGTCGTACTGCCAGCGGCTGATGGCGTTCCATTGCGGCACGATCGGCCAGATCACCGAGAAGTCATGCTGCTGGATCTTGTAGTAGTCCTTCACGTAGCCCGGAGTGCCCGGGGTGCCGTAGTCGCCACCCATTTTCCAGGTACCGCTGTTCTGGTCGTAACGAATCTGGTCGTTGCGATAGCGATAACCGGCGTTGACCACCTTGTTCGGGTTGTCTTCAGGCTGGTAGTGGAACATTGCACTGCCGGAGCGCGTGCTGTGGCTATCCGGATCCCAGTTGTACTCTGTGTTGGCGCGCCAGTCGCGGTTGAAGCGGTATTCGTACTCAAGCGCATAAGGCGAGACGTTGGACGTGGCGTCAGCACGGGTACGGTAATCGATGCCTGGCAACTGGACGGTGCGGTCCTTGAAGTACACGGCTTGACCGACGCTGACGCGTTGGCGCTGGAAGCCGTTGTCTTCGATCCAGCGGCTGGTCAGGCCAAGAGACAGCTTGTTCTCGTCGCCGACACGGTCGGAACCGGAGAAACGGTTGTCACGGAACAGCGAGGAGTAGCTGAAGGTGGACTCGCCGGTATCGAATACCGGGATGTTCTTCTGGTCTTCCTCCGGTACATAGAGGTAGAACGCCCGTGGTTCCAGGGTCTGGCGGTAGTTCTTGCCAAACCATTGGGTGTCACGGTCGAAGTACAGGCCGCCGTCGACGCTGGCGATTGGGACGCCGCGGTTTTGTGAGCTGCTGTATTCGCCGTCGATAAACCGAGTGCCTTTGGCAGCAGCTGCGTTGCGGGCGTCAACAATCTGGTCCTTGCCTGTTCCATCCAAATCAAGATTGTACTGGGTGTACATGTACTTGAGAGATGGAGTCAGATAACCATAGCTCCAGTTCAGCGGCAGGCTTACACCTGGCTTGAGATTCAGACGGTCGCCATTGGCTCGCGCAAGGCCAGTGACGTTAGTGTCCAGACGCGGAGTGCCAACCATGCCGGTCTCAGGATCAATAGGTCCGCCGTTTTTATCCAGGTAGTTACCTTTCAACAGATCCCGCTCAAACCGCACCAGCTCGGTTTCATAGGTGAAATCCAAACCTTGCGGATGGTACGGCAGTGCACCGTTGAAGGTGATCTGCGGCAGCCGGTTGTACGGGGTGATGTTGGACACGCTCGCCAGTTCATACGCCTGCACGTTGAGACGTGCGGTGTAGTCGTCGCCACGATAGGTCACGGCGCCTTGCTGGTTGACGTAGTCGGTGGTCTTTACGCCGATCTGGTCGGTTTGCAGATCCTGGAAGTAATAAGGATCACTGATCTTGGTGTAGTCGACCTCGGTCATCAGGCGCGAATCAAGCCCGCCCTTGTGCTGCCAGTTGAGCATGTAGCGGGTTTTTTCGTAGTCGGTCTGCTTGCTGCGATCGGTATCGTCGTCGTTGAGGTAGGCGGCGCCGAACTGACCTTCGCTGCTCTTGGTCAGGTAGCGGAACTCGCCTTCCATCAACAGGCCGCGCTTGGCCATGTAGCGTGGGTACAACGTGGCGTCGTAGTTCGGCGCCAGGTTGAAGTAGTACGGGGTGACCAGCATGAAGCCGGTGTCGCTGCCGGTACTGATGCTCGGCGGCAGGAAGCCGGACTGGCGACGATCGTCGATCGGGAAGTAGATATATGGGGTGTAGAGCACCGGAATATCTTTGACCCGAAGGGTGACGTTGGTCGCAGTACCGAAGCCGGTGGCCGGGTTCAAGGTGATGTTGTTGCCCTTGAGCTGCCAGGCGTTGCTGTTCGGCTCGCACGTGGTGTACGTACCATCCTTGAGGCGGATGATGGCGTTTTCTGCACGCTTGGCGTACAGCGCGTTACCACGGACCCGAGACTTGTGCAGGACGTACTCGGCGTTGTCGACCTTGGCTTCACCGGTGTCCAGTTGGACATCGGCGTGGTCGCCGACCAGCAGCGCGCCATTGTCGCGTACGCGCACGTTACCGCTCAGTTCGCCACGATTCTCGGCCTGGTACAGGCTTGCTTCATCGGCCTCGACCTGCATGCTGCCTTGGCGCATGACCACGTCACCGGCCAGGGTCGCAACTTGTTCTTCCTGCTGATAACGCGAAGCCTTGGCGCCGATAAAGGTCGGCGCGTCACTTTTATTCGTCTTGTCATTCATGCCAGGACGAATCGGTTCGATATAGGAACCAGAGCAGTAAGGACCGGTTTCAGCCAATTGAGCGGCGGTGAGTTTTTCACGCGGCACCCAGTCGAGGTGACTGTAGTCCGTACTGCGGGACTTCAGACCACGACCTTTGGCCTGGGTCACCAGTGCTGGCTTGTCGCCGCTGGCTTCGCCGGAGCCTACGCTTTCGGCCGCGGTGGAACCGCTGGAACTGACCGAGCTGGCGTCGTGGACCGGGCGCGGAGGCAGTTGGGCTGCGCTGCTTTTCGGCGCACAGGCCCAGCCACCCGAAGCAGAGACCGAGCAGTCATACTGTTCCGCGGCGACCACGAAGGAAGTGGCTAGAGGTTGCAGGGCCAGCAAACTGCCGGTAACCAGCAACGGAAATTTTTTACGAAACGCGGGGGATTTCAATGCCATCTTATTAGTCCGGGCTTCCTGCGTGCCATCTGCCCGCGGTGGTGGGCCGCACGCCTCTCGATGGTCTGAAAAAGATGCTGGATAATAAAGCATGACCCGCTTGACGGCTAGCGCCGTCGGAGACCCTTGTAATGCCTGACCAAGATGTACGCTTGCAACACCTGAAAGTTTGGCTCGATGAGCAGTTGGCGATTGTTTATGCAGCACAAGGCTGGGGCGAGGTGCCCTCGGCAACGTTGACCGCGGCCAGCAGCGACGCGAGTTTCCGCCGTTATTTCCGCTGGCAGGGGGCGGGCCGCAGCTTCGTGGTCATGGACGCTCCGCCGCCCCAGGAAAACTGCAAACCCTTCGTGGATATCGCCCATTTGCTGGCGACTTCCGGCATTAACGTGCCGAAAATTTATGCACAAGATTTGCCTCGTGGCTTTCTTTTGCTCAATGACCTGGGCAACCAGACCTATCTTGACGTGATCGACGAGAACAATGCCGACGCATTTTTCGACGATGCGCTGCAAGCGTTGCTGGCCTTTCAGCAACTGCCGATGGATGCGCCATTGCCCAGCTACGATGTCGCCTTGCTGCGCCGCGAACTGGAACTGTTCCCTGAGTGGTACGTCGGGCGTGAGTTGGGCGTTACCTTGAATCAGCAGCAGCGCGAGCAGTGGCAAAAGGTTACCGATTTGCTGATCGACAGTGCCCTTGCGCAACCCAAGGTGCTGGTGCATCGCGACTATATGCCACGTAACCTGATGCTCAGCGAGCCGAACCCGGGGGTACTGGACTTTCAGGACGCGGTCTACGGTCCGGTGACCTACGACGTGACCTGTTTGTTCAAGGATGCCTTCCTCAGCTGGCCGGAATCGCGCGTTCAGGGCTGGTTGAACGACTACTGGAACCAGGCACGGGCACGAGGGATTGCGGTCCATGAGGACTTTGACGAGTTTCTTCGGGCCAGTGATCTGATGGGCGTTCAGCGTCATCTCAAGGTAATCGGCATCTTCTCGCGAATCTGCCATCGCGACGGCAAGCCTCGCTACCTGGCGGATGTCCCGCGCTTCTTTGCCTATATAGAAGCAGTGCTGGCTCGCCGCCCCGAACTGGTGGAGTTGTCGCAGTTGCTGCTCAGCCTGCGCCAGCCGGTGGGAGCCAATGCATGAAGGCGATGATTCTGGCCGCCGGTAAGGGTGAACGCATGCGCCCCTTGACCTTGACCACTCCCAAACCGCTGCTGCCTGTAGCTGGCGTGCCCTTGATCGAATACCACCTGCGGGCCCTGGCGGCAGCGGGCTTTCGCGATATCGTCATCAACCATGCCTGGCTTGGCCAGCAGATCAAGGATGCCTTGGGCGATGGTCAGCGTTGGGGCCTGAATATCCAGTACTCGGCGGAAAGCCAACCTCTGGAAACTGCCGGTGGCATTTTCCAGGCGTTGCCCTTGCTGGGCGAAGAGCCGTTCCTGGTGGTCAACGGCGACATCTGGACCGACTACGACTTTGCCTCTCTGCGTCGCCCCCTGGCCGGGCTGGCTCACCTGGTGATGGTCGACAACCCGGCGCACCATCCCAGCGGCGGTGATTTCTGCCTGGAGAACGGCCTGTTGCACGATGCCCAGCCTGGCGCTGCGGCCCTGACGTTCAGCGGCATCTCCGTTCTGCATCCTCGGCTGTTCCAGCATTGTGTCGCCGGCCCCTTCAAACTGGCGCCGCTGCTTCGCGAAGCCATGGCCCAGGGACAGGTCAGCGGCGAGCATATGCAGGGGCAGTGGATTGATGTCGGCACTGTCGAGCGCTTGGCGCAGGTTGAACACTTGCTGCAAGCGAGTCGCTGATATGTGGTGGCCAGGGACTCTGATCGGAGCCGGAGCGGGTTTTGCAATTGCCAGCATTCCGGGGGCCATGCTTGGTGCGTTGTTGGGGCAGGCGCTGGACCGGCGTCTGCAACTGCGCAGCTGGGCGCAGGTACGTGAACGCCTGGGCGGTCGCCCGGCGTTGCGCAACGATGAACTGCTGTTCGTACTGTTGGGACGGCTGGCGAAAAGTGATGGCCGGGTAGTCGATGGTCATATTCAGCAGGCGCGTCAGGAAATGCGTTCGCTGGAGATGAATGATGCCGGGCAGCGCCGGGCCATTGCTGCCTTTAACCGTGGCAAGTCGGGCAATGATCGCCTGCGCGGGTACCTGCGGCGTCTTGGTACCCAGCCCCACGCCGCAGAAGGTGTGCTGCGGGCTTGTTGGCGTATGGTCTGGGCCGATGGCCGGGTGGGGCCAGCGGAGCGCGAGCTGATCCAGCTCTGGGGTAAATGGCTAGGCTGGACCACGGAGCAGATTCAGGCGCTGGCACAAGATTATGGGCCGGCCAGAAAGAGCCTGGGGGAAGGGACCATCACCTATCAGGAAGCATTGAGTGTGTTGGGGGTTGCCGCCACCAGTGAGCCGGCGCAAATCAAGCACGCCTATCGTCGGCTGCTCAGTCGTCATCATCCGGACAAGATCGCCGGTAGCGGCGCCAGTGCAGCCCAGGTACGTGACGCCACGGAAAAGACCCGTGAGCTGCACAGTGCCTATGCGTTGATACGCCAGCGCCGGGACTTTCGCTGAAGGGGAGGGGTGTTGGGGGGGCCGCCGCTGCCTGTCAGGCAATGGCGGCCTGCTGCTCTCAGCGGTCAGTGTTCTGGGGGTTCAGCCAGCCACGAACTCGACGGAACAGTTGTTCTTGCTGGGCGTTTTGGTTGCCTGGCAAAGCCTTGAGGGGAATCTGGCTGAAGTTCGAGTGCTTCAAGCGCTTGCTGGCTTGCAGCCTTTCCAGGGCGGCTTTCTGCGCCTGGGGCTTGTCGACGTAGAAGAAGTCGGCGGTTGGCAGTTTCAAAGTCGGGGTCAGTTCCACCAGTTGCGGTTGGCCATTGGCCGGTGATTGCGCCGCCACCATGACCAGTTTTTGCACCTGTGACGGTTGTTTCTCGCTCAGGTAGCGTGCAGCCCAGTAAGCGCCGGTGCCATGGCCGAGAAGTACGATGCTGCGGGCATTCTGCTGTTCGGCGAAGGCCAGGGCCGCGTCGATCCGGGTAAAGATGCGCTCGGCATCTGCCTTGACTTGTTCTTCCGTGCTTTGCGCCACCACGCGATCAGCTACCTCGGATTCACCGCCGGCCACTTGTTCGATGGGCTTGGCTTCGGTGCTGGCGTCCTTGGCCGTATTGGCCTTGTCCGTGGGCGCCGGTGCAGCTTCGACAACCCGTGGTTGCGCGGCGTCGCTGCGCATGTCGGGAAGGCTCAGGCTCAGGCTGCCCCATTCAGTGTCCGGCAACTTGTTGCGCAGTGGTGCAATAGCTTGCGGCCAGTCGGCACTCTCGCCCGCACCAGGGATGATGATCACCACGCCTTTGGGTTCGCTGGTGTTGGCCGGTTTCCACAGCGCCAGGAAGCTGTCGCCGCCGGTTTGCAGTTGCTGTTGTTCCTGGGCGGGAAGCTGGCGCTCCAGGGCGGCAGCTTCCTCCTGGCTACGCTCAGGCAGGGGTTGGCGTTGCGCCGGCTGTTGCTCAGTGCTTTTGGGGGCCGGGGCCGGATCGGCGGCTTCCACAGAAAAGGCCCAAGGCAGGATCAGCGACAGGCACAATGCAGGCAGTGCCGAGCGGTGGACAAAGGGCATCGGATATTCCAGGCCAGAAGTAATTCCGGCAGCCTAATGGGTTGGTCAGTATTTGTCAGGGTGTGAGACTTCAGATGATGCTTTTTCGCTGCCTTCTGCTTATCGGCTGTCTGTGCCTTCCCTTGATAGGAGAGGCGGCGCCAGCGTCCAATGGGCCGATCGCGCCGTTGAGTCACGAGCAACGCCAGTGGTTGGAACAGCACCCCGAGTTGCGCGTAGGCCTGGTGTTGCAGGCACCGTTCGCCCAGTACGATCGGCGCCTGCAGCGCCTGTCGGGGGCCAACGTCGAATTGATGCAGGCGCTGGCCAAGGCCCTGAACATTGAGCTGAGCTGGCGTAATTTTCCCGATCAGGCGCAGTTGGAGAAAGCCCTGCGTGACGGCGAAGTGGACATGGCTCCAGGCCTGACGCAGACCCCAGCCGGCCTGCGCCTGTGGTTGTTCAGCGACCCCTATATGCGAGTGCCACAACTGGTGGTGGGGGAGCGCAAGGGCGCAGGAGTCGTGGAGCTGGAAAAACTCGACAGCCAGGCCCGGGTCGCGGTGCGCATGCCCAGCACCGTCGCCGACTATCTGCGCCTGACCTATCCCAACCTTAACCTGCAAGGAGTTCCTCTGGAGCGTCAGGCCTTGCAGTTGCTGCTGAGCCAACAGGCTCGTTATGCGGTGGTGGATGAGGCGCAACTCAGTCGCTTGTCAGGGGAGGCGGAGTTTGCCGGGCTGGCGGTGGTGGGGGATATAGGCCTGCCGCAGCTGTTGCGGGTGGCGACGCGGCGCGATTGGCCAGAGCTGGCCAGCATCGTCGAGACGGCCTTGCACGCGATTCCGGCCAAAGAGCTGGAACAGCTCCACAGTCGTTGGCTGCAGCCCAAATATCCGCGTTTGAGTGAGTCTCCCGGGGTCTGGCAGAACCTCAGCCTATTGCTGGTGATCCTGCTGTTGGCCAGTCTGGCGATCGTCTTCTGGCAGCGTCGTCAGCAACGCGGCCTGGAACAGCGGCTGCTGGCGGCGCGGGAGGACATCGCTCTGCGGGCTGCCAATGAGGAGGCGCTACGCCTGACCCAGTTCTCCATCGACCAGAGCACCGTGGGCATTCTCTGGGTCAACTGGGACAGCCATGTGCGCTATGCCAACCGCGCCGCCGAAGAGATGCTTGGCTACCCGGCAGGGGGCGTGGTCGAACGCCCATTGATCGATTTCGAACCCAACTTGCACATGGACCGCTGGCTCAACCTGTGGAAGCGTGCCCGGGCCAGCGAGGAGGGGGTGCAAAGTTTTGAGACCCAATGTGTGCGGGCAGACGGCAGCATCCTGCCGACGGATGTGTCCTTGAGTTTCCTGCGCTTTCGCGACAGTGAATACCTGGTGGTCTACCTCAACGACGTGACCGAGCGCCGCCGAGCTCTGGCAGCCCTGCGCGAGAGTGAGGCGCGCTTGCAGGGCATCGCGGCCAATGTGCCAGGCCTGGTGTTCCGCCTGGAGCGGGCACCGGTCACCGGGCAGATCGATTTTGCCTACATCAGTGAAGGCAGTGAAACCCTGGTGGGCTATTCGCCGGCGGTGCTCGGCCACAGGGACAAAGGCCTGCGCAGCCTGGTGCACCCGGATGACAAGGCTAGCTATCACCAGACCCAGGATCAGGCCCTGGACACTGACAGCGACTGGTCCTGGCAGGGCCGCATCCTGACTCGCCAGGGCCAGCAACGCTGGGCCGAAATCAAGGCCATTACCCGGCGCCTGGATGATGGCACCTTCGTTTGGGACGGCATCGTCTGGGACATCAGCGAAAGCAAGCGCATCGAGCTGGAATTGGCCAGTTCTCGTGAACAGCTGCGCGAGTTGTCGGCGCACCTGGAAAGCGTGCGCGAAGAAGAAAAAGCCCACATTGCCCGGGAAGTCCACGACGAACTGGGGCAGATGCTCACCGTGCTCAAGCTGGAAACCTCCATGTGTGAGCTGGCCTACGCCCAGCTCGACCCAGGTCTGCATGAGCGGCTCAACAGCATGAAGCGCCTGATCGCCCAATTGTTCCAGCTGGTGCGGGACGTGGCCACGGCCCTGCGTCCACCGATCCTCGATGCAGGCATTGCTTCGGCGATCGAATGGCAGGCCAGACGCTTCGAGGCGCGCACGCAGATCCCGTGCCTGGTCCAGGTACCGGATAATCTGCCGCAACTGAGTGATGCCAAGGCCATCGGCCTGTTCCGCATTCTCCAGGAGGCCCTGACCAACGTCATGCGCCATGCCCAGGCGCATACTGTGGAGCTGAGCCTGACCCTGGAAGAGGGCGAGTTGTGCATGAGCATCAGTGATGACGGCCTGGGGTTTGACACCGCTTCTGCACGCCCGACCTCATTTGGTCTGGTGGGCATGCGTGAACGCGTGCTGATCATGGGCGGTAGCCTGCGGCTGCACAGTGAGCAGGGCGAAGGCACCACCCTGAGCGTCCGGGTGCCTCTGGACATAAAACAATAACGAGGAGACGCGCGTGATCCGTGTACTGGTAGCTGAAGACCACACCATTGTCCGCGAAGGCATCAAGCAACTGATTGGCCTGGCCAAAGATTTGTTGGTCGTGGGCGAGGCGAGCAACGGCGAGCAACTGTTGGAAACCCTGCGTCAGGTGCCCTGTGAGGTGGTGTTGCTGGACATCTCCATGCCTGGGGTAAATGGCCTGGAGGCCATTCCACGAATACGTGCATTGAACAATCCACCGGCGATCCTGGTGCTGTCGATGCATGACGAGGCGCAGATGGCGGCCCGGGCACTGAAGATCGGCGCCGCCGGTTACGCCACCAAGGACAGCGACCCGTCGCTGTTGCTGACGGCAATTCGCAAGGTCGCTTCCGGCGGTCGCTACATTGATCCGGACCTCGCGGACCGGATGGTCTTCGAGGTCGGCCTGACCGACTCCCGGCCCTTGCATTCGCTGCTTTCCGAGCGCGAGTTTTCGGTCTTCGAGCGTCTGGCCCAGGGGGCCAATGTCAACGACATCGCCCAGCAACTGGCCCTCAGCAGCAAGACCATCAGTACCCACAAGGCGCGGTTGATGCAGAAGCTCAACATCACCTCCCTGGCCGAGTTGGTGAAGTACGCGATGGAGCACAAGTTGCTCTGATGCGATGGGGCGACTTCGCGGTCCAGTGAGAAAACCCCCTGGTTACAGCCGGTGCCCTTTCCCACAGAGGGGAAGGGTACATATCCATTTGCGACATCTCCGCCCTCGGGCTTTTGCCTGTTCTTGCAGCTTGCCGCTGGATACTCGCTGCCGCTCTTATCCAATCCCGCCATCCTTGTAGGGCGATCCCTACACACAACCTTCCAGGTGGCTGAGGCGAATCTCTCCTACCCCCCGATTTTCGGGGGCTGCGGGCTCTACTAGGCTTGTCCCACAGCCGTCTAAAACAAAAGGTGTGGGTATGAGCGAGGTCGATTCAAGCGCTGGGGCCAACGATGTTCTGGTCAGCTTTCGCGGAGTGCAGAAGAGCTACGACGGCGAGAACCTGATCGTCAAAGACCTCAACCTGGAAATTCGCAAAGGCGAGTTCCTCACCCTGTTGGGACCGTCCGGCTCCGGCAAGACCACTAGCCTGATGATGCTGGCCGGGTTTGAAACCCCAACCGCCGGTGAGATCCAGTTGGCCGGGCGCTCGATCAACAATGTGCCGCCGCACAAGCGCGATATCGGCATGGTGTTCCAGAACTACGCCTTGTTCCCGCACATGACTGTGGCCGAGAACCTCGGCTTTCCCTTGTCTGTGCGCGGCCTGAGCAAGACTGACATCAGCGAGCGGGTCAAGCGCGTGCTGAGCATGGTGCAGCTCGATGCCTTCGCCCAGCGCTACCCGGCGCAGTTGTCCGGCGGCCAACAGCAGCGGGTGGCCCTGGCCCGGGCCCTGGTGTTCGAGCCGCAGTTGGTGCTGATGGACGAGCCCCTGGGGGCTCTCGACAAGCAACTGCGCGAACACATGCAGATGGAGATCAAGCACCTGCACCAGCGTCTGGGCTTGACCGTGGTCTATGTGACCCACGACCAGGGCGAAGCCCTGACCATGTCCGACCGGGTGGCGGTGTTCCATCAGGGCGAGATCCAGCAGATTGCGCCGCCGCGAACCCTCTACGAAGAACCGAAAAACACCTTCGTGGCCAACTTCATCGGTGAGAACAATCGTCTTAACGGTCGTCTCCACAGCCATAGCGGCGAGCGCTGCGTGGTGGAACTGGGGCGTGGCGAGAAAGTCGAGGCGTTGGCGGTGAATGTCGGCCAAGTCGGCGGGCCCGTGACCCTGTCCATCCGCCCGGAGCGGGTAAGCCTCAATGGCTCCAGTGAACGTTGCAGCAACCGCTTCTCTGGGAGGGTGGCGGAATTCATCTACCTGGGCGACCACGTCCGAGTGCGCTTGGAGGTCTGTGGCAAGAGCGACTTTTTCGTCAAACAGCCGATTGCCGAGCTCGATCCTGCGCTGGCGGTGGGCGACGTGGTTCCGCTTGGCTGGCAAGTCGAGCACGTTCGCGCGCTCGATCCGCTTCTAGAGGCGAATTGATCGCCCCCCCTGCAACACCAACCTGCACGTGGAGAACACAATAAATGTTGAGATCCCTGAAATTTACCGCCCCGCTTGGCGCTATCGCTGTGGCATTGGGCATGCTGGGTGCGGCGCACGCCATGGCGGCGGGTTCGGACCTGACCGTGGTGTCCTTTGGTGGGGCGAACAAGGCGGCTCAGGTCAAAGCCTTCTATGCCCCTTGGGAAGCAGCGGGCAATGGCAAGATCATTGCCGGCGAATACAACGGCGAAATGGCCAAGATCAAGGCCATGGTCGATACCAAGAGCGTGTCCTGGGACCTGGTAGAGGTTGAATCCCCTGAGCTGTCCCGCGGTTGTGACGAGGACATGTTTGAGCAACTGGACCCGGCGCTGTTCGGCAAGAGTGAAGACTACGTCAAGGGTGCCATCCAGCCGTGCGGGGTGGGCTTTTTCGTCTGGTCCACCGTGTTGGCCTACAACGCCGACAAGCTGAAAGCACCACCAGGCAGTTGGGCCGATTTCTGGGATACCAAGACATTCCCGGGTAAGCGCGGCCTGCGCAAGGGCGCCAAGTACACCCTGGAATTTGCCCTGATGGCCGACGGTGTTGCACCCAAGGACGTGTACAAGGTACTGGCAGGCAAAGATGGCCAGGACCGAGCCTTCAAGAAACTCGATGAACTCAAGCCTTACATTCAGTGGTGGGAAGCGGGTGCCCAGCCACCGCAGTACCTGGCTTCCGGCGACGTGGTCATGAGCTCGGCCTACAACGGTCGGATCGCCGCGGTGCAGAAGGAAAGCAATCTGAAGATCGTTTGGAACGGCGGCATCTACGACTTCGATGCCTGGGCCATTCCCAAAGGCCTGGACAAGGCCCGCGCCGAGGCCGCGAAGAAATTCATCGCCTACTCGGTGCAACCGCAACAACAGAAAATCTATTCGGAGAACATCGCCTACGGTCCAGCCAATACCCAGGCCGTGCCGCTGTTGGCCAAGGACGTTCTCAAGGACATGCCGACCACCCCGGAAAACATCGCCAACCAGGTGCAGATCGACGTCAGCTTCTGGGCTGATAACGGTGAGCAACTGGAACAGCGCTTCAACGCCTGGGCAGCCAAGTAACCAGCCTCTGTTGTAGGAGCGGGCTCGCCCGCGAAGGCGTCATCAGCAGCACCATCGTTGTTGATTGATACGCCGGGTTCGCGGGCAAGCCGGCTCCTACCTGTGGTGGTTTGTATTCGAAAGATCGATTCGCGGAGTTTGTCATGACCATCACCGTTCCCCTGAACGCGGTCACCGGCCCGACCTTGAAGCAGCGGCTGGCCCGTGCCGAGCGGGTCAACCGCTGGAAGGCCCAGGCCTTGATTGCACCTCTGGTGCTGTTTCTGCTGCTGGTGTTCCTGGTACCGATTGTGGCGCTGCTGTACAAGAGCGTCGGCAACCCGGAAGTGGTCGGGGGCATGCCGCGCACCGTCGTGGCCGTGAGTTCCTGGGACGGTCGTGGCCTGCCGGCGGAGGCGGCCTATAAAGCCTTGAGCGAAGACCTGGCGGATGCCCGCAAGAATCAGACCCTGGGCGATCTGTCCAAGCGCCTGAACATGGAGTTGGCCGGCTATCGTAGCCTGCTGACCAAGACTGCCCGTGCCTTGCCGTTCAAGGCCGAGCCCGAATCCTATAAAGAGGCCATGGAGAGCCTGGATGAGCGCTGGGGCGACCCGGCCTACTGGCAGGCGATCCGTCGCAACACCAGCAGCCTTACGCCTTATTACCTGCTGGCGGCAGTGGACCATCGCATCGATGACCTGGGGGAGCTGACCCCAGCCACTCCGGACCAGTCGATTTACCTGGATATCTTCGCCCGGACCTTCTGGATGGGCCTGGTGATCACTGCCATCTGTCTGGCCCTGGCCTATCCCCTTGCGTACCTGTTGGCCAACCTGCCGGCGCGCAAGAGCAACCTGCTGATGATCCTGGTGCTGCTGCCGTTCTGGACCTCGATCCTGGTGCGGGTGGCAGCGTGGATTGTGCTCTTGCAGTCTGGCGGCCTGATCAACAGCGCCTTGCTGGCCATGGGGGTGATCGATAAACCCCTGGAGTTGGTGTTCAACCGCACCGGGGTCTACATCTCGATGGTGCATATCCTGCTGCCGTTCATGATCCTGCCAATCTACAGCGTGATGAAGGGCATCTCGCCGACTTACATGCGCGCGGCGATCTCCCTGGGTTGTCATCCGTTTGCCAGCTTCTGGCGGGTGTACTTCCCGCAGACTTACGCGGGTGTCGGCGCTGGCTGCCTGTTGGTGTTCATCCTGGCCATCGGTTACTACATCACCCCGGCGCTGCTGGGCAGTCCGAACGATCAGATGGTCAGCTACTTCGTCGCCTTCTACACCAACACCAGTATCAACTGGGGCATGGCCACGGCTCTGGGCGGCTTGCTGTTGCTGGCGACCATCGTGCTCTATCTGATTTACAGCTGGCTGGTGGGCGCCAGTCGCCTGCGCCTGAGCTAAGGAGATAATCGAAATGTTGAGCCCCTATATGTCGCCCGTCGAGCGGGTCTGGTTCTACAGCTTGCGGATTCTCTGCGGCCTGATCCTGTTGTTCCTGGTATTGCCGGTGCTGGTGATCATCCCGCTGTCGTTCAACTCGGGGAGTTTCCTGGTGTACCCGCTGCAGGGTTTCTCGCTGCACTGGTACCAGGATTTCTTCGCTTCCGCCGAATGGATGCGTGCTTTGAAGAACAGCATTATTGTCGCCCCGGCCGCGACCTTGCTGGCCATGGTCTTCGGCACCCTGGCGGCCATCGGCCTGACCCGTGGCGACTTTCCCGGCAAGGCGCTGGTGATGGCACTGGTGATTTCGCCGATGGTCGTACCCGTGGTGATCATCGGTGTTGCCAGCTACCTGTTCTTTGCACCGCTGGGCATGGGCAACAGTTTCTTTTCGCTGATCATCGTCCATGCGGTGCTCGGGGTGCCTTTTGTGATCATCACCGTGTCGGCAACCCTGCAGGGCTTCAACTACAACCTGGTCAGGGCTGCGGCCAGCCTCGGTGCCTCGCCGCTGACCACCTTTCGCCGGGTGACCCTGCCGTTGATCGCTCCCGGGGTCATCAGTGGTGCGTTGTTCGCCTTCGCTACCTCGTTCGACGAGGTGGTGGTGACGCTGTTTCTCGCCGGGCCCGAGCAGGCCACCCTGCCTCGGCAGATGTTCAGCGGGATTCGCGAGAACCTCAGCCCGACCATCGCTGCCGCGGCGACGCTGTTGATCGCCTTTTCGGTGATCCTGCTGCTGACCCTGGAATGGCTGCGCGGGCGCAGCGAGAAGTTGCGTACCGCTCAGGTTTGAGGGCTTGGCGCCGACTCCGAGCCACTGCCGCAAACAGCGGGAGTGGCTGCGGCATTGCGATCCACGCATTCGTCTGCTGAATAGGCGACAACCAATAATCGCCAGCTACGCTTGTGCCAGCTCCCACCTTATATAAGAGGCTGCGCACATGAGTATTTCCTCTTTCAAGATTGCCCAAAAATTACTGACCGGCAGCTCGGCCATCGAGCAATTGGCCGCCGAGCTGACTCGCCTGGATGTTGACCACCCGCTGATTGTCACGGATGCCGCGCTACTCAAGTCGGGTACGGTGGAGTTGGCGCTGGCGCATCTTGGAGGGCGTAGTTACGAGATTTTCGACCGGGTACAGCCCGATCCGGAAATCGCCATCGTCGAAGACTGCATGCAGGTCTACCGCGAAGGCGGGCATGACGGCCTGATCGGCCTGGGAGGCGGCAGCGCCATTGATATTGCCAAAAGTGTCGCGGCTTATGCGGGTTACCACGGCGCCCTGGAAGATCTGTTCGGCATCGACCAGGTGCCACGCAAGGGGCCGCCGTTGATCGCGATTCCCACGACTGCTGGTACGGGGTCTGAAGTGACCAACGTGGCGATCCTTTCGGACAAGGCCGCACAGTTGAAGAAGGGAATTGTCAGTGACTACCTGCTGCCGGATGTAGCACTGGTCAGCCCACAGATGACTCTGACCTGCCCCCGTAGCGTGACTGCTGCCAGTGGCGTCGATGCCCTGGTGCACGCCATCGAGTCCTACCTGTCGCTCAATGCTTCTGCGATCACCGACTCCCTGGCCATCGGTGCCATCAAGTTGATCGTCAAGGCGTTGCCCAAGGCTTTTGCCAACCCGGCCAACCTGCAGGCCCGGGAGGACATGGCCACCGCCAGCCTGATGGCCGGCATGGCTTTCGGCAATGCCGGAGTCGGTGCGGTGCATGCCCTGGCGTATCCATTGGGTGGGCGCTTCCATGTGCCCCACGGGGTCAGCAATGCTTTGCTGCTGCCCTATGTGATGACCTGGAACAAGATGGCCTGCGTCGAGCGCATGCAGGATATCGCCGAAGCCATGGGCGTGCAGACCGCGTGCTTGAGCGCCAGTGAGGCGGCTGATCGGGCCGTGGATGCGATGAGCGCTTTATGCGCTGCGGTTGAAATTCCCAGTGGATTGCGCAGTTTTGGTGTGCCCGAAGATGCGATCCCGGCCATGGCCCAGGAAGCCGCGGGCATCGAGCGCTTGATGCGCAACAATCCGCGCAAACTGAGCCCCGCCGATATCGAGAAGATCTATCGTGCGGCCTACTGATCATCGCGGTGACGGTGTGCGCTCCAAAGCATGAGGTATACAATGCGCGCCATCGTGATTCTGCTCAAAAAAGGTGCGTCATGCAGCCCTTCGCTATTGCTCCGTCGATTCTCTCCGCCGACTTCGCCCGTCTGGGCGAGGAAGTGGACAATGTCCTGGCCGCGGGTGCCGACATCGTCCACTTCGATGTCATGGACAACCACTACGTGCCGAACTTGACCATCGGCCCGATGGTTTGCTCTGCGCTACGTAAGTACGGGATCACCGCGCCGATCGATGCGCACCTGATGGTGACCCCGGTGGATCGCATCATCGGTGACTTCATCGAGGCTGGCGCCACCTATATCACTTTCCATCCGGAAGCCACGCTGCATGTGGACCGCTCCCTGCAGATGATCCGTGAAGGCGGGTGCAAGGCCGGCCTGGTGTTCAATCCGGCGACTCCGCTGGACGTGCTCAAGTATGTGATGGACAAGGTCGACATGATCCTGCTGATGAGCGTCAACCCAGGCTTTGGCGGGCAGAAGTTCATTCCCGGCACCCTCGACAAGCTGCGTGAGGCTCGGGCCCTGATCGATGCTTCCGGCCGGGATATTCGCCTGGAAATCGACGGTGGTGTGAACGTCAACAACATCCGCGAGATCGCCGCTGCAGGCGCCGATACCTTTGTTGCTGGCTCGGCCATCTTCAATGCACCGAACTATCAGGAAGTCATTGAGAAAATGCGCGCCGAACTCGCGCTGGCACGGCCATGAGCGCATTTGAGCAGCTGTTCCCGGGGCGTTTGCCGCGGCTGGTGATGTTTGACCTGGATGGCACTCTGGTCGATTCGGTCCCCGACCTGGCCGCCGCCGTGGATCACATGCTGCTCAAGCTGGGGCGTGCGCCCGCGGGTATCGAAGCGGTACGGCAGTGGGTGGGCAACGGTGCCCCCATGTTAGTGCGTCGGGCGCTGGGCAATAGCCTGGACCCTCAAGGCGTCGACGACGGCGAAGCCGAGCATGCCCTCGAGTTGTTCAACACGGCCTATGAGGACAGTCACGAACTGACGGTGGTCTATCCCGGTGTACGCGAGACCCTCAAGTGGCTGCACAAGCAGGGCGTGGAAATGGCCCTGATCACCAACAAGCCCGAGCGCTTCGTTGCACCGTTGCTGGACCAGATGAAGATCGGCCGCTACTTTCGCTGGATCATCGGCGGCGACACCCTGCCACAGAAGAAGCCCGACCCGGCAGCGCTGTTCTTCGTGATGAAGATGGCCAGCGTGCCAGCGTCGCAGTCAGTGTTCGTCGGCGATTCGCGCAGCGATGTGTTGGCGGCCAAGGCCGCGGGGGTCAAGTGTGTAGCCTTGAGCTACGGCTATAACCATGGTCGGCCGATTGCCGAGGAATCACCCGCGCTGGTGATCGACGACCTGCGGGCACTGATCCCCGGTTGCTTAGAACCTGCCGCTGAGATAACGTTGCCCGACGCTGTTCCATCCCCTTCTGGAAATTCCATCGTGGTGGTCACTCGCAAACTCTGGATGAAAGTCATCAAGGCCCTGGCCCGCTGGCGTTGGCGCGCCTGATTTTTGTCTGGCCGGCCTTGCTGGCACGTTTGCATACCTGACTGTTAGACCCTCAAGCCACGAGGCATCCCATGATTCGCGAAGAATTCCTGCGCTTGGCCGCAGCTGGTTACAACCGTATCCCGCTGGCCTGTGAAACCCTTGCCGACTTCGACACACCGTTGTCGATCTACCTGAAACTGGCTGATCAGCCCAACTCCTATTTGCTGGAGTCGGTGCAGGGCGGCGAGAAGTGGGGGCGTTACTCGATTATCGGCCTGCCGTGCCGCACAGTGTTGCGGGTTCATGGGTATCAGGTCAGCGTGACCCATGACGGGGTAGAGATCGAACGCCACGAAGTGGCCGATCCATTGGCCTTCGTCGAGGAATTCAAAGCCCGCTACAACGTGCCGACCATTGCCGGCCTGCCGCGTTTCAATGGCGGTCTGGTAGGGTATTTCGGTTATGACTGCGTGCGTTATGTCGAGCCGCGGCTGGGCCCATGCCCGAACCCGGACCCGATCGGCGTGCCGGATATCCTGCTGATGGTGTCCGACGCGGTGGTGGTGTTCGACAACCTGGCGGGCAAGATGCACGCGATCGTGCTGGCCGATCCGAGCCAGGACAACGCTTTCGAGGCGGGTCAAGCGCGCTTGCAGGAGTTGCTTGGGCAACTGCGTCAGCCGATTACTCCGCGTCCTGGGCTGGATTTCAGCCAGCAGCAGGCGGCCGATCCGGTGTTCCGCTCCAGTTTCACCCAGGATGATTACGAGCGGGCCGTGGATACCATCAAGGAATACATCCTGGCTGGGGACTGCATGCAGGTGGTGCCGTCCCAGCGCATGTCCATCGACTTCAAGGCGGCGCCCATCGATCTGTACCGGGCGCTGCGCTGTTTCAACCCCACGCCTTATATGTACTTCTTCAACTTTGGTGACTTCCACGTGGTGGGCAGCTCGCCTGAGGTGCTGGTGCGGGTCGAGGACAATCTGATTACCGTGCGGCCGATTGCCGGTACACGTCCACGTGGCGCCACCGAGGAAGCCGACCAGGCCCTGGAACAGGACCTGCTGTCGGACGCCAAGGAAATCGCCGAGCACTTGATGCTGATCGATCTTGGGCGCAATGACACTGGGCGCGTCTCAGAGATTGGCACGGTGAAACTCACCGAAAAGATGGTCATCGAGCGTTACTCCAACGTGATGCACATCGTGTCCAACGTCACCGGCCAACTGAAAGCCGGTCTGACGGCGATGGACGCGCTGCGGGCGATTCTGCCGGCTGGCACCTTGTCCGGTGCGCCGAAGATCCGTGCGATGGAAATCATCGATGAGTTGGAACCGGTCAAGCGTGGGGTTTACGGTGGCGCCGTGGGCTATTTTGCGTGGAACGGCAACATGGACACCGCGATTGCCATTCGTACCGCGGTGATCAAGAACGGCGAGCTGCATGTACAGGCCGGTGGCGGCATTGTCGCCGACTCGGTGCCGACCCTGGAGTGGGAAGAGACGCTGAACAAGCGTCGTGCAATGTTCCGTGCCGTAGCACTGGCTGAACAAACCCCCGCATCCAAGGCTTGAGGAGTTTCCACTATGTTGCTGATGATCGATAACTACGACTCCTTCACCTATAACGTCGTGCAGTACCTGGGCGAGTTGGGTGCCGAAGTGAAAGTAGTGCGCAATGACGAGCTGTCCGTGGCCGAGATCGCAGCGCTCAAGCCTGAGCGTATCGTGGTTTCGCCCGGGCCTTGTACGCCGACTGAGGCCGGCATCTCCATCGAGGCGATCAAGTACTTCGCCGGCAAGCTGCCGATTCTGGGCGTGTGCCTGGGCCATCAATCCATCGGCCAGGCCTTTGGCGGTGAAGTGGTGCGTGCCCGGCAAGTGATGCATGGCAAGACCAGTCCGGTGTTTCACCGTGACCTGGGTGTATTCGGTGGCCTGAACATGCCGTTGACCGTGACCCGTTACCACTCGCTGGTGGTCAAGCGCGAAAGCTTGCCCGAGTGCCTTGAAATCACTGCCTGGACCCAGCTGGAAGACGGCGCCGTCGACGAGATCATGGGGCTGCGCCACAAGACGCTGAATATCGAGGGTGTGCAATTCCACCCCGAGTCTATCCTCACCGAGCAGGGCCACGAGCTGTTCGCTAATTTTCTCAAACAGAGCGGCGGCACGCGCTAAGGACTTTTCATGGATATCAAGACTGCCCTGAGCCGTATTGTCGGCCATCTGGACCTGAGCACTGATGAAATGCGCGATGTGATGCGCGAGATCATGACCGGTCAATGTACCGATGCGCAGATTGGCGCCTTCATGATGGCCATGCGCATGAAAAGCGAAAGCATCGACGAGATCGTCGGCGCGGTGTCGGTGATGCGCGAGCTGGCGGACAAGGTCGAGCTGAAAACCCTCGACGGCGTGGTGGATGTGGTAGGCACCGGCGGTGACGGTGCGAACATCTTCAACGTTTCCACGGCTTCTTCATTTGTAGTTGCCGCTGCCGGCTGCACCGTTGCCAAGCATGGCAACCGCGCGGTATCTGGCAAGAGCGGCAGCGCTGATCTGCTGGAGGCGGCGGGGATCTACCTGAATCTGACCCCGGTCCAAGTGGCTCGCTGCATCGACAACGTCGGCATCGGTTTCATGTTTGCCCAGTCTCATCATGGCGCCATGAAGTACGCCGCCGGCCCGCGGCGCGACCTCGGCCTGCGTACACTGTTCAACATGCTCGGCCCGCTTACGAATCCGGCCGGTGTGAAACATCAAGTGGTGGGCGTGTTCAATCAGGCATTGTGCCGGCCGTTGGCCGAGGTTTTGCAACGCCTGGGTAGCAAGCACATATTGGTGGTGCACTCCCAGGATGGCCTGGACGAGTTCAGCCTGGCAGCGCCGACTTATGTGGCGGAGTTGAAGAACGACCAGATCACCGAGTACTGGGTGCAGCCCGAGGACTTGGGCATAAAGAGCCAGAGTCTGTTCGGCCTGGTGGTGGAGAGTCCGGCGGCGTCCCTGGAACTGATCCGTGACGCACTGGGACGGCGCAAGACCGAACATGGCCAGAAGGCTGCCGAGATGATTGTGCTCAATGCCGGTGCGGCGCTGTATGCCGCCGATCATGCCAGCAGCCTGAAAGAGGGCGTTGCCCTGGCTCATGACGCCTTGCACACCGGCCTGGCCCGGGAGAAGCTCGAGGAGCTGGGAGCCTTTACCGCGGTGTTCAAGCAGGAGAATGAAGGATGAGTGTGCCGACAGTTCTGGAAAAGATCCTCGCCCGTAAAGTCGAGGAGGTTGCCGAGCGCAGCGCGCGGGTCACTCTGGCCGAGCTGGAAACCCTGGCGCGGGCAGCTGATGCCCCGCGGGGCTTCGCCAGGGCGCTGCAGGAGCAGGTCAAGCTCAAGCAGCCGGCAGTCATCGCCGAGATCAAGAAGGCTTCGCCAAGCAAAGGTGTGATCCGCGAGAACTTCGTTCCGGCGGATATTGCCAAAAGCTACGAGAAAGGTGGTGCTACTTGTCTGTCGGTCCTGACCGACATCGACTACTTCCAGGGTGCCGACGCCTATCTGCAGCAGGCCCGTGCGGCCTGCAAACTGCCGGTGATCCGCAAGGATTTCATGATCGATCCGTATCAGATCATCGAGGCCCGTGCCTTGGGCGCTGACTGTGTGTTGCTGATCGTCTCTGCACTGGATGACGTGCGGATGGCGGAGCTGGCGGCGGTGGCCAAGGGTGTCGGCCTGGATGTGTTGGTGGAAGTGCACGACGGTGATGAGCTGGAGCGAGCGCTGAAAACCCTCGACACACCGCTGGTGGGGGTCAACAACCGCAACCTGCATACCTTTGAAGTTGACCTGGAAACCACCCTCGACCTGCTGCCGCGTATTCCCCGCGACCGTCTGGTGATCACCGAGAGTGGGATTTTCAACCGCGCCGATGTCGAGTTGATGGAGATCAGCGATGTTTATTCGTTCCTGGTAGGCGAGGCGTTCATGCGCGCCGAAAGCCCGGGCAACGAATTGCAACGCCTGTTCTTCCCGGAGCGCGGCGTACCGGTCAGCGGTTCGACCCTGGACTGAAACACACACACCATGAACAAGCCGGCGATGCCGGCTTTTTCATATCTATTGCCAAGGATTTTCACTGCCATGACCCAACCCCTTGCCTTGACTGTCGAAGCTGGCCTGCAGGCCGAGCAGGATCTGCTGGCGCTGGTGTGCACCGGTGAGCAGGAGTTTGGCCTGCTGTTCTGGCAACCCAGTGACCGAGCGCTGGTGATGCCTCGGCGTTTGAGTCGCCTGCCTGGATTCGATCTGGCTTGCGAAGCATCGGCGGCCAACGGCTGGCCGGTGCTGTTGCGGGAAACCGGCGGCGAGCCAGTACCGCAGTCGGCAGCGACAGTGAATATCGCGTTGGTCTACGCACCACCGCGCAGTGAGGGCGATCAGGGACGGATCGAGACGGCTTATCGGCGCCTGTGCCAGCCGATCTGTGACCTGCTCAGTGAGCTGGGGGGCACTCCGTCATTGGGGGAAGTGGACGGGGCTTTCTGTGATGGGCGCTTCAATGTCAACCTTGATGGTCGCAAGATGGTTGGTACCGCCCAGCGCTGGCGTCAGAGCAAGGGTGGGCTGCGGCCGGTAGGGCTGGTGCACGGAGCGCTGCTGCTGGATAACGAGCGTGAATCCATGGTGGGGGCAGTCAATACGTTCAATCAGGCGTGCGGCCTGGAGCAACGTTGTCGGGCCGAAAGCCATATTGCCCTGCATGAAGCCTTTGCGGCGCCCGATGCTCTGGCGCAGCTGGATAGTTTGTATCGGCAGATGCTCAAGGGCTTTCTGCCTGGCTAGCGGGTGCCGAATACCACCATGGTCTTGCCTTTGACGTTGACCAGGTTGCGCTCCTCAAGGTCCTTGAGGACGCGGCCGACCATTTCCCGTGAGCACCCGACGATCCGGCCGATTTCCTGGCGGGTGATCTTGATCTGCATGCCGTCCGGGTGGGTCATGGCATCCGGTTGCTTGCACAGTTCCAGCAGGCAGCGGGCAACTCGTCCGGTCACGTCGAAGAATGCCAGGTCGCCGACCTTGCGCGTGGTATTGCGCAGGCGCTGGGCAATCTGCCCGCTGAGCACGTACAGAATGTCCGGATCGTTCTGCGACAGTTCGCGGAACTTGGCGTAGCTGATTTCGGCAACTTCGCACTCCATCTTGGCCCGTACCCAGGCACTGCGTTGCTGCTCGTGCCCTGCCTCTTCGAACAACCCGAGCTCGCCAAAAAAGTCGCCGGCGTTGAGGTAGGCGATGATCATTTCTCGACCGTCGTCGTCTTCGATGAGGATGGTCACTGAGCCCTTGATGATGAAGTACAGGCTGTCGGACACGTCACCGGCGCAGATGATGTTGCTCTTGGCCTGATACCGACGGCGTTGACAGTGCATCAGCAACTTGTCGAGATTTTTGATCTTGGGGGTGGGGGCAATAGCAACCATGGTTGTATCCCGAGAAGACTGCACGGTATGAGTTGGTTTTTTTATGGGGCGTAAGCACGGATGTTGAACGCTGGCTATGCGCCAGCCATTTGGCGTCAGCTTAACAGACGCGTCCTACGCGGAATTAGGATTTTTCTTGTTGGTGGCCGGTAATGAGGGGCAAACGGTCAAAGCGCTGCCGGTAGAAAACCCTGTGCTAAGCTGGCGACCCTTTTTTAGCAGTGGAGTCTTGGCGATGAAGGCACGCATCCAATGGGCTGGCGAAGCCATGTTCCTCGGTGAGTCGGGCAGTGGCCACGTGGTGGTGATGGATGGTCCGCCGGAGGCCGGTGGCCGTAACCTGGGTGTTCGCCCCATGGAGATGCTTCTGCTGGGTGTGGGCGGTTGCAGCAATTTCGATGTGGTCAGCATCCTGAAGAAGTCGCGTCAGGCCGTTGAGAGCTGTGAGGCTTTCCTCGACGCCGAGCGCGCCACTGAAGATCCAAAGGTCTTCACCAAGATCCATATGCATTTCGTGGTCAAGGGCCGGGGTCTGAAAGAGGCCCAGGTCAAGCGAGCCATTGAACTGTCCGCCGAGAAGTATTGCTCGGCCTCGATCATGCTCGGGGCCGCCGGCGTAGCCATTACTCACGATTACGAAATCGTCGAGTTGGGTTGAATCGACGCTGATTTCAACGGCAATGGAAAAGGGCGCCTCGAAAGCGCCCTTTTTTGTGTCCGATCCTGGTCGGGATTCAGATCCGGTAAGTACTTTTGGTCATGACCTTGGCCAACAGGCTCATGCCGAATTTCACTGGCGCCGGGAAGCGGAAGCCGCCAGCCTCGAGGGCGGTTTCAGCGTGATGCTCCTCATCGATACGCATCTGCTCGAGAATGGCCCTGGATTTCTCGTCTTCAGCCGGCAGCTGTTCCAGGTGCTCGTTCAGGTGTTTGCAGACTTGGTCTTCGGTGGCGGCGACGAAACCCAGGCTGACCTTGTCACTGATCAGGCCGGCCGCAGCGCCGATGCCGAATGACAAGCCGTAGAACAACGGGTTGAGTACGCTGGGGTGGCTGCCCAACTGGCGGATACGCTGTTCGCACCAGGCCAGGTGGTCGATTTCTTCTTCGGCGGCGTGCTCCATGGCCTGGCGCACCTGGGGCAGCTTTGCGGTCAGGGCCTGGCCCTGGTAGAGCGCCTGGGCACAGACTTCGCCGGTGTGATTGATGCGCATCAGCCCGGCGACGTGCCGGGTGTCCTCGTCACTCATCTGCGCTTCCGGCTGCACGATGGCCGGCGACGGGCGATAAGGTTGGCCGCTGAAAGGCAGCAGCGTACGCATGGCCATGTCGGCTTGCAGCAGCAGGCGGTCGATCGGCGAGTAGTGACGTTGGGTAGTCATGCTTATCTCCGGGAAGAATCACGGCGGCCAGTTTACTCCAATCGATGGGGTGAAACCTGCGCTGGATCAGCGCACCCTTGCCTCTGGTGGGACGAGCGCGCTGTATACGTGCGTATCGGGGGCTATCAGCCCGGAGGCCAGTTCATCTGACGCTGACCCAGTACATGCATATGAATGTGATAGACGGTTTGTCCGCCCAACTCATTGCAGTTCATCACCACCCGGAAGCCGTCTTCGCAGCCTTGCTCCTTGGCCAGGCGCTGGGCGGTGAACAGAATATGTCCAGCCAGGGCCTTATCGTCCTCGGTGAGGTCGTTGAGGGTGCGAATGGGCTTTTTCGGAATAACCAGGAAGTGCACCGGTGCCTGCGGGGCAATATCGTGGAAGGCCAGAACCTGGTCGTCCTCGTAGATGATCTTCGCGGGTATTTCCCTGTTGATGATCTTGGTGAACAGAGTATCCACAGCTGTTTCTCCATTGGGTTGGTCGGGGCTGAGTGTACTCAGGCTGACGATGTGCGCCCAGCCCGGACAAGGTGCATAGGGTCTGTGATCAAGCGGCAGCAGACCTTAACGGGGGCAATAGGCCTGATTGACGTAACCGACGATTTTGCGAGTCAGCCAGCGTGAACCCAGGCGGCTGCTGAATGCCATCCAGCGGTTCAAGCGGCCGGGAATGATGATGGCGCGATTCTTTTCCAGGGCACGGACTGCATACAGTGCGACTTCTTCGGGGCTCATCAGCAAGGTGCTGGCATAAAGTTTTTCAGTGTCCATCTGGGCGGTGCGAAAAAATCCGGTACGGGTCGGGCCGGGGCAGAGTACCGAGACCTTGACCGCGCATTTTTTCAACTCTTCGCGCAGCCCTTCGGAGAAGTGCAGGACATAGGCCTTGCTGGCGTAATAGGTGCTCATCCACGGGCCGGGATAGAAGGCCGCCATTGAAGCGACGTTGAGAATCTGTCCGCCGCCCAGCAGCGCCATGCTGTTGCCCAGGGCATGACACAGGCGGGTGAGGGCGAGGATGTTGACCTCGATCAGATCCTGCTCGGTCATCCAGTCCTGGGCCAGGAATGGGCCGCTGGTGCCGATGCCGGCGCAGTTGACCAGCAGGTCGATCTGTCGGTCGCCTTCTTCCAGTTCCAGCAGGAAGCCCGACAGACGCAGGGGTTCGCCCAGATCACAGGCGCGAAATAGCACCTCGACACCGAAGCGTTGAGTCAGCTCCAGGGCGATAGTTTCCAGCTGATCACGTTGGCGGGCCACCAGAATCAGGTTGCGGCCACGTCGTGCCAGTGCTTCGGCCAAGGCTAGGCCTATACCGCTGGAAGCACCGGTGATCAGAGCGTAACGGGTCATGCATTTCTCCATCGCAACGGCCGGTTGCCTGCGACAGGAAGAGTCGCAGGCGCGGACGCGTTTATTCTTGCTCGGATTCTACAGCGGGTGCGGTGATATCGGCTGGTTCGGCGTCTTCATCAGCGCTGTTGGAGTCGATGGTTTCGCTATAGCTGGTTTCGCTGTAGCGGTCTTCCAGGGAACTCAGGCCGCCAGCGACCAGGCCGACGATAAGCAGCGCGATCAGCACCAGCCACATCCAGGATAGAACCTTGACCGCAGTGGTGTTGGGCGGCGGTGGAGGGCCGTAGCGGTTAGCCACGTTACTGCCGGGGCTGACCACGAGTATCAGCGGGAAGATGCCGCCAATGAAGGGGACGAAGTTCAGTAGCCAGAGCCAGCCCGACCAGCCCAAGTCATGCAGGCGTTGTACGCTGATCTGGATGCTGACAACAACGGAGCCAAGCAGCACGATGACACCGGCGAAAATACCCAGTCCCACGAGGAGGGTGGAGTTTGTCACCGCTGCGGAAAGTAGGCCGATGAAGGCGCCGATGCCAACTAGAGCCAGCATGGCTACGGTTAGCACCAGGGTCCAGGCCAGATAGCGCAGGCGGCCAATGCGGCCCTGGATACTGAAGGGGTTGAGTATGGCGTATTGGGCAATAGCCTCGCCGACGGTAGCCTGTGGAGGCGCGTAGGGTGACTTGCTGCTATTGGCAGTGCTTGACGTCGTTACCGAATCCAGATGCAGGTCAAGGCTCTGTTCAGTCTCTATACGAGCATCTATTCCGGCATTTTTCAGTGCTTCCAGATACCGCTGGGCATCCGTCTGGGTCAAGTCGCGCTTGAGCTCTACTTGTTGGCCACTGAACAGGCGTTCCACTGCTGTGGTGTCGCTTTTGAACAGTTCAGCCAGGTTCAACTGGGCGGTGGATTTTTCAACACCGGGGAGCAATGTGCCGTCGAAAACAATCTTGTAGCGGGTCTCGCTCATGGGGGCATCCCTGTCACTTGAAAAGAAGGCTTACATAAAAGATGCCTAGTTTAAGGCCAGCACCCTTCGGCTGGCCAAGAAACTATGAGAACTGGTTATCGTGGCCAGCGTTTGGGGAGTTGGGCCGAGAGCTCTTGGGCTGCGCGATATTCGCTGTCCAGGCGGCCAATCAGTTGATCGACGCTAGGCAGGTCATCGATTTCACCCACGCCCTGGCCGGCCGACCACACGGTTTTCCAGGCTTTGGCTTCGTCGCTGATGGGCTTGAGCTTGGAACCGAAGTTGATCTCACCTTTGCCCTGCAGAGCTGCCAGATCGAATCCGGCGTTTTCCAGGCTCTTGCGCATGAAGCTGGCCGGAACTCCGGACACAGCGGCGGTATGCACGATGTCCGCGGCACGGGAATTCAGCAGCATCTCTTTATAGGCTTGTGGCGCATGGCTTTCGCTGGTGCCAATAAAACGGGTGCCGAGATAGGCCAGGTCGGCGCCAAGCAGCTGTGCGGCGAGAATTTCGTGGCCGTGGTTCAGGCAGCCTGCCAGCAGTAGGGTCTTGTCGAAGAACTGGCGGATCTCCGCGATCAGCGAGAACGGGCTCCAGGTTCCGGCATGACCGCCAGCTCCTGCAGCAACGGCGATCAGTCCGTCGACACCCGCTTCTGCCGCCTTTTCCGCGTGACGACGGGTAGTCACGTCGTGAAACACCAGGCCGCCGTAGCTGTGCACGGCATCCACCACCTCTTTCACCGCCCCCAGACTGGTAATGATGATCGGCACCTTGTGGTCGATGCAGATCTGCAAGTCTGCCTGCAGGCGTGGGTTGCTGTTGTGCACGATCAGGTTCACTGCATAGGGGGCAGGATTCTCCAGAGTTGCCAGCCCTGCTTCGATCTCTTCAAGCCACGCCTTGAAACCGCTGCTTTCACGCTGGTTGAGCGCGGGGAAGCTACCCACCACGCCATTGCGGCAGCAGGCCAGGACCAGTTCGGGATTGGAAATCAGGAACATCGGTGCCGCCACCACGGGCAGGCGCAGACGTTGTTCGAGCAGAGCGGGCAGTGACATTGGAGTACCCCCAAGAAGCGACTAGTAAGAGTTAGAACGGCCGTACGACGACCAAAATTACAATAGCCAGCAATATCAGAACCGGTACTTCATTGAACCAGCGATAAAAGACATGGCTGCGGGTGTTCTCGCCACGGGCGAAGCGTTTCACCTGAGCACCACACATGTGGTGATAACCGATCAGGATCACCACCAGGGTCAGCTTGGCGTGCATCCAGCCACCCTGGCCAAAGTAGGCGCTGGGGTTGAGGCTGATCAACCAGATGCCGAAGATCAGTGTCGCGATCATCGCCGGGCCCATGATGGCGCGATACAGCTTGCGTTCCATGAGGCTGAAGCGCTCGCGGCTGACGCTGTCCTCGCTTTGAGCGTGATAGACGAACAGTCGTGGCAGGTAGAAGAGGCCGGCAAACCAGCAGACCACGCTGACGATGTGAAAGGCTTTGAGCCATAGATAGAGCATTTTTAGTTATTCCCAGATTCACGGTGGCGAAGATAGTAGAGGGTAGAGCGTCCGCACGTCACCTTGACGGTTGTCGCAGGGGCGCGCCGCCCCTATTATCGGCAGCTTTCCAGTGGGTTCGTTGAGGGCAGGTTTATGGTCAAGGTCGGTATCGTCGGCGGCACGGGTTACACCGGTGTCGAACTGCTGCGTCTGTTGGCACAGCATCCGCAGGCGCGAGTAGAGGTCATCACTTCGCGATCCGAGGCGGGCCTGGCCGTAGCCGACATGTACCCGAACCTGCGTGGTCACTATGACGGCCTGGCTTTCAGCGTGCCGGACATCAAGGCACTGGGTGCCTGTGATGTAGTGTTCTTTGCTACTCCCCACGGCGTTGCTCATGCGCTGGCCGGCGAGTTGCTGGCAGCGGGGACCAAGGTTATCGACTTGTCGGCGGACTTCCGCCTGCAGGATGCCGATGAGTGGGCCAAGTGGTACGGCCAGCCCCATGGGGCTCCGGAGTTGTTGGAAGAGGCCGTCTATGGCCTGCCTGAAGTCAATCGTGAACTGATCAAGAAGGCCCGTTTGATTGCTGTTCCGGGCTGCTATCCAACGGCTACCCAACTGGGCTTCCTGCCACTGCTGGAGGCCGGCCTTGCCGATGCCTCGCGTCTGATCGCCGACTGCAAGTCTGGCGTCAGTGGTGCCGGCCGTGGTGCGAGCGTGGGCTCGTTGTACTCGGAAACCTCCGAGAGCATGAAGGCCTATGCGGTCAAGGGGCATCGTCATCTGCCGGAAATTCGCCAGGGCTTGCGCAGGGCCGCGGGCAAGGATGTGGGCCTGACCTTCGTACCGCATCTGACGCCGATGATTCGTGGTATCCACTCGACGCTCTACTCGACTGTTGTGGATAAGTCGGTTGATTTGCAGGCGCTGTTCGAGAAGCGTTATGCCAACGAGCCCTTTGTCGATGTCATGCCTGCGGGCAGTCACCCAGAAACCCGTAGCGTGCGCGGTGCCAACGTCTGTCGGATCGCTGTGCACCGTCCGCAGGATGGTGATTTGGTGGTGGTGCTTTCGGTGATCGACAATTTGGTGAAAGGGGCATCAGGCCAGGCGGTACAGAACCTTAATATCCTCTTTGGGCTGGATGAGCGCTTGGGGTTGTCTCACGCAGGTATGCTGCCGTAAGGTTTCTTGCGAGTTAACAGAAAGGCCCGCCAGACGGGCCTTTCTGCGTTATGCACGTAGCTGTACGACTATTGATATACCGTAACAATAGTTGACCGCTTTTCTAGGAGAAGCGGATAATGCGCGTCATTACGCAGTATGGCGGCTTAACGCCGGGAGATAGTCAGCATGAGCGTTGAATCCTTCACCCCCACGGCTTTGCAATTCACTCAAGGTGCGGCGCACAAGGTGAAGAGCCTGGTCGATGAAGAGGGTAATGATCGCTTGAAGCTGCGCGTATTTGTTACGGGCGGCGGTTGTTCAGGGTTTCAGTACGGTTTTACTTTCGATGAGGAAGTGGCCGAAGACGACACCATCGTTGAGCGCGAAGGTGTGAGCCTGGTTGTCGATCCTATGAGTTTCCAGTACCTGGCAGGTGCTGAAGTGGACTATCAGGAAGGCTTGGAAGGCTCGCGCTTCGTGATCAAGAACCCTAATGCCAGCACCACCTGTGGTTGCGGGTCTTCGTTCTCGATCTGATCCGTCAGCAAGATCTTTTGTTGAGCGCCGCAGGGTCTAACGGCCCTGCGGCGTTTTGCTGTCTGGCGATCAGGCCGGATAGATGGCGCCCAGTACGCGTAGGCCGCGGGCACCGGTAACGCTGGGCCGGTTGGCGGCGATGCCTTCCAGGCAACAGTGGGCCAACCAAGCGAATGCCATGGCTTCCATCCAGTCCGGGTCTACTCCATAAGCGGCGGTACTGTTGACTTGGGCCCTGGGCAGCAGTGCTGCGAGGCGGTTCATCAAGGTCGTGTTGTGGGCACCACCACCACATACCAGAAGCTCCTGGGTATCGCTTTGGGCTGACTGTAACGACTCGATGATGGTCATTGCTGTCAGTTCCAGCAGCGTGGCTTGTACATCCTCGGCAGGGATGGCGTCATGTTGCGCCAGATGTCGCTGTAGCCACTCGAGATTGAATACTTCGCGCCCGGTGCTCTTCGGCCCTTTGGTAGCAAAGAATGGGTCGCTGAGAAGGGACTGCAAGAGTGTTTGGTCAGGTTGGCCGCTGGCGGCCCACTGACCGTTGCGGTCGAAACGCTCTCCGCGTTGTGCCTGTACCCAAGCATCGAGTAGCACGTTACCTGGGCCGCAATCAAAGCCGGAAACCGGTTTGGCGATCTCGATCAGGCTCAGGTTGCTGAAACCGCCAATATTAAGGACGGCGCGGTTGCCGGTGCGTTGTTCGAACAAGGCTTCGTGGAAGGCTGGAACCAATGGAGCGCCTTGTCCACCTGCGGCCACGTCGCGACTACGGAAGTCGCTGACGACGGTGATCCCTGTGAGCTCGGTCAGCAGCGCTGGGTTACCGATCTGCACGGTGAACCCACGGCTCGGCTCATGGCGTACGGTTTGTCCGTGGCTGCCGATGGCGCGAATGTCATGAGTTGGCAATTGCTGCTGCTGCAGAAGGCTATGGATACCCTGTGCGGCCAGTTCTACCCAGTGCTGCTGGGCAATGGCGGAGCGTGCGATCTCGTCTGGGCCGCTGGCGCACAAACTCAGGAGCTCAGCACGCAGGGAGTCAGGCATCGGGGTGTAGTGGGTGGCGATCAACTTGATCGCCGGACTCTGCTCGATCAGGGCAATGTCCAGGCCATCAAGACTGGTACCGGACATCACCCCTATATAGAGCGCCATGGTTCAGCGCTTGCTCGAGGCCAGCATGGTGGCCTTTTCCTGATCCATACGGGCCATCAGAGGCTGGCTCTGTTGGAGGAAGCGAGGGCGCTCGGCCTTGGCGATCGGATCGGCCATCGGCAGCTTCTGGCCCAATGGGTCCACGTGGACGCCATTGACCTGGAACTCATAGTGCAGGTGTGGTCCGGTGGAAAGACCAGTGGTACCAATGTAGCCAATGACTTGACCCTGTTTGACCGAGCCGCCGGTCTTGACGCCCTTGGCAAAGCCTTGCATATGGCCGTACAGGGTGCGGTAGGTGTTGCCGTGTTGAATGATCACGGTATTGCCGTAACCACCGCGGCGGCCCGCCAACAAGACCTTGCCATCACCGGCAGCTTTGATTGGAGTACCTCGTGGAGCGGCGTAGTCGACGCCCTTATGGGCGCGGATTTTGTTCAGGATCGGGTGTTTGCGGCCCATGGAGAAGCGCGAGCTGATACGGGCAAAGTCCACCGGTGTGCGAATGAAGGCCTTGCGCATGCTATTGCCATCAGCGGTGTAGTAGCTGCTGGAACCTTGTTTGTTGGTATAACGCACCGCAGTGTAGGTCTTGCCGCGGTTGGTGAAGCGTGCGGAGAGGATGTTGCCGGTGCCGACGACTTTACCGTTGGCGACTTTCTGCTCGTAAATCACGTCGAACTCGTCACCCTGGCGAATATCCTGGGCGAAGTCGATGTCGTAACCGAAAACGTTGGCCATATCCATGGTCAGGCTATGGGACATCCCCGCGCGGGCGGCGGATTGTGAAAGCGAGCTATTGATGACGCCGTGAATATAGGCCGAGCGAACTACAGGCTTGGTGATCACTCGGTTGAAGGTAAAGCCTTTGGGGCCTTTGGCTAGAGTGATGGTTTCAAGGTCGCTGACTTTGCTGTGCAGATTGTTCAGCTGGCCATCCGTGGTGAGTTCGAACTCAAGCTTCTGGCCATGTTTGAGTTGGGAGAACTGTTTGGCTTGCTTGTCGCTAGCCAGCACCTCATGAACGGAAGTCGCTGGCAAGCCAACCTTTTCGAACAGCGTGGAGAGAGTATCGCCCTTGGCGACTATGACTTCTCTATGACCAGGGGCTTTCTGCTCTTGCACAACGGCAGGTGCGGGCTCGGTTTCTGCGGTTTCCGTGGCGTCTTCGGTGGTGTTATCGATCTGTGCAAAGGGTGAGGCAACAGACTCATTTGTGGCTTGTTCGGTCGATGCAGCGTCTTGATCTTGCTTGAGTTGTTCGACCGGGCTTTCCAGATCAAGGCTCAATGTCGTCTTTTTTGCTTCTACATCACTGGAAGGAAATACCAGTAGAGCCAAGCTTAGAAGGGCTGCGATACCACTTGCGGCGAGCAGGTGGCTCTTCGGATAAAGCGGTGGCGCTTTAGACGGTTCGGAGGTCATAGGTAATTTGGCTTTGAAAAGATGAAATGGAAAAGATGAATGACATGATGAAGATGAAATAACTGTATAAAATATAACCAAATCATCTGTGACGCAAGCGCGCGGGCGCTCTGCTTTATGAATGTCCCCGTACGCCGGGCAAAACTTGTAATTAGTCCGTGATCTTGTATGGTTGGTTCCCTTTTGAATCTGAGCCTTGCGGGTCTGTTATGAAGTCGGTTGAAGAGCAGCTAGCGCTGATCAAACGTGGTGCGGAAGAGTTGTTGGTCGAGTCCGAATTGATCGAGAAGCTCAAGCGCGGCGAGCCGCTGCGTATTAAGGCAGGCTTCGATCCGACGGCCCCCGATCTGCATCTCGGGCATACCGTGCTTATTAATAAGCTGCGTCAGTTTCAGGACCTGGGTCACCAGGTGATCTTCCTGATTGGTGACTTCACCGGGATGATCGGTGATCCGAGTGGCAAGAGTGTCACTCGTCCGCCATTGACTCGCGAGCAGGTCCTGGAGAATGCGGAGACCTATAAAAGCCAGGTTTTCAAGATTCTTGATCCCGCCAAGACTGAGGTGGCCTTCAACTCCACCTGGATGGACAAGATGGGGCCGGCAGACTTTATTCGCCTGACTTCCCAGTACACCGTTGCGCGCATGCTCGAGCGGGACGACTTCGACAAGCGCTACTCGACTAATCAGCCGATTGCCATTCACGAGTTTCTGTATCCGCTGGTGCAGGGGTATGACTCGGTGGCTCTGCGTGCCGATGTCGAGTTGGGTGGCACCGATCAAAAATTCAATCTTCTGATGGGGCGTGAGCTGCAGCGCAGTTATGGGCAGGAGGCGCAGTGCATTCTAACCATGCCGCTGCTTGAGGGGTTGGATGGCGTCAAGAAGATGTCCAAGTCCCTGGGTAACTATGTAGGGATTCAGGAAGCTCCGGGTGTGATGTACGGCAAGCTGGTCTCCATTCCTGATGCGCTAATGTGGCGTTACTTTGAGCTGCTCAGCTTCCGCTCGATGGATGAGATCAATGCATTGAAGGCTGATGTGGAGGCGGGTGCCAACCCGCGTGACGTCAAGATCAAGCTGGCGGAAGAGATTGTTGCGCGGTTCCATGGTGACGAGGCTGCTGCAAATGCTCATCGTGCATCAGGTAACCGTATGAAGGATGGCGAGCTGCCGGATGATCTGCCGGAGATTGAGTTGACTGCTGCTGAAGACATGCCGATTGCTGCTGTCCTTAATAAGGCTGGTCTGGTGAAGAATGCTGCCGTAGCACGAGACCTTCTGGGGTCGGGTGGTGTTCGGGTAGATGGCGAGGTTGTCGATCGCGCCTATATATATGCAGTGGGTTCGACCCATGTGTGCCAGGCTGGCAAGAAGGCATTTGCACGTATTACGCTTAAATCCGAATAAAACTGAAAATAGGTATTGACGGCGAATTATATCTCTCTATAATTCGCCCCACTTCCGGCGCAGTCGAAACGGAAAACTCCTTGAGATTCAACGAGTTACGCAGTTTTCGGCAGCGGTTACGCTTCAGTTCATCGAAGCCAGAAGGAGTTGGTAAGGCAGTGA